>NZ_JANEZT010000439.1 GCF_025403405.1 Frankia tisae
GGGTGGGCTTGTCCGGTCCGTTCGTCAGCCGGGTCACGGCGCCCACGGTGAACGTCACCGCCGCGATAATGCCCGCGACCACCGTCCAGAAGGCAACGGCCCGGTTGCCGAACGGGCCGCCGGAGCCGCCGGAGTCGCTCACAGGCCCCCCAACCTATGACGCACGGGCTGGCGTCAACCGGCTGTATCGGAGCCTGACTTCGCCGGACAGCGCCGCCCATGAAGTGATCTGATCGCACTCTACCCGGTGCGGCGGAATGCCCGGACAGTGGAGAGCGTCCGCAATGACGGGATCGTTCCGATGTCGACGCCGGGGGCCGTTTCCCGGCAGGATGCGGGGCATGAGGATCGAGCAGGGTCAGGTCGCGGTGGTGACAGGAGCGGCCAGCGGTATCGGGTACGGGCTGGCCGAGGCGCTCGCGGCCCGGGGCGTCCAGGTCGTCCTGTCCGATGTGCAGACCGACGCGGTCGAGCGGGCCGCCGCCACACTCGCCGCGACCGGGGCCACGACGCTCGCGGTCGCGGCCGATGTCAGCGACGCCGACCAGGTGGGCGCCCTCGCCGAGGCCACCATCGACCGGTTCGGCCGGGTGGATCTGGTGTGCAACAACGCCGGCGTCGTGAGCCGGCCGGCGCCGATGTGGGAGCAGAGCCTGGCCAGCTGGCACTGGCTGATCGACGTGGCGCTGCTCGGGGTCGTCCACGGCGTGCACCATTTCGTGCCGCACCTGATCCGCCAGGGCGGCGGTCATGTTCTCAACACCGCCTCCGTCGGCGGCCTCATGCCGCTGCCGACGCTGACGCCGTACAACGCCGTCAAGCATGCCGTCATCGGGCTGACCGAGACTCTCAACGTGGAGCTGCGGGCCGTCGCCCCCACCCTCGGCGCGAGCGTGCTGTGCCCGGGGCCGGTGGCCACCGCGCTGAGCGAGACGTCGCGGGCGAACCAGCCGCCGGGGGCGCAGACGCCCGACCCGGCGGACACCCTTGCCGACCGGGCGGCGCAGCGCGGCGGCTCCGTCCTGCAGCCGGCGGACGTCGCCCGCATCGCGCTGGCGGGCATCGAGGCGGACCGGGTCCACATCCTCACCAACCCGGAGACGGCCGCGGGGGTGCGGGCGCGCGTCGAGGAGCTCCTCGCCGACCTCCCCTGGTGAGCCGCCCTGCCTCCGTGGCCGGGTGGGACGGTGCCGGCGTGCTCCTCAGGCGAGCAGGAGCCGCTGCAGGCCGGCGCGCTGCTCGGGGGTGAAGGGCATCGAGTGCAGCCGGTCCGCGTCGACCTTGACCAGGGTCGTGGTCAGGCTCGCCGCCGCCTGCTCGTTCTGGCTGAGTTCCAGGGCGAAGGTCAGCGAGCTGGAGCCGAACTTCGCCAGGGTGACCTCGAACAGGACGTCGCCGGTGAACAGCTCCCGACGGTAGGTGCTGGTCACGTCGACGACAGCGAGGTCGGCGGGAGCGAGCAGCCCCTCACAGGTCGTCGCCAGCGCCTGCGCCCAGGCCTGCGCGGCGATCTCCAGGGCCAGGAAGAAGGGGACGTGGCGGTGCTGGCTCACCACACCGTCGCGATCCGGCCGGTGCGTCACCGGCAGCATGAACGGAAGCATCACCCGCGGTGTCTCGCTCCCCCTGAAGGCCACGCGGCACAGCCGCGAGCACTACGGACCCCGGGTCGACCCGACGTCTCGACCCGCCTGGGCGCGACCCGATGAGCTGCGCATTCGACCCTCATCCGGCGTCGTGCCGAATTCCGACCCTACCGGTCGGCGGGGTTCGGCGGGCTGGAGTGGATGTGCCGGCTCGTCTGCGCCGAGACCGGGGCGGCGAGGATCGCCGTCACCAGATCGACGAGGTGACTGGCGAACAGCCGGTGGTCCGGGCGGTGATGCTCCCGGGCGCGGGTGGCGAGCTCCCCGTTGAGGAAGCGGATCGCCGCGAACCGGCGGTGCAGCGGCGGGCCGACCGCGGCGGGCGGCAGGAACGGCGTGACCAGGGCGCGCCAGCGGACCATGCTCGGCGCGGCCGACACCGCGGCGAAGCTGGCGGCGAAGCGTTCGGGGCGGGCGGTCACCTCGGCGATGATCTGCAGGTACTCGGGTCCGCCGTCGTGATGATCGAGGCGGGCCGCCTGCGGGAGCACGAGGGCGGCGGCCAGCTCGCGCAGCCCGGACTCGCCGGGGGGCTCCCCGTCGAGTTCCAGGGTGTCGAGCAGGCCGAGCCGGTGGGGCTCGACATCCCGGTGATGCCGGTCGATGATCGCGGCCAGGACCGACTGCCGGTCGCCGAAGTGGTATTGCAGCGCGCTGGTGTTGAGTTGCCCGGCGGCCTTGCTGATCTCGCGCATGCTGGGGCCGTCGATGCCGCCGGCGGCGAACAGCCGCTCGGCGGCCAGCAGCAGGTCGCGGCGGGTGTCCTCGCCGCTCATGCCGTCGCGATGCGGGCGCTCGCCTGGGCGAACAGCCGCCTGGCGGTCGCCCGTAGCTGCCGGCCGACGCCGAGATCGGCCTGCCCGGCGCAGGCGCGGGCGTAGGTCCCCTCCAGGATGATGCCGATCTTGTAGCAGGCGAGGACCTCGTACCAGGGAAGGGAACGCAGGTCGCGGCCGGTGATCTCACCGTAGCGGGCGACGAGCTCGCGGGCCGTGGGGAACCCGTCCCAGGGGCGCACCCCCAGTGCCCCGGGCGGTGTCCCCTCGGGACCCGGCCAGGTGCTGAGCAGGCCGCCCAGGTCGAGCAGGGGATCGCCGATGGTCGCCAGCTCCCAGTCGATGATGGCGGCGAGCGCCGGGCGGTCCGCCGTCACGAGCACGTTGGCGAGATGGTAGTCGCCGTGCACCAGACCCGGACGGAAGTCGTCGGGCCGGTGGGCGTCGAGCCAGCCGCCGATGGCGTCCAGCTCCGGCGCCTCGGGCCCCGGGTAGCCGGCCAGCGTCCGGTAGCCGTCGAGCTGGCCGCGCCAGCGGCTTACCTGCCGCTGCAGGTACCCGGCGGGCTTGCCGAGGTCGGCCAGGCCGGCGGCGGCGTGGTCGACGGCGGCGATCGCGGCGGCCCCCTCGGCCATCGCGAGGCCAAGCCGGTGCCGCCAATGCGCCGACGTCCGGTAGCCGGCGGGCAGCTCGACCGTCGGGTTGGCGCCGTCGACCGGTTCCATCAGGTAGAAGGCCGCGCCCAGGACGGCCTCGTCGGAGCAGGCGGCGATCAGCCGGGGATGCGGCACGTCGGTCGACGCCAGGGCGGCGAGCACCCGGGCCTCCCGGCGCATCGTCCGGTCGCTGTCGGGCCGCTTGTGCACGGGCGGTCGGCGCAGCACGAACCGCTGCCCGCCGCGGTCGAAGCGCACGAGCACGTTCTGGGTGCCGCCGGCGAGCCGCTCGACGGCGGTGATCGGCCCCGCCGGCAGGCCCTCGCCGTCCATCCACGCCGCCAGCCGGCCGAGGTCCACCCCGGGCACGGCGCCCGCCGGGCCGTCCGCGGCGCCGGTCATGCCGGCGCGGGGGCGACGGCGTCGCCGAGGCGGCCCGCGAGCCGGCGGGTGGCGGCCTCCCGCAGGGTCGGCAGGTGGTCGCTGGGAAACAGCGTCTCGACCGCGTGGTGGTCCTTGAGGACCTCGCGGGCGATCGTGACCCGGTGCACCTCGGTCGGGCCGTCGGCGAGACCGAGCAGCTCCGCGGCGACCAGCATCTCGACGAAGTTCATCTCGTTGGAGATGCCGAGCGCGCCGTGCAGGTGCAGCGCGCGGCGGGAGATGTCGTGCAGCACCTTCGGCATCGCCACCTTCACCGCGGCGATGTCGCGGCGGACCCGGCGGTAGTCGTTGTGCTTGTCGATCAGCCAGGCCGTGCGCAGCACCAGCAGGCGGAACTGCTCGATCTCGATCCAGCTGTCGGCGATCTGCTCCTGCACCACGCCGAGGGAGGCCAGCGGGCCGGAGCGCACCTGGCGTGACAGCGCCCGCTCGCACATCGCGTCGAAGACGCGCCGCGCCATGGCGATCGTCCGCATGGCGTGGTGGATGCGGCCGCCGCCGAGGCGGGTCTGGGCGATGGCGAACGCCCGGCCGCGCTGCCCGAGCAGGTGATCGGCCGGGATGCGCACGTCGTCGTAGCGGACGTAGCCGTGCGCGCCGAGCTCGGCCGCCTCGTGGCCGAGCGCCACGTTACGGATGATCTCCAGGCCGGGCGTGCCCGCCGGCACGATGAACATGCTGGCGCGCTCGTAGGGGCCGGCGTCCGGATCGGTGATCGCCATGACCAGGAAGAAACTGGCGTAGCGGGCGTTGGTGGAGAACCACTTCTCGCCTCGCAGGACCCACTCGTCGCCGTCGAGGTGGGCGGCGGCGCGGAACAGCGTCGGGTCGGCGCCGGCCTGCGGCTCGGTCATCGAGTAGCACGAGCAGATCCGGCCGTCGAGCAGCGGTTGGAGATAGGTGGCCTGCTGCTGCGGCGTGCCGAAGTGGGCGAGGATCTCGGCGTTGCCGGAGTCCGGCGCCTGGCAGCCGAACACCGACGGCGCCCAGCGCGAACGGCCGAGGATCTCGTTGAGCAGCGCGAGGTGCACCTGCCCGTAGCCGGATCCCCCGAGCTCGGGACCGAGGTGGGCGGCCCACAGCCCGCGTTCGCGCACGACTTGTTGCAGCGGGCGCACGATCGCGTTCGCGACCTCGTCGCTCTTGTCGAACGGCTCCCGCAGCACGTGATCCAGCGGCTCGACCTCGTCGCGCACGAACGCGTCGACCCACTCGAGCTGCTTGGCGAACGCCTGGTCCGTCTCGAAGTCCCACGCCATGACGCCAATTTCTAAGACAAGTGCTTTAGCAAGTCAAGCGGCAGCCTTAACCGGGTGGCGGGCCGGCGCGGGCCGGCGCAGATGGTGGGGGTG
>NZ_JANEZT010000043.1 GCF_025403405.1 Frankia tisae
TCGGATCCGTGGTGAAAGCATGCCTCGTGCTGCTCCACATGGAGCACCAGCGCACCACGTAGAGATCAACGTATGCACACAGCGTTGTTGCTACCAAAGGTGACGAAAGGTTACCGGGAAAGGTTCACTGTCTACTCGTCCAGCTACAAGGCGGCGACGGGGCTGTTCGGTAGCGCCGGTCCGGATTATGTCGATCAAAGCTCGGCACTGAAGTACGACCCTACGGAGGCGGCCCGACTGCTGGCGGAGTCCGGCTGGAAGCTGCCCGCGGGCGGTAGCGGTGTTCGCGTCAACGCGGCGGGTAAGCCGCTCGTTGTCAGGGCGTTGGTCGACGTATATACGGTCGGTGCCCCGGCCGCGTTTGAGTTCCTGCAACTGGAGCTCAGGAAGATCGGTATCGACCTTCAGCTGAATCAGGTCGACTACTCGAACTATCCGGCGGCGGCGAAGAATCCAGCCATCGGTCTCATCTACTCGGGCGGCGGTCACGAGGCGGCTTACACGATCGCGCGCGCGGCCGCGCTCCATGGCGGTGATGCGTTCAGGCTCCAAGGCAAGGACAAACTGCTCGAGCAGCTGACCTCGGACGTCCTCTACGGCGACCTGACCGCGGCGGAACAGAAGGCGAGGGTCGCGAGCCTGCAGAGCCACATCATCGACGAGGCCTACGTGCTGCCGCTCACAGAGCGGACGCAGACGTTTGCCGGTCGGAGCGACGTGCACGGATTCTCCGAGCTGCAGAGCTCACCGTGGTTCTACCTGACCTGGCGGGGCTGAGCGTCATCAGGGCCCTGGCCGTGAGCCGCGCGGCCTGGCGAATGCCGCCGGGGTCCAGGCGACGGTAGGGCCCCGGCGGGCCCGCCGCAGCAGGCGGGTCCGCACCCTGCCCACCCTCCGAGGCCAGCGGCACACGACACGGCGAAGAAGCTTCTCAAGCCCGGTGCCCACCAGGCGACCACGTCGTCGCTACTGACGAATCTGGGCCGGACGGCGCGTCACACCGGTGAGCGTGGGCCCGGCCCATCCGTCGCAGATGGTAGGTGGCCCACCACTCCGCCGGCCTACCGCGGGGTGCCACTTAAGTTCAGATACATCTAGCCGGTAGCGGTACAGCATTGGTCGGCACCGCCTCTCCGGCCATCATTTTTTCATGATCGCTCCCTGGGGCTGTGGTCCCGCTGCCGTGCACTGCGCCGGGTGTCTGCGCCCGGAGCAGTGTCAGGCCGGCTAGTCGGTCCGTCGCCGGCGGCCGCCGCCAGGACGCTTCCTCGCGTCGTCGCCGCGCGCTGTCGCGCGGCGGCCCTCGACAGCCAAGGGACTCGATTTTCCGTGACGCTCAAAGTCGACCGGCCTGACGTTCTCGGCCGCGCCGCTTCGCCGGCCGTTTCGGGCTTTCTCGAATACTACTTCCGAGGCGTGACCTGCGGTCGGCGTGAGGTGACCCGGCTCAAGGTTGCGTGGTCGACGGTCCCGGCCTGATCAGTTTCGACGATGGCTAGCAGGCCAGACGGCCTGCCCTGATAAAAAAGGTGAAGGAAAAGTCCACCATGACGTTCGAACTCGACCGGCGTAACCTCTTCAGTCTGGGTGCCTTGTTCGCTGGTTCCGGCCTACTGGCGGCCTGCGCCGGTGCCTCCGGCTCGCCCAGCCAGGGCACATCCGACGTCAACGCCCAGCCGAAGGCGGGCGGCGAGATTTTCTATCTCAACGCGTTCGAGAACGCGGGTTGGGCGCAGTCGCAGGTCGGCTCCTGGCACGCACTCCAGGTCTGGGGCCTCTTCGCGGAATATCTGTTCTACGCGAACTCGAAGACCGAGATTGCGCCCCATCTGGCCACGGGCTACACGCACAACGCCGATTTCACGAAATTCAACATCGGCATCCGCAAGGGTGTGACGTTCTCCAACGGGGAGAAGCTCGACGCCCAGACCGTCGCGCTCAACCTGAACCTGGTGGGCCTCGGCGACTCCAGCCGGGCCATTCCTCGGGTCGCCAACATCCCGAAGGTGTACAAGCAGGCCACCGCCGTGAGCGACTACGAGGTGGAGGTAGCCCTGACCGACCCGTTCCCGGCATTCATACAGCAACTGGCCGGCTCGTCGAACGCGGCCATTCTGGCGCCGGCGACGATCAAGCTGCCGCTGGCGGAGCAGTCCGACCTGAAGAACACGTTCGCCACCGGCCCGTGGGTGGTGGAGTCCTGGAAGGCCGGCAAGGAGGTGGTCCTCAAGCGGCGGGATGACTACAACTGGCCCCGCCCGGACGCCAAACACACCGGGCCTGCCTACCTGGAGAAGATCACCATCCAGCAGGTCTCGCAGAACCTGCTCCGGGTCGGTGCGTTGGAGTCCGGTCAGGCCCAGGTCGTGCACTACACACAACCGAGCGCCGAGAGCCGTCTCCAGGGCGAGGGTTTCAAGATCATCAATGCGTTCGCCTCGGGCAGCGTGTGGGGCCTGCACATCCGGGTGAACGCCAGGAACACGCAGGACGTCCGGGTTCGGGAAGCGCTTAACCGCGCCATCGACCGACAGGAGATCATCAACACCCTCTACAACAGCGGCTGGAAGGTCGCCCAGGGTCCCGTCAACTCCCAGACCCCGTGGGCGGTGGATCTCACCGAGCACTTCAAGTACGACCCGGCCCGGGCCAACAGACTTCTGAACGAGGCCGGCTGGACTGGGCGCGACAAGGATGGTTACCGGACCAAGGACGGCGAGACACTGGAGTTCATCGAGTACCCGTCGGTGTTCATCACCACGTCGCGGGACGACCTGACGCTCATCGCGCAGCAGTGGAAGAAGGTCGGCGTCAAGCTGACCCTCAAGAACGTCGACTACGACAACTACAACACGATCACCGCCGTTACGATCAAGCCACCGGTTCCGCTCTACGAGATCCACTGGGGAGCGGATTACCCGACCTTCCTGTGGCGGTGGTGGCACTCGGGTCAGCAGAACCAGTTCGGGGCCCCGGACAAGGAGCTGGACACGCTGCTGGAGCAGGTCATCGCCGCCAAGACGGACGCGGAGGTATACAGTCTCGCGAAGAAGGTGCAGCAGTTTGTCATCGAGAACCACTACTTCATTCCGGTGCACGAGTTCCCGCAGAACTTCTCGGCGGCCGGGAATCTGAAGGGCATCAGCACGGACGGCTATCCCCGCATCCGGCTTTATGACGCCTGGCTGGACGCGTAGGTCATGGCAACGGTCGCCATCCCACGCCGTCCCCGCAGCGCGCGGCTGGCCGGGTCGTACAACGCCCGGTACGTCATTGCCCGCATCGGCCAGGCGGTGCTTGCGGTCGTCCTCGTCTACGTCCTGATCTTCATCATCGTCACGGTTCTGCCGGGTAATCCGGTGTCGGCTCGGTTGCGTAGCCCGGAGTTGAACTACACCGAGAAGCAGATCAACGACCTGCTCGCGTACTACCGGCTGGACCGCCCGGTGTGGGCGCAGTTGGGCTACGCCCTGGAGCGGCTGATCCTGCACGGGGACTGGGGGCTGTCGCTGGACGCCGGCCGGCCCGTGACGTCCGTGATCCGGGGCGGGATCCCGTCGACGCTGGAGCTGGCCGGCGCCTCCTTCGTGATCGCCGCGCTCCTCGCCTTCGTGATCTCGATCGGGGCCTTCTACCTGCCGGCCAAGCTCGGCGGTGGGGTGCTGCGGACCTTCCCGTCGCTGTTCCTGTCGATGCCCAACTTCCTCATCGGTCTGGTCATCATCGACGTGTTCTCGTTCAACCTGGGCTGGTTCAAGATCACCACCTATGACGGGCTGAGTGCGCTGATCTACCCGGCCGTCACGCTGGCCATCCCGGTCTCGGCGCCGATCGCTCAGATCTTCATCAGTGCGCTGGACGCCGCTCGGACGGAGCAGTACTCGACCGTGGCGATCTCGAAGGGCATCGGCCGGTTCACGCTGCTCGTCCGGCACCTGCTGCCCAACGCCGCGCTCCCCACCCTGACGATCACGGCGATCATCGTCGGCGACCTGCTCGGCGGATCGATGATCACCGAGGCGGTCTTCGGGCGGCCCGGACTCGGCACGGTCATCGAGACGGCAGCGACGGACCAGGACGTACCTGTGCTCCAGGCCGCGGTGACGCTCACGGCCGTGCTGTTCCTGGTGATCAACCTGATCGTCGACCTGATCTATCCGTTGTTGGATCCGCGGCTGCGACGGGCGACGGCACGATGACCAACCACGACTCCGGGAAGCAGGTGGCGACGTGGTAGCACTGTCCACGGTTCCGCGCGCGCGCGCCAGGCTGAGCCTGCCCGCACTCACCCTTCGCAACGCCTACACGCTGGTGGCGGCGCTGATCATCCTTGTCGTCCTGGCCTGGGCCATCGTCCCGGGACTGTTCACCAGCCACAGCCCGTACGCCGGGATCACCCGGGAGCAGTTCCAGGCCCCCTCGGGCGCGCACCTGTTCGGCACCGACCAGTTCGGGCGCGACGTCTTCGCCCGGGTGGTCTACGGCACGCGGTCGGCCGTGCTCACGGCCCTCGTCGCGGTCGGGATAGGCCTGTTCGCCGGCAGTCTGATCGGGCTCGTGGCGGGCTTCTTCGGTCGCGCGGTGGATGCGGTGCTGGGGCGGCTCATCGACGTGCTCCTGGCTATTCCCGCCTTCCTGCTCGCGGTCATCGTGGTGGTCTCGCTGGGCTTTGCCACCGTCAATGCCGCGATCGCGGTCGGCGCCTCGTCGGTCGCGGTGTTCGCCCGGCTGATCCGGTCCGAGGCGCTGCGGGTCAAGGGTCTGCCTTTTGTCGAATCGGCCTACCTGGTCGGCGGAAACAAGCTGCAGGTGCTGTTCGGGCACGTGCTGCCCAACACCTACCGTTCCGTCCTGGCCCTCGGCGTGCTCCAGTTCGGCATCGCGATCATCAACATCTCCGCCCTCGCCTTTCTCGGGTACGGCAGTCCGCCGCCGGCCGCGGACTGGGGACTGCAGGTCGCCAACGGCAAGGACTTCCTGTACCGCTACCCGTGGCTCGTCTACGCGCCCGGCATCGTCATGGTGCTGACGGTGCTTGCCCTCAACCAGCTCAACAAGTCCATCAGCAAGGGACGGTGACAATGACCAGCGCAACGGGGAATCCAGTCGGACAGCTCCCGGAGACGTCCACGGCGCCTCTGCTCGCGGTGCGCGACCTGACGGTGGCCTACGGCGGAGACCTCGATGCTCCCACCGTCTCCGGGGTGTCCTTCACGGTCAACCCGGGCGAGACGGTCGCCATCGTCGGCGAATCGGGCTCGGGCAAGTCCACCGTGGTCAACGCGATTCTCAAGCTGCTCGACAGCCACGTGGCCGTCCGGGGCAACGTCGACTTCGACGGCCGTGAGACCCTGCGCCTGCGCGAGGGCGAGTTCCGCAAGCTGCGTGGCCGGCACATCGGGTTCGTCCCGCAGGACCCGACCGCGTCGCTCAACCCGGTGCGGCGGATCGATCGGCAGATCTTCGAGGCGTACCAGATCTCGGGTCTGCCGGAATACGCGGAGCGGCGTGCCTATCATCAGCATGCCGTCGACCTGCTCGAATCGGTCGGAATCCTCGACCCGGAGCGGGCACTGCTGTCCTATCCACACCAGTTGTCCGGCGGACAGCTCCAACGGATCCTGATCGGTATCGCGATCGCCCAGCAACCGAGGCTCATCGTGGCCGACGAGCCGACCTCCGCCCTGGACGTCACGATCCAGAAGACCATCCTCGACCTGCTCGACCGGCTCAAGGGTGAGAACGGTCTGTCCGTGCTGCTCATCACCCATGATCTGTCGCTTGCCTCTGAACGCTCAGACAAGGTGGTCGTGCTCAGGACGGGCGAGATCCAGGAATACGGCTCGTCCACCGAGGTGCTGCACCATCCGACTTCCGATTACACCCGCGAGCTGATCGGCGATGTTCCGAGCCTGAATCTGAACAAGTTCACCGCGACCAAGCAGCTCCGCTCCGGTTCGACGGCTGACCAGCCGGCGTTGACGGTCACCGACGTTCACAAGACCTTCGGGCGTGGCGAGCATCGCACCGAGGCGTTGAAGGGCGTGTCCTTCTCGATCGAATCCGGTCGGACGCATGCGCTGGTGGGCGAGTCGGGATCGGGCAAGTCGACGTTGGCCCGGATCATCCTACGTCTGCTCGATCCTGATGCCGGCCAGGTGCTGGTGGGCGGCCAGGACGTCGCGAACCTCGCGCGCCGGGAGCTGCGCGAGGCCCGGCGGAACCTTCAGTTGCTCTACCAGAACCCGTTCACCTCGCTCGATCCGACCTACAAGGTGGCGCGGCTGATCGAGGAGCCATTGGTGCGTTACCAGGTCGGTACCCGGGCGGAGCGGCGCGAGAAAGTGTCGGAGCTACTCGGCGTGGTCGGGCTGGACGACTCGTTCCTGCGTCGCCGGGCCCGGGAACTGTCCGGCGGACAGCGGCAGCGCGTGGCGATTGCGCGGGCGCTCAGCCTCGACCCCAAGGTGCTGGTGCTGGACGAGCCGACCTCGGCCCTGGACGTGATCGTCCAGGCTCAGATCCTGCAGGTGCTGACGGACCTG
The DNA here is from genome assembly GCF_025403405.1 of Frankia tisae. Taxonomy (GTDB): domain Bacteria; phylum Actinomycetota; class Actinomycetes; order Frankiales; family Frankiaceae; genus Frankia; species Frankia tisai. Next base: position 6,546 of record NZ_JANEZT010000043.1, read on the forward strand.
CAGGTGGAGCTGAACCTGAGCTATCTGTTCATCTCCCACGATCTGAGCGTGGTCCGACAGTTCGCCGACACGGTGACGGTGCTGCAGCGGGGCGAAGCCAAGGAGTCCGGCACCGTCGAGGAGATCTTCTCGAACCCGCGGAACGACTACACCCGGGCATTGATCGACTCCATCCCGAAGTCGATCCACACGCCGCCGGACGTGCCGAAAGTGCTGAGCAGCTCGGGCTAGCCCGGCGGCAACAGTGATCCTCTCGACCGCGCTCCGCCGATCGTCCACGCAGCGGGGCGGGTGGGTTGTCGGCGGGCCGCCCAGTCAACTCCACCCGCCTCCGCCACGGTCCGATGTGGTACCTGGAGAACCGCGCTCCGGAAGCTGGGTCAGGACGCGGCCGATACCGCGGCAACGGACGAGGAGATCGGGATGTTCAGCCGGCCGCGCAGCGTCCTGCTCTCGTACTCGTGGCGGAACAGGCCACGCTGGCGCAGCAGCGGGACGACGTGGTCGGTGAACACCTCCAGGCCGTCGGGGAAGCGGTCCGGCATCAGGTTGAACCCGTCGGCGGCGCCGGCGCGAAACCAGCGCTCGATCGTGTCGGCCACCTGCTCCGGGGTGCCCACGATCTTGCGGTGACCACCACCACCCGCCAGTTGGGTGAGTAGATCACGGACGGTGAGGTTCTCGTCCTGGGCCAGGCGCACCACCGACTCCCGGAACCCGAGCGATGCCTTGAAATGCTTCGGGTCCGGCGGCCCGTCCAGGACCTTCCGCGGCAGCGGCGCGTCCGGGTCGAGTTCGTCCGGCGCGACGCCGAGGGAGCCGGCCAGGCGGGTCAGGGGGAAGCCGTCGGGCGCCGACACCTGCGTCTCCTCGTGGCGCCGGTAAGCCTCCTGCTCGGTGCTACCGATCGTCGTGATGAGGCCGGGCAGGATCTTCACGTGCGCCGGGTCGCGACCGGCCCTGGCCGCGACGGCCTTGACCTGGTTGTAGTGATCGATCCCGGCCCGCAGACTCAGCTCGGCGGAGAACACGGCGTTCGCCTCCCGTCCCGCCAGTTCCCGGCCGGCCGGTGAACCGCCGGCCTGCACCAGCAGCGGGAAGCCCTGCGCCGAGACGGGCACCGGCAGCCGCCCGCTGACCGTAAAGAACTCGCCCCGATGCTCGACCGGAGGTCCTCCGTTCGCGGACCGCCACAGCGCGGTGACGACGTCGACGAACTCGCTCGCCCGACGGTAACGCGCGTCCCGGTCCGGGAGTTCGGGCAGACCGAAGTTGCCGGCGACATCGGGGCTGTAGGTCGTGACGACGTTCCACGCGGCCCGGCCGCCGGAGACGTAGTCCAGGGACTGGAAGCGGTACGCCAGCTCCCACGGGTCGTTGAACGTGCTCGACGCGGTGCCGATCAGGCCCAGGTTCTCGGTGACCGCGGCTACCGCGGCGAGGATCAGCGTGGGTTCCAGGCTGCGGGACGGTTTGAAGCGCGGGTCCTCGCGCAGCCCGGGGCCGTCGGCGAGGAAGAACGCGTCGAGCGTCCCGCGCTCGGCGATCTGCCCGATCCGCTGGAAGTACCCGGCGTCGACGAACGCCAGTCGGTCCAGGTTGTTGTGGCGCCAGGCGTCGTGGGTGATGCCGACGTCAAGGACGTTGACATTGAGGATGACGTGTCGCTGTGGCTCAGCGGACATGGGAGACCTTCTTCTGTGCCTCGTCGGGATTCGGTTCCTCGTCGGGCTTCTGTTTCTCGTCGGGCTTCTGTTTCTCGTCGGGGTTGTGCGCGGGGTCCGGAAACGCCTGCCGGCCGCCGGTCGGTGGGTCCGCTGGGGCCAGGCCGAATCGCGCCCGCAGCGGGACCGGGGCGGCTGGGGACGACGGCAGTTCCGGCGCGGTGGACAGCAGCCGCCGCAGCTCGGAGAGGCTGCCCACGTGGTGGAGCACCAGCCGGGTGTCCTCGGGGTTGACCACGACGTCGGCGACCCGCGCGAGCGCGGAACCGCCGGCCCCGGCCGACCACGCGAGCACCGGCGGCCAGATCTGCGGGCTCCACGGCACCTGCAGGGGGCCGTCGACGTCGAAGGCGCCCCGGTGGTCGATCGCCACGATCCGATGGGACTCGGCGAACAGGCCGGACTCCCGATCGGCGACGATCGTGTCGATCGGGAAGCTGCGCCACAGCGCCCGGATCGCGGTCACGGCGTCTGCGGCCGCCGCGACCGGGTCGGCGTACGTCCACGGCGAGCCGGCGGTCGCCCGGTGGTCTTCGACGCCGATGAACAGACCGACCCGTCCGCCGGAAGCGTGATCAAGACTCGACAGGCGCCGGGCGATGTTGTAAGGATGATCGCGCTGGGGGACGGCCGCGACGACCAGGCCGACCCGGCGGGTGTGGTGGGCGAGCGTGATCGCTGCGATCGTCGGGTCGATGCCGGCGTGGCCGGCGTGGCCGGCGCCGGTAGCCGTGCCGGCTTCGAGTGCCGTGCCGGCTTCGAAGACCAGGTCCGCGCCGAGGATCAGCGCGTCCGCCACCGCGTCCAGCCGCGCGGCCAGCCGCGGTAGTTCGGCCGCGCCCGCCGGGTCCAGCAGTTCCGCCAGTGTCGATCGGGTCACCGCGACCAGGGCGGGTGGTGGCGCCTTCGGCGTCGGGAGAGTCATGGCTCGACGCTCCCCCCGGCGCGGCCGTGGGAACAACCCGCGGCCGCTACGCAATCCGTGAAGTTCCGCGCGGATCAGCCGGTTCGCGCTGTGCGTGGTCACTGCCGGAATGAGCCAAACAATTCCCGCCAATTAAGTAGGCGTGTGCGGAACTGGTAGCCGAGCGGCCTTGGTCCGGACCCGGCCGGGGCCGATGCTGGATGTGCGAGAACGCCACAGCAAAGGAGCTCTCCATGACCACGGTTCCTGGTTCCGCCCTCGGGCTGGATGCCGAACCACTCGCCGGGTACATCGGCGCCACGATCACCGGTGTGGACCTGCGTGAGAACCTCGACGACGTCGTCATCGCCGAGATTCGGCAGGCCCTCCACCAGTACAAGGTGATCTTCTTCCGTGACCAGCAGATCGGGCACGCCGAGCAGGTGGCCTTCGCGCGGCGCTTCGGCAAGGTGACTCCCGCGCATCCGCACGAGGAGAACCCGCCAGAGGGTTTCCCCGAGATCCTGCCGATCGACAGCCGCCGCTACGAGCAGAACCTCGGCCGCAAGCGCACCTCGTACGACAACAGCTGGCATACCGACGTCACCGCCCTGGTCAACCCGCCGGCCGCCTCGATCCTGCGCTCGGACATCCTCCCGCCGTACGGCGGCGACACCACGTGGACGAACCTGGTCGCCGCGTACGAGAACCTGCCGAAGGAACTGCGCGACTTTGCCGACACGCTCGACATCAAGCACCAGTTCAACACCCAGGCCACGGCCGGCAGCCAGCGGGAGCGCAAGGTCGCCGAGGCGAACCTCGCCGCCTACCATCCCGCGGTGCGGGTCCACCCGGTGACCGGCGAGCGGGCCCTGTTCGTCAGCCCCGGCTTCACTCGCGGCCCGCGCGAGATCCGTGGCTTCAGCCCGACGCAGAGCGAACGGATCCTCGCGCTGCTCTGGGAGGAGGCGACCCGCACCGAGTACACCGTGCGGTTCCGCTGGCAGCCGGGCAGCGTCGCGTTCTGGGACAACCGGGCTACCTCGCACCTGGCGGTCAGCGACGCCGGCCACCTCGGCCACGAGCGCGTGCTGTACCGCGTCACCCTCGAGGGTGACATCCCCCGGGGCGTGGACGGGCGCGAGTCGGAACTGGTGTCCGGGCAGCCCTTCTACGGCTCCTGATCACCGGCACGCACGTCGATGTCCGGCCTCACGAGAATGACCGAACAAGGAGACAGACAGTGACGCACACGGTCAAGCGGCGGCTCGGCTCCTCCGGCCCGTGGGTCTCGCCGATCGGCCTGGGCTTCATGAGCTTCCGCTCCGGCTCCGGCCCCGAGGACGAGCGGCAGGCCCGGGAGGTGGTCGATGCCGCGCTCGACGCCGGCATCACGTTCTTCGACACCGCGGACGTGTACGGCCCCGAACACAGCGAGCTGCTGCTGGGCCGGGTGATCAGGGGCCGTCGCGATCAGGTCGTGATCGCGACGAAGTTCGGCAATGCCCTGGACCGCGACACCAACCCGGATCACCGCCGCATCGACGGGCGGCCGGAGTACATCCGCGGGGCCATCGAGGGCTCGCTGCGCCGGCTCGGCGTGGACCATGTGGACCTGTACTACCAGCACCGCGTCGACCCGACCGTGCCGATCGAGGACACCGTGGGCGCGCTCGCGGAGCTGGTCGCGGCGGGCAAGGTGCTGCATATCGGCCTGTCCGAACCGGGCCCGGGGACGATCCGCCGGGCCCACGCGGTGCACCCGATCGCCGCGATCCAGAGTGAGTGGTCGCTGTTCAGCCGGGACATCGAGGGACCCATCGTCCCGGTCGCCAGGGAACTGGGCATCGCCCTCGTGCCGTACTCGCCGCTCGGCCGGGCCTGGCTCACCGGTGCGGTCCGCTCGCGCGAGGACGTGACCGGGCAGCGGGTCGCCCACCCGCGGTTCGCCGAGGACAACTTCGCGACCAACCGCGCGCTCGCCGACGAGGTCGTCGCGGTGGCCGGCGAACTCGGTGTCCGGCCGTCCCAGGTGGCACTCGCCTGGCTGCTGGGCCAGGGCGAGGACGTGGTGCCGATCCCCGGCACCCGCCACCCGGAGTACGTCCGGGAGAACGCCGGCGCGCTGGCCGTCGAGCTGTCGGCCGAGCAGCTGGGGCGGCTGGGCAAGCTGGCCGACCAGGTGGCGGGGGAGCGGTCGATCCGACCGGAGAACATCGGCACCGAGGCGCCCCCCCACACCGGGGAGAGCTAGAAGAACCCGACGTTCCGCGGGAGCTCGGTGCCGTTGGTGACCAGGTCGCCGATGGCGCGGGCCTTGTACACGGTCGGGTTGTGCGAGAACAGGGTCCGCAGGTTGCGCCAGTGCCGATCGAGATGGGTCGACGCCCGCGTCGCCGACGCCCCGCCGACGGCGTAGAGGTCGCTGGCGGCGCGCAGGGCGAGGTCCTCGAGGCCGACCTTCGTCTTGGCGGCGAGCAGCGACGCCTCGTGTTCGAGCGTCGGGTCGGCGACGTGGTGCTCGAACGCGAAGGCGGCGGCGCGGTCCTGGGCGTCGGCTGCGGCCAGGACGGTCGCCTCGGCCACGAAGGCCGCCGCGGAGAGCGACCCGATGACCTGCAGCAGCTGGGGATCGTGACGGGGCTGTTCGGCCGTGGCCCACGTGTAGGAGCGGGTGCGGCCGCGCACCAGCTCGGCGGCGTCGGCGGTGACGGCCCGCAGAATGCCCGCGGCGATCGCGTGTAGCAGCAACTGCGGCTGGGACTGGCCGGGACTGCCCTCGCCGAGCCGCGGGGGGAACTGGTTGACCTCGTCGGCCTCCACCCGCACGTTGTCGAAGACGGTGGTGCCGCTGCCGGTCTCCCGCTGGCCGATACCGTCCCAGTCATCGGCGTGAATCACGCCGGCCCGGTCGGCCGGCACCAGCACAGTGCCGACCTCGCCGTCCGGATGGGCGGCCAGGACGTTCAGGTAGTCGGAGTAGAGGCTGCCGGTGCTGTAGAACTTCCGGCCGTTCAGTCGGAAGCCGCCGCCGTCCCGGGTCAGGGCGGTGTCGTACGTGCGGGATCCGATGTTGTGGTTCGACAGCTCGGAGCTGGCCCCACCGAACAGCCGGCCGGCGACGATCTCGCTCAGCCACGGGCGGTCGCTCTCCGCCGCCCGTAGGCGGAGCCGCTCCTCGACGAAGCTCCAGTGCACCCGCAGGATGTGCGGTACGTCCGGGTCGGCCTCGGCCAACCCGATGACCAGGGTGAACAGGTCGCGCTTGCGGTACCCACCCCCGCCGAGGCCGGTGGGTACCCGGACCGCGCCGAGGCGCAGCTCGCGGACGAGCGCGATCGCCCGGTCCGGTCGCCCGGGGCCGTCGACGCGTCGCCGGCGCGCGTCGGCCGCGATCTCCTCGATCGCGTCGTGCAGCTCCGGCGCACCCCACCGCGGCGGCCGGGTGGCCGTGGTCGTGGTCGTGGTCATGGGGCTATGCCTCCGGCTCGGGCCAGGCGGCCCCCGGCTCGGGCCAGGCGCCCCCCGGCTCGCGCCACGCCGGCGACGTGCGCGGGTCCGTCTCGAGGCGGACGAGCTCGTCGGCGTGGATGGTCACCCGGGTCAGGGTGATCTTCCAGCGCCGGCCGGCGTCGGCCGTCGGTGGTTCCACCGGCTCCCACGACAGCCGGGCCCGGTGGGTCGGCAGCGCCACCAGAGCCGACGCGGACGGCTCCCACAGCAGGACGGTGTCGTACAGACCCGGGAACTCGTCGCTTTCGATCTCCCCGTCGGCCCGCCCCAGCGGGCGCTCGGCATCCGGGGCCGACCCGTCCCGCCAGGTCCAGGCCCCGACCGCGGTCGCCCAGGTGAACAGCTCACCGCGCCGGATGTTGCCCAGCAGGGCATTGCGCGGACGCGAGGCGGGCAGCGCCGACAGGAACGGGGCCAGGGTGGCGTGCCAGCGCAGCGTCGCCGCCAGGGTGGGATCGATCCGGGCGAGTGAGTCCACCAGCGCCCCCGCCGCCTCCGGCGACCACGCGGCGGTGACCGCGAGCTTCTGACTGCTCACGAAGTCGTGGGCCTCGCGCAGCGCGGCGATCCGCGGCCCGTCGGGGCCGGCGGCTGTGCTCCCCACCGGCAGCGCGGGGTCGTCGAGAATGCCGCGCAGTGCCTGGGCGGCCTGTTCGTCGAGCGTGGGCGGGGATACGGGTAGGTCGGCCATCGTCAGCTCCTGCGGGACGGGTAGGCGCGGTGCGCGCGCGAGGGCAGCCCGAAGGTCGCGCGCCTGGTCACGTCGAAGAACGCGTTGATGCCGTTGCGGCGGCGGGCGCCGACCCCCCTGTGGTAGTCGGTGCCGTCCGCGCCGTTCATGATCGCCCGGGTGTTGTTGAAGTCCCGCAGTTCCCTCTGGAGCGCGACGAAGTGGGTTCCCGGCCGGCCCTCGTCCAGCGTCGCGAAGTCGCGGCGGTTGATCACCGGGACGTTGTTGACGCGGGCCCGGGCCGCGGCCTGGGCGTGCCCGACGATGCCGTACTCGGCCACGGTCTGTTCGTACTTCGGATAGTCGCTCGGAGCGTCGTCGGTGAGCGCCTCGACCTGGGCGGCGGTGTGCGTCGGGCTGAACAGCAACGCCGCCTGCTCGTCCCGGTCCAGGGCATGCCAACGCTCCACGGCGAGCTCGATGCGGCTCACATGGGCCGTGGTGCCGCCGGCCAGCGGCCCGGAGCCGATGGTGATCGACTCTTCGGTGGCCTGGCTGCCACGATGCACGGAGTGGAACCCGAGCAGCAGCGGGGACGAGGCCGGGATGCCGAGGGAGGGCAGCGCCTGCGCCGGCAGCCCGGTGCCCACGAAGCCGTTGCGCACGTCGATGACGGTGAGGTACTCGCCCTGCGCGAGGTCCCCGCCGCCGAACAGCGTCTCCCGGGCGTCGTCGAGGACATCCTGGTGGTCACTGGCGAAGTGGAAGATCGCCGACGGCTGCTCGAGCACGGGATCCTCCCAACGCGACATGCGCGACGGGGCGCCGATCAGCCCCACCTGCTCGGTGTGCTGGTCCCACCAGGTCTGGCCCCAGCCGACGGTGGACAGCAGCCCGTCGCGTCCGTAGCCGTACCGCTCCTCAAGGGCGGCCAGGCCGGCCTCGAGGTGGCGGGCGGCGGTGTCCCCGGGCCGGCCGAGGACGTTCGCCAGGACGAGCACATGGCGCTTCGGCGGGACCGGCCGCCCGTTCGCGTCCCGCCCGAACGTTGCCTCCCACTCGTGCTGTCCGGTCGGACGTCGGCTGCTCACGGGCGCGGTCACGCGTCCACCGGCTGCCGGCTGACCTCGTACTCGAAGTCGGGCTCGAGTGCCTCGAACTGACGCACCAGGTCGGTGCGGCCCACCTCGGGGATGCTGAGGTTGAACACCGCCGCGGTGCGGCCGACGGCCGCGCGCGGATTCTCGATCGCGGTCAGGGCCGCGTCGGCGATCGCGGTCGTGCTCGACAGGCCGTCGGTGTACGGGTCCTGGCTGAGCCGGGTCTGGTACGACTCGTCGTGGACGGTGGACAGCCACGTCGCGCGCAGGATCGTCCACGGGTTGCGTCCGCCGCGCAGGTGCGCCTCCAGCGACCGCAGGCCCCAGGTGTGCGGCTTGCTGTTGCGGTGGGTGACGCCGTGCCCCACCAGGAAGTGCGAGATGAACACGACGTGCAGGTCGGGGCGCTCGGCGCTGAGCCGGTCGAGCAGGCGGTGGCCGATGATCCGACCGGACTCCTCGCCGTCGGCGGGCAGCAACATGCCGGCCGGGCCGGCGACGCTGGGGGCCAGGATCAGGGCGTCGGTCGAGGCCAGCGCCGCGTCGACCTCGGCCTGGGTGGTGCCGCCCACAGCGGGGCGGTGGTAGGTGTGGCCACGCTGAGCGGCCAGGCGCTCGGTGGCCTCGGCGGCGTTCCAGACACCCGTGACGTGGTGGAGATCCGGCGTGTCGGCGTAGGCGAACAGGGGGGCGAACTCGATGATGTGGGCCACCGGATCGGCTCCTCAGGTAGGCGTGGACGCAGTCCTCCTGCGGTCCGTCGGCAAGCGTGTGACAGCGACCGACCGGGTACAACGAATCGCCGCTACGGGAACGCTGTAGGCAAACCGCGGTACTCGGTCGAAGGCCGGGCGGGAACGTGGCCGACCCCGGACGGCCCGGGCGGCCACGTCCCGCTGAGTGGAATCAACGCCGCCGGGCTTCGCGGTTCCCGTAGCCGAACCTGGGCGAACGAGCGCCCCGGTCGTACTAGCTTGCGTGGCCATGGGAAAGCTCAGGCACCCGAACGCGTTTCTGCTGAGAACGGTTCATCACGAGGCGTTTTGGCGACTGCCCGAGAGCGGACCCCTGCGCGGCCACGGATACTGCTCAGCCGCGTCCCGCTGAGCCCGGGCGAAGAGGAGATCGTGGTGGCCAGAGAGCTGCACCTGAACGTCAACATCCTCAATGCGGGCTTCATCGGCGGCGCGTGGCGATTTCCGGGCGCCGACCCGTATGCGGCCTACACCGCCGAACTGTACGAGCACGTCGTCCGCAAGGCCGAAGAGGCCAGGCTGGACGCGGTGTTCTTCGCGGACACCCCGGCGCTCGCCGGGGACCTGCCGTTCCGCCCCGGCAACAACTTCGAACCCACGGTCAACCTGGCCCGACTGGCCGCCCACTCCGAGCGGATCGGCCTGGTCGGAACCCTGTCGGCCAGCTACAACGACCCGGTCGAGGTCGCCCGCCGGATCGGCAGTCTCGACGTGATCAGCGGCGGCCGGGTCGGTCTCAACGTCGTGACGACCGCCGGTCCGTTCGCGGCGCGCAACTTCGGGCGCACCGAGGAGTTCGACCACACCCAGCGCTATGAACGCGCCGCCGACTTCGCCCGCCGGCTGATCGACCGCTGGGACGCGCCGGACGCCGTCCGCTCGCCTCAGGGTCGGCCGGTTCTGCTCCAGGCCGGGGGCTCCCGGGACGGGCGCCGGCTCGCCTCGCGGATCGCCGAGGCGGTGTTCAGCGTCGACCAGACGCTGGCCGGCGCCCAGGCGTTCCGGACCGAGGTGCGCGCGGGGACCCGCCAGTTCGGCCGCCAGCCCGACGATGTGATTCTGCTGCCCGGCCTGACCACCATCGTCGGCAGCACCGAGGCCGAGGCGAAGCAGCGCCGGGAGCTGCTCGACGAGATCCAGCCGACCGGCTACGCGCTGTGGCGACTGGGCGGCCAGCTCGGCCTCGACCTCGAGCGGTTCGAGCTGGACGAGCCGATCCCGCGGGAACTGCTCCCGGAACCGGAGCAGGCGTCGGGTTCGCAGGGCTTCTACCGCGAGGTGCTCGGCATCATCGACCGCGAGAAGCCGACCCTGCGCGAGCTCGTCCGGCGCCTCGGCGGCAGCACCGGGCACCGGATCGTCGTCGGCGGCCCCGAGCAGATCGCCGACGACATCCAGCACTGGTTCGAGCAGGGCGCCGCGGACGGGTTCAACCTCATGCCCGACGTGTTTCCAGGCGGCTTCGACGACTTCGCCGACCACGTGGTCCCCGAGCTGCAGCGCCGCGGCCTGTTCCGCCGTGACTACCAGGGGACGACGCTGCGGGAGCACTTCGGTCTGGCGGTCCCGCCGCGCGGCTCGTTCAGCACCACCAACCTGAAGGCGGCCGGATGAGCGTGCCTGTGATCCTCGACCTGTCCGTCGGTGCCGGGCCGGGCCGACCCGGTGTGGTCCCCGCCCTCACCGTCCCGCAGGCCAGGCGGGTCGTCGCGGCGGCTGCGGCGGTCGGCGTCAGCGCCGTGCGGGTCCTGGACGAGCCGGGACCTGATGCCTCGGTCGTGGCGGCCTACCTCGCCGAGGGCCGACCGGAGCTCGGGTTCCTCCTTGATGCCGCGACGACCCACAACGCCCCGTTCAACCTGGCCCGTCGGGTGACCTCTCTGGACCGCGCCACCCGCGGGGGCGGCGGCGTGGTGCTCCGGCCGGGCGGCGGCGACACCAACAGCGATCAGCACGGTCCCCGGGAGCGGACGCCGGACGCGGGGGAGCGGTGGTCCGAGTACGCCCAGGTGCTGACCGGACTGTTCGACAGCTTTCCCGCCGAGGTGCTCGTCGGCGACGCGGCGAGCGCCCGCTTCGCCGACTGGTCGCGGCTGCGCCCGCCGGAGCACAGCGGCCCGTACTACCGGGTGGCCGGGCCGATCGACGGGCCCGCGTCGCCGCAGCGTCGGCCCGTCCTCGCGGCCGCCGATGTCGCGACGCTGGGTTGGGAACGCGCCGCCGCCGCCGATGTCGTCCTGCTGGGCCGCGGCGAGGGCGTCGACCCGGACGGGTTGGCCTCGGCGCTGGGCGCGGCCGGCCGGCGGCGCGGCGACCTACGGGTGTTCATCCCGGCCGAGGCCCACCCCGACGACAGCGCCGACCGGCTGGCCGGTGTGGTCGCCGCCGCGGCGGCGGACGGGCTGGAACTGACCGTGGCGGGTGGGGTGGAGCAGGTGCTGCGCGTCCTGGCCGAGGTCGTTCCGGCCCTGGCCGCCGCGCCCAGGCCGGGCGCGACGCTGCGTGAGCGGCTCGGTCTCCCGCTACCCGTCCTGGCCGAGGCCTGATCCGATCCCGCGAACGGAGCAGCCACAGTGAGCCGCGAGTTCCTCTGGTACATCCCCAACACCCTCGAACCCGGACACCGGGGCGACTTCACCGAGGACACCTGGGGCAGCCTCGACTTCTCGGTCGAGCAGGCCCTGTTGCTGGAGCGGCACGGGTGGGGCGGGGCGTTGCTCGGCACGAGCTGGGGACGGCCGGACACCTTCACCGTCGCCACCGCCCTCGCGGCCCGCACCACCACCTTCGTCCCGTTGATCGCGATCCGCCCGGGGTACTGGACTCCCGCGCACTTCGCCAGCGCCGCGGCGACGCTGTACCACCTGAGCGGCGGACGGGTGTACGTCAACATCGTCAGCGGGCTCGACGACCTCGACGCCTACGGGGACGGGGAGTTCGACCCGTCCCGGCGCTACGACCGCACCCGCGAGTTCCTGCATACCGTCCGCCGGCTCTGGGCCGAGGCGGACGTCACCGAGGCCGGCGAGTTCTGGCCGGTCCGGAACTCGACCGTCGTCCCGCGGCTCTCGGGTGGCCACCCGCGGCTGTACTTCGGCGGGGCCTCGGCCGCCGCCGAGGCGGTGGCGGCGGCCGAGGCGGACGTGCAGCTGTTCTGGGGCGAGCCGCTGGACGGCATCGCCGAGCGGATCGACCGGCTGACGGCACTGCAGGACAAGCTCGGCCGCGAACACCCGCCCCTGGAGTACGGGCTTCGGATCACCACGTTCGTCCGTGACACCACCGAGGAGGCCTGGCGCGACGCCGAGGCGAAGGTGCGGCAGCTGGCCGACCGGCTCGACCCGCGCTGGGCGGCGGGCCAGCGGCGGTCGGTGGGGCAGCGGCGGCTCATCGATCTACAGGCCCGCGGCGAGGTGCTGGACACGAACCTGTACACCACGCCGGGCAAGGTCGGCGGCGGCGGCGCCGGGACGACCTGGCTGGTCGGCACGGCCGCCGAGGTCGCTGCCGCGCTCCAGCGGTACGCCGGGCTCGGCATCACCCACTTCGTCCTCTCGGACACACCGTACAAGCAGGAGATCGTCCGGCAGGGTGAACAGCTCCTGCCGCTGCTGCGCACGGCGCCGGAGGCGTCATGAGCGAACGACGTCTCCACATCCACATCCCCGTGCTACCCGACGGGATCGCCGAGTTCAACCGCGAGGTCATCCCGCTGCTGCAGGCCTCGGGTGCCTTCCCCTCGGCTGCCTTCCCCTCGGCGTACGACTGCTCCACGATCCGCGAGCGGCTGCGGGACCCGCGGGAGATATCTCTACCACATCAATCGAAATAAAAGAAAAACTGGCCCGGATCCAGTAGTCTTGGTTCATGCGCTCATTCGACTTGGTGGCCAGACGCCACGTCGACCTCATGCGCGCAAGCAGTGCGTCCTGTTGTCGGTGACCAGCCCCGACAACAGTGTCCACGCATTGGCAGGTCATCGTGAGTCCGCGACACCGCGGACGGTGACCTGTCATACCAAGATCTGGAAATGAGGATCCGTGCCGACCAAGTCCGGCGACGTTCGCGGGCCCCTGCGCGTTGCGGCTTTGGCCCGTGTCTCGAATCGCGCGCTGGTGTCCCATGCTTGATCTGCGTCGCGTGATGCTGCTGTGCGACCTTGCCGATCTGGGAACGGTCACCGCGGTGGCCAAACGTCGCAACATCACCAGCTCCGCGGTCTCCCAGCAACTACGGGTTCTGGAGAGTGAAGTCGGCGTCATCCTCTTCCGCCGGGACGGGCGCACCCTCGGCCTCACCCCCGCCGGGGACGTCCTCGTCGAGCACGTCCGCCGGGTGGTCAGCGCGCTCGACGAGGCGATGAGCGCCGTCGCCGCCACCCGCGACCGGGTGGCGGGCAGCGTCAGCATCGCGTCGTTCAACATGGGCATCCCCATGCTGGCCGCCCCGGTCGTGTCGAGGCTCGTCCGCGACGAGGCCGACCTGCAGCTTGCGATCCAGCAGGCCACGGCGGAGCGGGCGTTGCGGATGCTGCGCCGCGGCGAGCTCGATGTCGCGATCACCTGCCGGTACCACTTCGGGGAGCAGCCGTCGCTGAGCGGACTGACCGAGGAGCGGCTGCTGGATGAGCCGCTCGTCCTGCTGGCTCCGAGCGAACACCACACCCGCGTCCGCACGAGCGGCCTCGTCGCCCTGGCCGACATCCCGTTCGTGACCGGTGCCCCCGACTCCGGTCTGGGCGGCGCCCTGCAGCGTGCCGCCGACGCCGCGGGCTTCATCCCCAAGGTGAAGCACCGGGTCGACGGAGCACGAAACATCTGCGAGCTCGCCGCGACCGAAGTGGCCTTGGCCATCGCGCCCAGGATGGCCGTGCCGGTCCACCTGGAAGGGCTGATCGTCGAGGATATCGACTTCGGTGTGCGCGAAATCAGCGCGGTCGTGCGGGAGGGGCGCCAGCGCGACCCGAACATCAGACTGGTGCTCCGTGAGTTGCACAAGGTCGTCGAGGAGACCTGGCCGGAGTCGGGGCGGACCCCGCTGAGCGTCGCGGTCCGACGCCCGGCGGCCTATGAAGCGGGCGGCGCCCCCGGCTGGGGGAGCGTGGCGGCGGCGGCGTCGATACCGCGATCGCGCTTTCATCCGGCGGCGCTTAACGAAGCGCGTAGCCGCGCCGGCGTGGATATGCAGGATAAGTTCCTTTAGAAATGAGGAATGCCAACTCCTGCGGGCACCGATGTGATCGACCCGGCACGGCTGCGCCAGGTCTTCGGCGCATATCCAACCGGGGCGGCGGCGATCGCGGCGGTGATTGACGGCGCTCCGGTAGGTCTGGCCGCGAGTTCGACCACGTGGTCGAGCGTGATGACGCGGTGACGGCGCGGACCCAGGGCACGCTGCGACTGCTGGCGCCGTTGCTGGGCCGGCGCAACCTGCGCGGTGTGCGCCTGGCCATCGGGCTCGCGGTGGCGGGCCAGATCGTGTTCGCCGCGCTGCCGCTGATCCAACAGGTGATCGTCGACGACTGCATCCTCACCCGGCGCCGGTCGCTGTCGCTGTGGATCGCAATCCTGGTCATCGCCGGAGTGGTGACCTTCGTGTTGCAGTACCTGCGCCGCTCGCTCGGCTTCCGGGCGGCCGCGACCAGTCAGCGGGACCTGCAGAAACTGGTCCACCACCACCTGCAGTACCTGGACCCGACCGGCCGGGACCGGTTCCGTACCGGTGACGTCATGTCCCGCGCCACCAGCGACCTGACCCTCATCCAGATGTTCCTGCAGCAGTTGGGCATCGCGTGGGGCAACCTGACCCTGCTGGCGGTGGCGCTCGGCGTGATGCTGTGGCTCTCCCCGCTGCTGGCGCTCGTCCTCGCGGTCACGGTACCGGCGTTCATCTGGGTCGCCGCCCGGTTCCGGACCCGCTCGTTCCCGGCCAGCTTCACCGACCAGTTCTACAAGGGAACCGTCGCCGGCGTCGTCGAGGAAGCCGTCACCGGGGTGCGGATCGTGAAGGCCTTCGGCCAGGAGGGACAGGAGCAGGACTCGCTCAACGCCGAGTCCCGCACCCTCTACCAGTCCCGGCTGCGCGCGGCCCGGATCACCGCCGGCTTCACCGCCTCACTCGATGCCTTCCCCGGCCTGACCCAGCTCGGTGTCCTCGCGCTCGGCGGCTGGCTGCTCATGCACGGCCACATCTCCCTCGGGGTCTACCTCGCCTACTCCAGCTACGTGCTGCAACTCGTCACGCCCGTCCGGTTCCTGTCCAGCATCCTGACCACCAGCCAGCAGGCCCGCGCGGGCGCCGCCCGGATCCTCGACCTGCTCTCGGCCGAGTCCGCCGTCCAGGAGCGGGATGACGCCACCCCGCTCACCGCACCCGTCGGCCGCCTCGACCTGGACCACGTCGACTTCGCCTACGCAGACGGCGAGCCCGTCCTGTCCGACATCACCCTCACCATCGAGCCCGGGGAGCGGGTCGCGATCGTCGGGGCCTCCGGCTCCGGCAAGTCGACGCTCGCCCTGCTGCTCGCCCGCTTCTACGATCCGACCGCCGGAGTCCTGCGGCTGGACGGGCGGGACATGCGCGGCTACCCGCTCGCCTCGGTGCGCTCGGCGGTCGGCCTCGTCTTCGAGGAGGGTTTCCTCTTCTCGACCACGATTCGCGACAACATCGCCTTCGGCCGCCCGACCGCGTCCGACGTCGACGTGGAGCGCGCGGCCGTCGCCGCGCACGCGCACGGCTTCATCTCCGGACTGCCCGACGGGTACGGGACAGTCGTCGGCGAGCGCGGCTTCACCCTCTCCGGCGGGCAGCGCCAACGCATCGCGCTCGCCCGGGCGGCGCTGGCCAATCCGCGCGTGCTGGTGCTGGACGACGCCACCTCGGCCATCGACGCGCGTACCGAACACGCCATCCACCGCTCGTTCGAGGAGGTTCTGGCCCAGCGCACGACTGTCCTGATCGCCAAGCGGTACTCCACCCTCGCGCTGGCCGACCGGGTCATCGTTCTGGACGGGGGCCGCATCGTCGATCACGGCACGACCGAGGACCTGCTCGAACGCTCGGAGTTGTTCCGCGAGCTGCTCACCGGCCCGGACGCCGACGACCCCGGGCGGCCGGCCGCCGTCGTGGACTCGGTCGACCCGGCCGCCTGGCCGCAGAACGTGTCCCGCCACGGCGCCCCGAAGGTGAGCACCTACGCCAGCGACGCCGTGGCCCGCCGGTCGGCCGCCGGCGGCGCCCAGCGCGAGCTCGGGCAGCTCGGCAGCCTGGCCACCGTCTCGCCGGACCTGCTCGCCGCGGTGGACGCGCTGCCGCCGCTGAGCGGTGAGCCGAACGTCGACCTGGCCGAGCAGACGGCCCCCCGGGACACCTTCTCGATGCGGGACGTGTTCCGCCCCTTCGCCCGTCCGCTGCTGTTCGGCGTGCTGCTGGTCGTGATCGACGCGCTCAGCGCCCTGGCCGGCCCGGCGCTGATCCGGCTCGGCGTCGACCACGGCGTCCAGCGTGACTCGGTCCGCGTGCTGTACGGCGTGGTCGTCGTGCTGGCCGTCCTGCAGGCCATCATCTGGGCCAACCAGCGGTTCATGACGTACTACACGCAGCGCACCGCGGAGCGGATGCTGTTCGGCCTGCGGGTCCGCACGTTCGCCCACCTGCAGCGCCTGTCGCTGAACTACTACGAGCGGCAACAGGCGGGCAAGATCATGACGCGGATGACCTCGGACGTCGAGGCGTTCGCGCAACTGCTGCAGCAGGGCCTCGTCACCGCCCTGGTCAGCCTGCTCACCTGTGGCGGCATCGCGATCGTGCTCACCGTGTTCGACCTGCGCCTGGCCTCGGCCGTGTCGGTTCTGCTCATTCCGATGATCGTCGCCACGTGGTGGTTCCAGCGCGCTTCGAGTCGCACCTACCTGGTGGCGCGGGAGCGGATCTCGACCCTTTACGCGGAGCTGCAGGAGAGCCTGTCCGGGGTGGCGGTCAGCCAGGCGTACAACCAGCAGCCGGCCAACGAGCAGCGGTTCGCCGACCTGGCCGAGTCGTACTGCCAGGCCCGGTCGCGCTCCTACGAGCTGCAGGCCCGGTTCTTCCCGTTCCTCGACCTGCTCAGCGCGATCGCCAAGGCGATCGCGCTGGCGGTGGGTGCGCACCGGATCGTTGACGGCTCCCTGACCTCCGGCCTCCTCATCGCGTTCCTGCTGTACCTGGACCAGTTCTTCGCGCCGATCCGGCAGCTGTCCACGGTGTTCGACCAGTGGCTGCAGGCGACGGTCGCGGCCGGCCAGTTGCGTGAGCTGCTGCAGACACCGTCCGCCACTGCGCAGGCGGCTGAGCCGGTCGTGCCCGGACGGCTGCGCGGCGCCATCACCCTGGACCGCGTCAGCTTCGCCTACGAGAGCACGGGCCTCGCCGCGATGGACGACGTGTCGCTGTCGATCCCGCCCGGCCAGGTCGTCGCGCTCGTCGGCACGACGGGCGCCGGGAAGTCCACCCTCGTCAAGCTCGTGGCCCGCTTCTACGACGCGACCCGGGGAACGGTGCGTATCGACGGCATCCCGCTGACCTCGCTCGACCTGACCGCTTACCGGCACCAGCTCGGCTTCGTGCCGCAGGAGCCGTTCCTGTTCTCGGGCACGATCCGGTCCAACATCGCCTACGGTCGTCCCTCGGCGTCCGACCTGGAGGTCGAGCGCGCCGCCCGCGCGGTGGGCGCGCACGACTTCATCGCCGCCCTGCCACAGGGCTACCTGACCCCGGTGAGCGAGCAGGGCAGGTCGCTCTCGACCGGCCAGCGGCAACTCCTGAGCCTCGCCCGCGCCCTGTTCGTCGACCCGGCGATCCTGCTGCTCGACGAGGCGACGGCCAACCTGGACCTGGCCACCGAGGCGCGCGTGCAGCGGGCGATGGGACTGGTCGCCGCGGGCCGCACGACCCTGCTCATCGCCCACCGGCTCCAGACCGCCCGGGCCTCGCACCGCATTCTTGTCGTCGACAACGGGGTCGTCGTCGAGGACGGCTCGCATGAGGAACTGCTCGCGCTCGACGGCCGCTACGCCGGGCTGTGGGCGGCGATGGCGCAGCCCGCGACCGGTTCGAGGTAGCTGTTCGGCTGGGGTCGTGGGCCTGCGGCTGTGTGATCAGGTGGGTTGGGCGGCGGCTGGGAGCCAGGCGTCGGTCGTGAACATGCGATGCGCACCGTCCCTGGGCTCGAAGCGTGCAAAACGCACCGCAACCAGCTTCGCCCTGAGGACGAGTGGGAAGAACTCGTCGTCGGACAGCCGGAGAAGCTCGCTCCTGGCGCGTTCCCTGCCAGTCCCGGGCCGCCCTTGCTCGGCCATGGTCACGATCTTCCCGTCGTCAGGCGACGAAGGTGGGCTGATCCGGATCTTGAGGTTGATCAGCTTCCCGCGGTGGAGTGCGGGCCCGGCGACGCGGTCGGGAGGTCGGCTCGGCGCGCCGCTTCGAGAAGGCGTTTGTCGTAGGTGACGAACGCCTCCACTTGGGTGTCGATGTCCAGGCGGTACATCCGGTCCAGGACTCGCGGCACGTGTCCGAGCGCTTCCGGAACGGTTCGCCTGATCGCGCGGGTGACCTCCACCTCCGCCAGCGTGGAGGTGAACCACGGTAGGTGGTCGCGGACGTTGAGCCAGTCGACGACGGCTCCTACCTGTCTCACCTCGTCGAACCGGATACCCGAGACGCAGGCCGGAAGATCATGGTCTGGGTCGTGGAGTACCCCCTCGACCGCGACCCCGGCACCGGCGAGTGCCTGCCCGCGAGCAAGAAGGAGACCTACCGGCTGGTCACCACCGTCCTGGACCCGGCCACCGCGCCCGCCGCCGAGCTCGCCGCCCTCTACGCTGACCGGTGGGAAGTCGAGACCCTCCTCGCCGAGACACCGCCCTGGTCGAAGGAATCGACCCCGACCGGTTCTCGTTCGCCCACACCGTCAAGGTTGTCCGTCGCCAGGTCGTGCGCCGAACGGTTTTCCCCCCTCCGGCGAACGGCCCGGATCCTGGCCGCGGTGACCGCTGAGATCGCTGAGATCGTCCTACCGCGACGCCCTCCGTTCCAACCCCCGCGTCGTCCACCGCACCAAAAGCACCCCGTTCCCCGCCAAGAAGCCGATCGGCAAGCACCTCACGGGACCGCCACCCACGGTCGCCACAGTCATGATCAGGCACTAAAGTTCCTGGTATTGACCCCGCGCGACAGCCAGGCACTCCACCACGGCCACACCCAGACCCAGCAGCAAAACTCAACATCAACAAGGGTGGGAGGCCAGCCCGCGATCACACCCGATCAAGATGCGAAAGATCTGGGCCAGGCCCTCCGTGACCGCCGAGATCGGCCGGCCCGAATCGACGGCGAGTTTCATCGACTCGTCCTTATATTCAGGCACGAACCGCCCGCGCGACTGGCCCATCAATAATATCCGTCCGCGGATCAATTATCTCGTCGGATCACTGTCCGAATAACGGGTGCCATCCCAGGCGGCTTGCTTGTCGAGGATGGCAGAGGCTTCGGATCTCCGCCTGTGCGGACATCTCGTGCGGACAGGTCGCCGGTTTGTTCCCTCTGCCGGGCCGAGGCGCTGCCGGCCCCGCAGAGGGAGGAGCGCCCGGGCCCGGCGGCCGCTCGGCGGCTGTTGCCGGTCTTCCTGGTGTTGGCGTTCTCGGTGTCGGTGTGGGTAGGCCCGGGCGACCAGGGACGGTTCCGCTCCCGGCCCGGCCGGTCTGAACTGATTCGGACATGTGAACACGACGGTCCGCCGACGGTGCCGGCCGATCCCCTCCTATTCGACGCCGTTTCAGGCGCCGGCGCGGCCCGGCATCCCGAGAAGGCCCGGGGATGCGGTCCCTCCGGTCTGACCAGCCCAACCCCGGGAACAGTCGCCCCATGTCCGCCACCGTTCGCTCTGGGGTATGATTCCGGCAGCCCGACAACGGGGACAGAGGGAGATCGGGGAGGTTGATGTCTCGCACCAGCTCGGAGATCCAGATCGACACGTTGCCGTTTCTTGTGGTGGACGAGAACGAGGGTGCAGCCGGAGAGAAAGGCATCTTCGGTCGCCGTGGTGACGAGGCCTCCGTCCGCCATATTCCGCTCACCGTGCTGAGGGATAATCTCAGGCAGGTGGTGGCGGGTCTTCAGGAGCTCTTCGACGACGTCGCCGGCTCTGGTGCGCGACTGCCCTTGAAGCAGGCGCAGGTGTCGTTCGAGGTGACGGCAAGCGGTGGCGTCACGGTGCTCGGCGCGTCCGGGCAGCTCGGTGCGACGGGCGGTATCGTCCTTACCTTCGGGGAGTAGCTAGCCCGTCATGGCCGGGATCCGAAAGGCGGCTCCAGGCGGGAAAGTCAGTGCTTTCCGTGCGCTGTTGATCGGCGTTCCACACTACGATGACGAGGCGATCGACGACCTCCCGTTCATCGTCGACGACCTGCGGGAGCTTGACGCTGCGTTCACGTCGGCGGGCTACCAGGTCGAGATGCACGACCCGCAGCGCACCCATCACGATGCGGTCCGGCAGGCCATCGAGTCGTTCTTTGACCGGGCTGCTCCGCAGCAGACACAGGTGGTGTACCTGAGCGGCCACGGGGTGCACTACCGCGGCCGGGACTATCTCGTTCCCGCCAGCGCGAGCACGCGGGCCGACAATTTCCCCGAAAGCTGCCTGCTTCTCGACTTCGGGCACGTGATCGAGAAGAGCCGCGGCGGCGACGTCGCGGTGTTCGTCGACGCCTGCCGAGAGGGCATTCATCTGCTGGAGAAGTCCACCATGAACACGGCGGCCTGGTCCCGGCAAAGGCTTGCAAGAGTGCAGGGGCGGCGGGTCTTCTACCTGTATGCCTGGCGGGGTCAAATGGTCGTAGCGACGCCTCGATAGGATGATCGTGTTGGCGTCGAGGGGCTGGATGGTGGATGGGTCGGCGGGAGAAGTTGACGATCGAGGAGCGGGAGGTTATTTCCCGCGAGTTGGGCAAGAATCGTTCGGCGCGGTTCATCGCGAAGGCGCTCGGCAGGCATCACTCGGTGATTTCGAGGGAGATCGAGCGTAACGGCGGCGAGAATGTGTACCGGGCGGTGGA
>NZ_JANEZT010000440.1 GCF_025403405.1 Frankia tisae
GCGCTAGTCTCGTGGGCTCGGAGATGTGTATATGAGACAGGCCGCCCGCCGCCCCCAGGAGCCGGTCGGGGTCGCTGGCGGCGGTGTAGACGACGGTCGTGCGCAGCGGCAGGCCCGCCTCGGCCAGTCTGATCGCGACCTGCTCGGCGGTGAGGTTCGTCAGCAGGCCGCCGGCGCCGCTCTGGCCTGGGCCGGAAGTGCCATCCGCGGCGGTCGGACCGGTCGGGGAGCCGGCAGCGCCGGCCGTTCCCGGGCTCGCCGCGGACGGGCTCGCCGTCGGCGCCGTGCCCGCTCGGTGCGCCGGCCCCACCAGCCGGTTCAGCACGTACCCGGCGGAGCCGGCCAGGACCGCTACTACCAGGACGAACGCAACATAGGGCAGCAGGTTGTTCCGCGCGGCCGCGTCCGGCGGCCCGCCCTCGGGGTCGCGTCCGTTGATCCCCCCTCGTTCGCGGTGGCCCGCGCCGCCGGCGAGACCAGGCCGACCGCCGTCAAGGCCCCGGCGACCGGTGCCACCTCCGGGGCCGCTGTAGGCCCCGCTGCCGGCCCGGCCCGCGCCCTCGCGGGGCACAGTGTGGATGCCGGGATCGGTGTGGTCATCGTGGACTGGGCGGCGGCCACGGTCGAATCTGGCCCCACGGTCGACGCGGGTGCCGCGATCGGTCTGGACGGCGCCATCGCCGTAACCTCCGCGGCTGCCGTACTCGGCGGGAGGGCCGTACCTGCCGCGGCCGTCGTGGCCGTCGTGGCCGTCGTGGCCGTCGAGTCTTCCGCGATCGTCCTGGCGTCCGCGATCGTTGTATGGATCGGGATCGGGATGGTCGTAAGGATCGCGGTCGTCGTAACCACCGCGGTCCTGGTGGCCACCGGGGTCGTTGTAGCCACCGCGGTCCTCGTAGCCACGGTGGTCCTCGTGAACGTGGCGGTCGTCATAGCCGCGACGTTCGCCGAAGGCCCTGGGATCGTCGTGGCCACCGCGGTCGTCGTAGCCGCCGTGATCCTGGTATCCGCCGCGACCGTCGTACCCGCCGCGACCGTCGTAGGCACCGGTGCCCGGGTAGGCGCCTGACCGGGCCTGATTGGCGCGGGTGGCGCGACCACCGTCGTCGTGGCCGCCGAGGTCGTCGTGGCCGCCGAGGTCGTCGTGGCCGCCGAGGTCGTCGTGGCCGCCGAGGTCGTCGTGGCCGCCGAGGTCGTCGTGGCCGCCGAGGTCGCCGTACCCGCCGAAGTCGTCGTAGCGCCGGTACTCCCGTGCCGCCGGTGCCATTCACTCCCCAAGGCGTCGAAATGTCACGCTTGAGGGCACCCTACGCGTCTACCGGTTCGAACCCTCAGTGCATCGCGGCAGCGGGCCGGGTTCGTCGGGTGACTCTACGGCCCTGGCCGCCGCGTCCGGGCGAGTGGCTGACGGGCCGGCCAGCCGGCCGATGGCCCGCGTGGGCACACCCCCGCCACCCCCGCGGGCGCTATCCGACCGGTGAGGACTTGGCGACCACCGCGATCAGCAGGCCGCCACCGGTGGTGAGGAGCATCTGGGTGAGCCGCACGTCGTCGCGCACGGCGGTGGCGAGCTCGCGGACGGCAACCGCGTCCGGGCCGCGGGCACCGGGGTCGACGGCTTGGCCTTCGGCCAGCACGCCCGCGAACACGACTACTCCGCCGGGGCGGAGTAGTCGTAGCGCCTGGGTGAGGTACTCGGTGCCCTCACGCCGGTCGGCATCGCAGAACACCAGGTCGTAGGCACCATCGGTGAGGCGGGGGAGGACGTCGAGCGCGCGGCCCGTGATGAGCCGGCTGCGGCCCGGCGCCATTCCGGCGTCGGCGTAGGTGCGGCGCGCCAGCCGAAGGTGCTCGGCCTCGACGTCGATGGTGGTTAGGGTTCCGTCGGGCCGCATCCCGCGCAACAGCCAGGTACCGGAGACTCCGGTACCGGTGCCGATCTCGACGACCGCACGGGCACTCACGGCGGCGGCGAGGAAGCGCAGGACCGCACCGGCACCGGGGCTGACCGGGACGATCCCGACCTCCTCGGCGCGGGCGCGGGCAGCACGAAGGATCGGGTCTTCCAACAGGAAGCCCTCGGCATAGGCGGCGGCGGAGTCGAGCTCGCCGATTTCGGTGTCCGGCATGACATCCGCAGCCTACGGGAACGGGAGAGCACAGAGGCGCGTTCATCTGGTCAACGTGCATCGTGTCGAGGAACGAGGGGAGAAACATCGGTGTCCGCAGCGGGATTCGCCGCTCCCTGGCCGGCTCGTCGGGTACGTTCGACGCGAACCGACCGAGAGGCGGCCGTGGCTGCACAGGACTCCGGGGCGGGTTCCGACGCCGCCGGCGCCGCCGCCACCACAGATATTTCCGGTTGGGTGCCTCCGTCCTGGGAGGACGTGGTCCGCGAGCACGGCAACCGGGTCTATCGGCTCGCCTACCGTCTCACCGGCAACGCCCACGACGCCGAGGACCTCACGCAGGACGTCTTCGTACGCGTATTCCGGTCCCTGGCGGACTACACGCCCGGCACCTTCGAGGGCTGGCTGCACCGGATCACGACCAATCTCTTCCTCGACCGCATGCGGCGGCAGCAGAAGATTCGCTTCGACGCGCTGCCCGAGGACACCGAGCGCCTGGCCGGGCGTGAGGCGAGCCCCGAGGCGGTCTACGCCGAGGCCCATCTCGATGCCGACGTTGAGGCGGCGCTCGCGGCGCTGCCACCCGACTTTCGGGCCGCTGTGGTGTTGTGCGATATCGAACAGCTCTCCTACGAGGAGATCGCCCAGACCCTTGGCGTGAAGCTCGGCACGGTCCGCAGCCGTATCTCACGCGGACGGGCGATGCTGCGGGCCGCGTTGGCGGACCGTGCGCCCCGCACCGCCGACGGCGCCGTGCTGATCGCCGCCGCCGAGGACCCGGACGACATGTACGCCAGTCCCGCGGCCCCGGCCGGCCGGGTCGATGCGTTCGGTGCCGAATCTGGTCAGTCGGCCGCCTCGCCCGGCTCACGGCGAAACCGTGACGATGGCCGTGCCAGGGGCGGGCGGCGGCGTGGAGCCGTGCCCGCCGGAAGCAAGGGTGGTGCTCCCGCGGAGCGGCCCGCGTGACCGAGCATCTCGGCGACCTGATCTCGCCCCTTATCGATCATCAGCTTGATCATGGCGCGCGGGATCGTGCGCTCGCGCACCTCGCCGGCTGCGGAGACTGCCAGCGTGAGGTGGTGGCGCTTCGCCAGGTGAAGGCCCGGTTGGTCGCGCTCGGCGATCCGGCGCTGCCCGAGAACGTCGCCGACCGACTGCTGCGCATCGGCGCCGGGATGGCAGGCGCGGCCCACCCCGAGCCCGAGCGTCGCCGCTCCCCGCCGGGTTCCGGTGGTCTGGCTGCAGGCGGCGGCGGGCGGCCCGCGAGTGCCGTTCCGGCGGCTTCGGCGGCCGCCGGCCGGGTCACGTCTGCCGGGGGCCTCTCGTCGTCGTCCGCGCGGCGCCCCGATGTCACCGGCCACGGCCGGCGTGCGGCGCAGCCGACCGACCGGGTGGCCTCCCGGCGCGCAACGCGCCGCAGAGCGCCCGAGTCACCCGGTGGGACTGGGCGCGGCGCCAGGGCCGCGCCGCATCGGGGCGCCGCTCGCCGGCCGGGAACTCGGCCGGGTCGAACGGGTGATCGGCTTCGCCGGCCGCCGTCGCCACCCCCGCGGCCCGTCCAAGGGCGTTCGAGTATGCGCCGCACGCTGCTCGGCTCCGCCGCGCTGCTGATGCTCGCCGTCACCGGGGCTGCCGTCGCGGACGGCCGGGGCAGCGCGCGCCCGGGCGGTCCCAGCGCGGTGCCGACCGTTTCCTCCGTGGTCGCTCCGGGCTCTTCGACCGGTGGTTCCCTGCGCCTGATCCCCATGTTCGCGCCGATGAAGGTGTCGTTGCACCGTTGACGTCGCGCTCCCGTGTGCCTGCCGGTGACGCGTACTGAACGTCGCGGAAACATTTGCTCCCCCGCCAAGCCTGCGCCGGCCGCATCCGTACTGCCCCAAGTTCCCTTCCGGGGGTGCCCGCATGTGGCGGTCGACGTGCGGAGCAGCAGGGACCGTCCGCGCTTTCACCCCCGTCCGGGCGACGGGCAGACGCTACTAACTGATACCTAAAAAGCTTTTTTCGGCTGTTCAGCGGTAGAGGTCTCCTCTGTTCTGTTCTGAGGCTTTACCGTGTAACCCGCTCGGGGTCGTTGCGCGGGGCCTCCCAGGACGGAACCGGTTGCCGGTGTTCCGCCGTGTCGCGCGACGAGCGAGTCGGGAGGTCGTGGTGGACGGCAGCGACAACAAGGCGGCGATCGCCAGCATGGATCCGGTCGACACGCCGAGCAGGCCGCGGCGCCTAGAACGGTCACCCCTGGTCATCGACCCGTCCGCCCTGCCCGGGTGCGGCGAGACCGACCCGGCCGCGGATCATGAGGCCGCCGGGCGCCGCTCCGGTGCCGACGAGCCATCCGGCCGTTCGGGCCACGCTGATCACGCGCCCACCGAGCCGGCAGGTCGGGCAGGTCGGGCCGCTGGGCGACCCGCCGCCGGTCATGCCGAGGCCGGCAGCCCTGCCGCTTCTGCCGGTCCTGCTCGTCCCGTCGGCTCGGCTGCTGCTGACAGTGCCGTCGCCCCGTCGGCTGCTGCCGGTCCCGCCGCTCCGGCCGTTCGCGCCGACCGAGCTGGGGCCTCGGCGGTTCCGGGCGAGCGGGACGCCGACCGGCGGCCCTTCGAACACGGCGCCCGCGACGAGACGACGATCCCGTCGACCTCGGCTGCGATGCCGACCAGCCCGCCGCCCCGTACTTTCAAGGCAACAGTCC
>NZ_JANEZT010000441.1 GCF_025403405.1 Frankia tisae
GGCGACGCCCGCCGTGCCGCCGGACACCGCCGCCGCACCGCCGCCGCCGGCCGCCGTGCCGCCGCCGGCCGCCGCGCGGATGCCTGTCCCGGTGCCGGGGGCGGTGGCCGTCGACCGGGGGGGACTCACGCGGGCCCGGGCGCGGGCGCGCCGCGCCGGCGGGTGATCTCGTCGAGCACGCCGCGCACCGCCAGCGCCGCGTCGTCCGCCCCGGACTCCTCGAAGATCGACCGTGCCTCGTGCAGCACCGCCGTCGCCTGGTCGTAGGCGCCGAGATGGGCCAGTGCGTTGCCCTGGTTGGCCAGCGCGCGGGCGTGGCCGAGTGGATCGGTGTCCCGGTCGCGGGCGGCGATGACCTGCTGGTAGCGGGCCGCCGCCTCGATCAGGTTGTCCTTCTGGTGCGCCGACGGCGCGTAGACCAGGGCGTTGGCCAGGTTGAGCTGGGTGCTGGCCCACTGATCGGGGTGGGTCTGCGGGGTGTACACGGTGAGCGCCGTGCGCAGTCCCTGGATCGCGACGCCGATCCGCAGCTGGTCGGAGGCCTGGCTCATCGGCATGGCCAGGTAGGCGGCGGCCAGGTTGACCTGCACCGCGGCGAACAGCTCCGGTGCGCTGTCCACGCTGATCAGTCGCAGCGCGGCCAGGTAGTGCTCCACTGCGGTGCGCAGGGCCGCCGGGTCGGTGCCGGCCCGCTGCTGGTAGGCCGCGCCGAGGCCCAGGCGCAGCTCGGCGCGAGCGATCACGAGCTCGGTGCCGTCGAGGGCGGCGAGTGCCGTGGTCAGGTCGGCAAGAACGTCGTCCGTCGGCCCCTCCACACTGTGGCGCAGGTCCGCCGCGGTGGACAGCAGCTGCGCGGCCAGGCCCGGGGACGCCTCCCACGCCGCGGCGACGGCCCGGCCCAGCGCCGCCGCCGCCTCGCCGGTTCGTCCGGCGGCCATGGCGTGGGCGGCGTGAGCCGAGTGCACCAGTGCCGCGATCTCGCCGGTCTCCCCGGCCAGCGGCGGCGGCTCGGCGAGGTCGCCGAGCGCGAAGCGGACCACGTCGACGAGGATCCCGAGCTCGGCGCCGAGGGCCTGGCGAAGCTGCGCCGGGTCCTCCACCGGGGGGCCCGCCGGGCGCAGGACGAACCGGTTGTACCGGTCGATCGGGTCATCGCCGTCGATCTGGGCCGCGGCGTCGGCGACGTCCCCGCGGTAGGCCAGCTCCAACGCGAGCAGCCGCGCCGGCCACGCGTCCGGATGGT
The DNA here is from genome assembly GCF_025403405.1 of Frankia tisae. GTDB lineage: Bacteria > Actinomycetota > Actinomycetes > Frankiales > Frankiaceae > Frankia > Frankia tisai. The sequence continues at coordinate 1,244 of NZ_JANEZT010000441.1, forward strand.
TCCCGGCGGCGAGCGTGCGGCGCAGCTCGGCCGTGTCGTCGCCGCCCGGCACCAGCAGGAAGCCGGCGGGCAGCGGGAACACCCCGACCGGCTGCGGCCGGGCGGAGCGCGTGGCGATGTCGGTCGCCGCGTCGCGGTCAGCCATTGTGCTCTTCCTCGCTGTGTTCGTCGGGTGCGCTGTGCTTGCTGGGTGCGCTGTGCTTGCCGGGTACCGGGGTTCCCGCGGCGAGATCGGTGAGGATCACTGCCTGCAGGCGTTCCATTGCGCCGCAGACGGCCGGGGTGAGATCGGCACCGGGTTCCAGGCCGCCGGCCTCGACGAGGTAGACGGCGATGTCCGTCGGGTAGTCGTCGCCGAGCAGCCAGCGGCCGAAGGCGAGGGCCTGGTCCCAGCGCACGGCGTGCGGATGAGGCAGGTGCAGGGGGAGATCGGCGAGTTCCGCGCCCGGTACCCGGTAGACGGTGCCTGGCGCGGCGCCGGTGCGGGCGGCGTCGACGATCACGACCCGGCGCGCGCCACGCATCGCGAAGGCCGTGTCCAGCCCGGCGGTGCCACCGTCGACCAGGCGAACCCCGGCGGGTACGCCCGCCTCGGCGAGGCGGCGGATCAGGATCGGGCCCACCCCGTCGTCGCCGCGCAGCAGGTTCCCGCAGCCGATCACCACCGTGTCGCAGCGCGGCGGTTCGAAGCCGGGCGGGTCGACCTGCACCCGGGGACTGGCGGGCACCGGCCGTCCGGCGTTCAAAGGTCCCCGTTGATGATGAACCTGCTCAGTTCCTTGCCGGTCCGCCCGTCGTAGGCATGGACGGTGCAGACCAGGCAGGAGTCGAAGCTGCGGGCCACGTGGCCGAGCTCGACCGGGTCGGCCGGGTCGGCGACGGGGGTGCCGACGAGCGCGGCCTCGATCGGACCGGGCGTGCCGTCACCGTCGCGGGGGCCGATGTTCCAGGCCGTCGGGGTGACCACCTGGTAGTTGGCGATCCTGCCCTTCTCCAGGACGATCCAGTCGGACAGTGAGCCGCGGGCCGCCTCCGTCGAGCCGAAGCCGCGCCCGTCGGTGCGCTCCACCGGCGTGGCATGGAACGGCTCGTGCAGGTCGATCTGGTCCAGCCAGCCGCGAACCCACCGGTAGTACTTCGCCGCCTCGTGCATCCGGGCGAGCAGGCGCACCATCACCGAGGGGCCGATCGCGTCGAGGATGTTCCCGAACAGCGGGTCGTCGTCCTGGTGGGCGGCCGCACCCGGGGCGGCGGCGGCGACCCGGCGGGCCAGCGGCCCGGCCTCCAGCGGGACGTACCCAAGGTTCGGCACGTCGTAGCGGGGGGACTTCGCCCAGCTGTACTTGCCCTGCTCGCGGCCGCGGACCGGGTCGATCGGGTTGGTCTCCCCGTCGAACGGGTGGCGCGCCGACGTGCCCGCGTAGAACGAGTGGGTGACGTCCTCGCGGACCCTGGCCTGGTCGAACGCGCTGTACGCGCCGCCCGCGTACACCCCGGAACGGCCGATGAGCGCCGCATTGCGGCCCTCGATCGTCGGCCGCCCGTACAGGTCCGGCTGAAAGTACGTCCCGGTTGCCAGGTAGTTGCCGATGCCCTGGCCGTAGCCGTCGAGGCCGATGTCGAGGCAGTAGCGCAGGAAGAAGCCGCAGTCGCTGTCGTGCTGGGCCTCGTTCTCGTACACCCAGGCGAGCACGTCGGCCCAGCTGCGGTTGGCCAGCCAGCGGTCCACCGAGCAGCCCAGCCACTGCTTCTCGAGCCACTCGGTCTTCCAGTGCTCCAGGATCGCGATGGAGCGGGTCACGTCCGCGAGCGTCGGGGCGCACATCACCCCGCCGGGCACCATGAAGCTGGAATGCGGCCACTGGCCGCCGAAGATGGCGTACACCTCGATCGGCTTGGCGGACAGCACCACCCCCGGGCCGTAGCTGGACCCGGTGAACGGGGTGAACCGGCGCACCGCCTCCGGGTAGAGCTGCGAGGAGGCGTACCTGGGGTTCGTCAGGTCGATGGCGAACAGCGCGTAGAAGCAGCGCGGGATGCTCTGCAGCGTCTCGCACGCCTGCGCGATGTTGCGGATCAGCGTCGCGTTCGGCGGCAGCTCGGTCTGCCACGCCACGTCGAGCGCGTACGCAGCCTTGTACAGGTGGCTGCCGCCGCAGATCCCGCAGATCCGCGGGGTCACGATGAGGCCGGCCTGCGGATCCTTGCCCCGCAGGATGATCTCGAAGCCGCGGAACATCGCCGCCTCGGTCCAGGCCGAGGCCACCACCCCGTCGTCGATCGTGACCCGGACGTCGAGGTCACCCTCGACGCGCCCCATCGGGCTGACGTTGAGATCGACGGTCGTCATCGGAAGACTCTTCTTTCCTGTGCGTTCCTCGCGGGGCCCCGGGCGGGACGACGCGCGCCGTGGCGGCGGGTCAGACGACGAACATGTCCTTCTTCGACCACTTTGGGGCGGCCAGCCGGGCGGCCGCCGCCTGGGCCAGGTAGGTCAGGTGGCCGCTGCCCTCGGGGACCTCGCGCGGGATGACCCCGGCGACCTTCTGGGTCTGGAAGACCGTGCCGGGGGCGAGGTCGAAGAACGGGAACTCCGGTTCGGTGCAGCCGATGCACGGCATCCCGGCCCGGGTCTTCGACGACTGCCGGTTCCACAGGATCCGGTTGCACGGCGAGTGCGTCATCGGCCCGCGGCAGCCGAACTCGTAGAACAGGCAGCCCTGGCGGGTGCCCTCGCCGAAGGCGAGCGTCGACTGCTTGTACTCGAAGTACCCGTTACGGGTGCAGCCCGTGTGCGTGAACGAGGTGAAGAACGTCTGCGGCCGATGCAGCTCGTCGAGCGCGAGGTCAGCGGCGCGGCCGGTGGCCAGTGCCACCAGGATCTGGGTGATCCAGTCCGGATGGGCGGGGCAGCCCGGCACGTTGATGACGGGCAGTCCCGCCCGCGAGCGGAAGTCCGAGCCGAGGAACCCGCCCGGGGTGCGCTTGTGGAACTGCAGCCCGGTGGAGTCGGTCGGGTTCGGCGCCATCGCGGGCACCCCACCGAAACTGGCGCAGTCCCCGATCGCCACGACCACCTGTGCCTGGCCGGCCAGGTCGCGCACCCAGTCCTGCATCGGCCGGTCGGCGAACACGTCGTAGCGGCCGCTACCGTCCGGGCCGCGCATCACCGAGCCCTCGAAGACGAAGATGTCGACCGGCCGCTCGCCCCGCGCGCAGTCCCAGAACAACGTCCGCGCCTGCCCGCCGGTGACCAGGCCCAGCGAGGGGTGCCAGAGCAGGTCCAGGCCGAAGTCGGTGATCAGGTCGATGACGGTGGGTTCCTCGGCGTTCAGGAACGACATCGTGTTGCCGCTGCACGCCCCGCCCTGAAACCAGAGCACGGATGACATCGGTGGTCCCTTCGTCGGATGGCCGGCAACCGGTGGGGCAGCGCGGCGCGTCCGGTCGCCGCGCGCCTCGCGTCGCATGCCTCGCGTCGCATGGCTCAGGCCGCACGAGGACCGCCGGCACAGCGACGCTATGTGCCCGGGAAGGGGACGCCGATGCGTCGTGTGCGGAGGCTGCCACCAATGCGTGGTGGCGTTTGCCGCTGCGTGCGCGCACGGGCCACAGTGAGCCCGG
>NZ_JANEZT010000442.1 GCF_025403405.1 Frankia tisae
CCCCTGACCACCCCCGCAGCCGTATTTGTCTCCGGATACAGATCGCCAAGAGGCAAGCTCGGGTATTTTGCGGCTTTTGTGCTGGTCGGCGATTCGTGGCGACGTGGCATACACCACTGCGGCCGGCCCATGGCACCGAACGGGTCGATATTGGCCCGCGAGGCTCCGCGCCGGGCGGAGTCGTGATCCACGCGCGGCGGCCTGTCGGCGGCGCGGCGACCCGTCACCTGTCCGCGCCGAGCTGCGGCGCAGGGTGATCGCGTCCCTCACCGTGCGGCCGGGCGGCCCGCGCAGGGAAAGGGGTGCGATGTGGGTGAACGGTCAGTGGAGACCATCGATCCGCAGCGAGTCGGTTCCTCGTCCGCACAGCCCGAGCCGCCGCTACCGATCGACGCCACAACGCCGGGCAGCTTTACGCTGAGTGATCTGCTGGCGGTGTTGGACCTCGGCGGGGATGTTCCTCCGGTGCCGGCCCGATGTCTGGTGAGCGCGCACGGCGGGATCCTCGGCGCGCAGCTGCTCGGTCAGCAGATCGTCCTCGCGGAACGCCTGGCGCCGGGCAAGGCGGTGCACTCGTTGCACACGATCTTCTCTCGCCCCGGGGACTGCCAGCAGCCGCTCTGGGTCGACGTCGAGCGTCTCGCGCACGGCGGGTCGATCGACGCGCTGGCGCTGTCCTTCCGGCAGGGCTCGCTGCACATCTGCCGGGCGGACGTGATGCTGCGTGCCTCCGAGCCGGACTTCCTCAGTCTGCAGACGAGTCGGGCGGATCTGCCGGGGCCGGCGGGCGCGGTGCCCTTCCCGGATCGGCGGATGATGCCGTGGGAGGTTCGGGTGCTGCCGCGGGTGGAACCGCACCGGCTCGACCAGTGGCAGCGGATTGGCGACGCGGGCGAGGACCCGACGGTGTGGCGGGCCCTGTTGGCACATTCCTGCGAGGTGCTGCCGCTCGCCGATCTGCTCACAGCCTCGGGGATCCCCCCCATGCCGGCCGACCGGCCGCAGGTGGCCGCGGCAGTGCTGTCCCAGACCGTCACGTTCTTCGATGACCTGGACGTACGGGACTGGCACCTGTTCCAGGTCCGCACGGTCCACGCCGGTCAGGGTCGTGCGGTCGCCCGCATCGAGATCTTCGGCCCGGATGGGGTGCAGCGTGCCGCCGCCGAGGTCGTCGGGCTGGTGCGCTCCGCCCGCCGCTGACACCGGCGCCCACCGACCGAGCTGTAGCCGGCGTTCCTCGCCCTTCCAGAGGGCTTTGCATCTGGTTTATCCCTCTGGAAGGGCAAGGTAGACGGACCGACCCGAGGTCAGACCTCGGCGGCGCTGGCGACTGCCTGCTGGTCGCCGTCGGCGGGCCGCGTCGGTGCCGGCGCCTCGGAGGCGGCCGGCTGGGGCCGGCGCAGCCGCGGCAGGAGGAAGGCCACAGGGACTCCGACGGCGAAGACGCAGCCGCCGATGAACAGGCCGAGCGAGTACCCGGAGGTCAGCGCCTCGGGCTGCGGGACCCCGTGCCGGAGCCGACCCTCGGTGTGGTGTGTGGCGATCGTCGTGACAGCGGCGAGGCCGACGGCCGCGCCGATCTGCCGCCCGGTGTTGATGAGCCCGGAGGCAAGCCCGGCGAGCCGGATCGGCACGCCCGCGGTGGCCGCGGAGACCATCGAGACCATCGTGGTTCCCATGCCGAAGCCCATCACCGCGAGGGGGCCGAACACGTGCGACCAGTACGAGCCGCCCGGCGTGATCGCCGACAGCCACAGCAGCCCCGACGCACCTACCGCGGCGCCGAAAACGATGATCGGCCGCGGGCCAAGCCGACCGATCGTCCGCGTGACGAGCTGCGACGCCACAATGATCATCAACGGCATCGGCAGCATCGACAGCCCCGCACGTAGCGGGCTGTCACCCTGGACCCGCTGCATGAACAGGGTGAGGAAGAAGAACACCGCGAACATCGCCGCGCCGAGAAGCGCCGCGATCACGTTGGCCACCGCGATCCCGGGATAGCGGAAGATGTTCAGCGGCACCAGCGGGTTTGCCGTGGTGGCCTCGATCGCGATGAAGGCGCCGAGGAGCACGACCGCTCCGACCAGCATCCCGATCGTCACCGGCGACCCCCAGGAGGAGGTCTCCGTGCGGACGATCGCGTAGACCAGCAGGACCAGGCCGCCCGTCACAGTCAGCGTGCCCGGCACGTCGAGGTCGCGAAGGCGGCTGACCTGCCCGCGTGACTCCACGAGCACCACGCGCGCCGCGACCACCAGCGCGACCCCGATCGGCACGTTGACGAACAACACCCACCGCCAGTCGGCGAGGTCGGTGAGGATGCCGCCGACGACCGTCCCGAAAGCACCGCCGCTGGCCGCCGTCGCACCCCAGGCGCCGAGCGCCCTGGTTCGCTCCCGGCCCTCCGCGAACGAGGTCATCAGCAGGCTCAGCGTTGCCGGGGCCAGCACGGCGCCGCCGAGTCCCTGCACCGCTCGGGCGATGATGAGCTGCGTCTCGGTCTGGGCGAGACCGCCGGCGAGGCTCGCCAGTGTGAACAGCACGAGCCCGAACACGAAGACCCGGCGCCGGCCGAACAGGTCCGCCGCCCGCCCGCCGAACAGCAGCAGCCCGGCGAAGGCGAGGGTGTAGGCGTTCACCACCCACTGCAGGCCACTGGCCGACATTCCGAGATCGGTCTGCATCGCCGGCAACGCGACGTTCACAATCGAGATGTCGAGCACCACCATGAACTGGGCCAGGCAGCACACCGCCAGCACGGCCCACTTCGCCCGGGGAGCCGGCGGCGCCGAAGCGGCCGCGCCCCGCCTACCTGCGGCGGATGTCTCGGCGGACAAGGCGCCCCCGGGCACCGCCGCCGGCGCCTGATCGGTATCGCCGACGCCGGATGCGCCCGTTCCTTCAGAATCTGCCATTCCCAACATCCCCTCCTACCAGCCGTCGTACACCGTACGAGGACTAGGCGCAACACTACGCCGTACGATGTACCAACGCCAAAAATTGCTGTTCGGCTGCGTGTTCGGAGGTGACGAGGTCATGGCCGCGCCGACGGAACCGGCTGTCGAGCCGGGCGGGAGGCGCCGGGCGGGGCAGGCTTCTCCACCTGGGTGCCGGCCCAGTCTGAGCCCCCAGCGGCTCGCCCTGGCCGCCATCGAGCTTGCCGACGCCGAGGGGTTGGCCGCCGTGTCGATGCGCCGGCTCGCCGCCAGCCTGAGCGTCGGGACGATGACGCTCTACTACCACGTCCGCGACAAGGACGAGCTACTCGACCTGATGTGGAACGAGTTCCTCGGCGGGCATCTGCTCGAGGAGATCCCGGCCGACTGGCGGGCGGCGCTGGCCGAGATCGCCCAGCGGACCAGGCAGTCCTACCAGCGTCACCCGTGGGCGCTCAACGTCGCGGTTCGCCCCTCCCTCGGGCCCAACAAGCTCCGCCACCTCGAGCAGTACCTCACCGTCGCGTCGCGCATCACCGACGATCCGGACGAGCAGGTGCGCATCATCCACTCGGTCAGCGACCTGGTGGTCGGCTGCACGCTGCGGGAGCTCAGCAGCCAGGCCTACCGTGCCCCGAACAGGCACGCGGGCCACCACGATCATGATCCTGCACTGCCACTGGAACCGCAACCGGGTTTCGACGAGCTCGTCACCGCCGAGGAGCTGCCGCGGCTGCAGGCGCTGCGGACCGCCGGCTGCCGGCTGCTCGCCCCCCGCTTCGAACATGCCCTGGGCTGGCTGCTCGACGGCATCGAGGCCGCCCATCCGGGCGCCGGGCAGGCGCGCCCGCGTGCCGTCGGTGCGCCCGCGCCCGGCCCGGGCCTCGCGGGCACGGCGGCCACGACCCGGATACTCCCGAAGAAGCGGGCTTAGCAGCCTTCACGGACACGACCTGAGTAGCTACCGTCGGAGAGGCTGCATGCCGCCGGCCATCCGCGAGTCGCATTCGAGGCACCCACCATGACCGCTCGACTACCTCGCCATGTCGCGCCACTCGCCGTCGGCGAATCCTCGGCGCTCGGGCCTTATCAGCTGCTCGGCCGTCTCGATGCGGGCATCACGGGCATCGTCTACCTGGGGCGCGCGCCGGGCGGTGCTCAGGTGGCCATCCGTGCCCTGCACCCGGGCGACGCCCTGCGCGCCGACATGCGGGCCCGCTTCGCGGCGGCCGTCGACCGGGCCCGCGTGCTTTCCGGGCCGCACACCTGCGGCGTGCTCGACGCCGCGCCCGACGCCGACCGCCCCTACGCGGTCACCGAGTTCGTCGGCGGTCCCACCCTGGCCCGCGAGCTCACCGAGCGAGGGCCGCTGTCCGCCGACGAGATCGACCGGCTCGCCCGGACCCTGCTGGAGACCATCGACGCGGCCCACCACACGGTCGGTGCGCTGGGCGACCTGACGGCCACGGACATCGTCCTGTCCGTCATCGGCCCACGCCTGGTCGACCTGGGGATCGCCGCCGCCCTGCGCCCGCTGCTGCTGTCCACGGCCGCCTCCGGGCAGGCAGCCGCGACCGGTCCTGGGGCTGCGTCCGGCGGCGGCTATGTGCCCGGGTACGGCTACGGACCGGCGGCCGGCGGCTGGGACGGACCAGCCGCCGACATCGTGGCCTGGGCCGGCATCGTCGACCTGGCCGCCACCGGCAAGGCGTCCGGCTCGGTGGAGCCGGCGGGCCGCGGCGGCTGGCGGCGCGCGCCGCGGCCCGACCAGGACGGCCCGACCAGCGCCGGGGTGCGCCGCGCGCTGGCCCGGGTGCGCCAGGCCGACGGCGCCTCGCTCCCCGATGTCTCCGAGCTGCTGGCCCTGCTTGCCGGTCCGCGCTCGGGCCGCGCCGGGCGCGACCGCGTCCGCGCAACAGCCG
>NZ_JANEZT010000443.1 GCF_025403405.1 Frankia tisae
CCCCTACCCGGCCGCGCGGACAGACCCAGCGCCGCGGGTCGAAACCACCCAGGGTTGGAGCAGTCCATGACCGTCACCCCCGGACCGCCCCGCGTCGCCGGTGCACCGCCGCGCCGGACACCGGCGCAGACGCTGCGCCGGCCGGTCGCGCGCCGGCCCTACCCGCCGGACAGCTTCGCCGGCACGGACAGGCCCGGCGGCCGGTCGGGTGCCGGCCCGACCACACCGACCTGGCGGCCGGGCCGGCACCCGGCGGCCTTCACCGGGCCGGAGCTGGCCGCCTGCGTACGCGCGGTGCGGGAGCCGGTGCACCTGCTGGCCGTGCCCGGCCGGGGCGTCGGTCTGGGACTCGGCGGCGACGTGGGCGCCGGGGATCCCGCCGGAGCGCCGGTGGTGGGTACCCTGCCGGCGCTGTACCCGGAGTGGCTCGGTGACCGGTCCTTCGCCGTGGCACACGGCGTGCGTTTCCCGTACATCGCCGGGGAGATGGCGACCGGCATCGCGACCACCGCGATGGTGACCGCGATGGCCCGCGCCCGGATGCTCGGTTTCTTCGGGTCCGGCGGCCTGGGGCTCGACCGGATCGAGAAGGCCGCCGCCACCCTCGCCGAGACACTCGCCGGCGAGCCGAACTGGGGCGTCAACCTGCTGCACTCGCCGGGCGATCCGGCGCTGGAGAACACCACCGCCGCGCTGCTGCTGCGCCACGGGGTGCCGTGCGTGTCGGCGTCGGCGTTCATGTCGATCACCCCGGCGGTGGTCCGCTGCGCGGCGACGGGGCTGCGCCGCACGTCCGACGGGCGGGTGGAGCGCCGCACCCGGGTGTTCGCGAAGATCTCCCGGCCCGAGGTCGCGGAGCAGTTCATGTCGCCGCCGCCGGGGGAGATCCTGCGCGCCCTGGTCGACGCCGGGGAGATCACCGAGGTGGAGGCGGAGCTCGCCGCGGGCCTGCCGATCGCCGAGGACATCACGGTCGAGGCGGACAGCGCGGGGCATACCGACGGTCGGCCGATGGCCGTCGTCGTCCCGGTGGTGCAGGCGGTGCGGGACCGGGTCGTCGCCCGTTTCGCCTACCCGCGGCCGGTGCGGGTGGGAGCGGCCGGCGGGCTGGGCACGCCGCAGGCGGTCGCGGCGGCCTTCGCGCTCGGTGCCGCCTACGTGCTCACCGGCTCGGTGAACCAGGTCAGCGTCGAGTCCGGCCAGTCCGAGGACGCCAAGGCGATGCTCGCCGGCGCCGACCTGGCCGACGTGGCGCTGGCGCCGGCCGCGGACATGTTCGAGCTCGGCGCCAAGGTGCAGGTGCTGGCCCGGGGATCGATGTTCGCTCCCCGGGCGGGCCTGCTGTTCGAGGCGTACCGCCGGCACGACAGCCTGGAACAGCTCCCCCCCGAACTGCGCGCGAAGCTGGAGCGCGACCTGTTCGGCATGCCCCTGGACGACGTCTGGGCCCGCACCGCCGCGTACTGGGGCGAACGCGACCCCGGCCAGGTGGAACGGGCACTGGTCGATCCCAAGCACCGGATGGCGCTGGTGTTCCGGTGGTACCTGGGGAACTCCGGTCGGTGGGCGCTCGCCGGCGAGCAGGGCCGCCGCACCGACTACCAGATCTGGTGCGGCCCGGCGATGGGCGCGTTCAACCGGTGGATCGCCGGCAGCTTCCTCGCGCAGCCGGCCGAACGCGGCGTCGTCCAGATCGCCCTGAACCTTCTCGAAGGAGCGGCGGTGGTCACCCGCGCCCATCAGGTGCGCAGCTTCGGGGTGCCCGTGGGTGTCGCTCAGTTCCCGCCGCGCCGGCTGTCCCTCGGCGCCCACGGCTGAACCTCGGCGCCCACGGCTGACCTCGCGGTCGGCCGGTCTGGAAGGAGACACGGACAAGATGTCACGAACGGACTCCCCGCCCCAACCGCCGATCGCGGTCGTCGGAGTGGGTGCCATCATGCCGGGCTCGACGGACGCCGCCGGGTTCTGGAACTCCATCGTCCGCGGCGAAGATCTGATCACCGAGGTGCCGCGCTCCCACTGGCTGGTCGAGGACTACTACGACCCGGACCCGGCCGCGATCGACAAGACCTACGTGCGCCGCGGCTCGTTCCTGCCGACGATCGACTTCGATCCGGCCGAGTTCGGCATCCCGCCGAGCACCGTCCCGGCCACCGACACCGCGCAGCTGTTCGCCCTGCAGGTCGCCGACCAGACGTTGCGCGACGCCCTCGGCGACGCGTACGACACCGCCGACCGTGGCGGCATCGGCTGCATCCTCGGCAGCGGGAACCTGGAGCTGCTCAGCGAGATCGACCTGCGGCTGGGCCGCCCCATGTGGTTCAAGGCACTGCGCGAGCTCGGCTACTCCGACGCCGATGCCCTGCGGACCTGCGACTACGTGCTCAAGGACTATCCGCAGTGGCAGGAGGCCACGCTGCCCGGCGGCCTGGGCAACATCGTCGCCGGTCGGATTGCCAACCGGCTCAACCTGCACGCGGTGAACTACACCGTCGACGCCGCGTGCGCGAGCTCCCTGGCCGCGGTGTCGGCCGGCGTGAACGAGCTCGTCCTCGGCCGCGCCGACATGATCATCTCCGGCGGCGTCGACGCCCTGAACAACCCGTGCACGTTCGTCAGTTTCTGCAAGACGCCGGCGCTGTCGCCGACGGAGGACTGCCGGCCGTTCTCCGCACAGGCTGACGGCACCCTGCTCGGCGAGGGCGTCGCGATGGTCGCGCTCAAGCGCCTCGACGACGCCCGCCGAGACGGCAACAAGATCTACGCGGTGATCCGCGGGATCGGCTCGTCCTCGGACGGCCGGGGTGCGGCGATCTACGCCCCGGCGCCGGGCGGGCAGATCAGGGCGGTCCGCGCCGCCTACGCCGACGCCGGCTACGGGCCGGCGACGGTCGAGCTCGTCGAGGCACACGGCACCGGCACCGTCGTCGGGGACCGCACCGAGGTCACCGCGTTGACCGAGGTGTTCGGCGCCGACGAGCGTGCGGGCGATCGCCGGTGCGCGCTGGGCTCGGTCAAGTCGCAGATCGGGCACACGAAGTCGGCGGCCGGCGCGGCCGGACTGGTCAAGGCCGTGCTCGCCCTGCACCACCACACCCTGCCACCGACGATCAAGGTGACTGAGCCGAACGCCGACCTGGCGCTCGACTCCAGTCCCTTCTACCTCAACACCGTGTGCCGTCCCTGGGTGCGTCCCGCCGACCATCCGCGGCGGGCCTCGGTGTCGAGCTTCGGGTTCGGCGGCATCAACTTCCACATCGCGCTGGAGGAGGCGCCCGCCCACGCCGGCAACGGGTCCGCCGCGCCCGCGCCTCGCCCGCCGAGGGCGGCCGGCAGCGAGCTGATCCTGTTCGGTGCCGAGTCTCCCGAGGAGATCGTCGCCGCGTTGCGGGCGATCGACACCGCCCGGCCCCCCGTGGGGATCGCGCGGGCGAGCCGGCGCGAGTTCGACCCCCGCCGCCCGGTCCGCCTCGCCCTGGTCGCCGGCTCCGCGGAACAGCTCGGCACCCGGATCGACCAGGCCGCCAATCTGATCGGCCAGCGGCCGCGGGAGCCGTTCACGAACCCGCGCGGTCTGCACTATGCGGTCACCGCCGATGCGGTCACCGCCGACGAGTCCGGCACCGGCATCCCGCCCGTGCCACCGCCGTCGGCGGCCCCGCCGGCGTTCCTGTTCCCCGGCCAGGGCAGCCAGTACGTCGGGATGGGCACGGACGTGGCGCTGCGATACCCCGCCGCGCAGGAGGTCTGGGACCGCTTCGGCGGCCTGCGTTTCGGCGGCACGCCGTTGCACCAGGTGGTGTTCCCGCCGCCGACCTTCGACGAGGCCGAGCGCGCCGCCCAGCAGAGCACGCTGACCGCCGCCGAATGGGCGCAGCCGGCGATCGCGCTGCACTCACTGGCCCTGCTCGCGGTCCTTGACGGGTACGGGGTGCACCCGCGATGTGCGGCCGGGCACAGCTTCGGCGAGCTGACCGCCCTGTGTGCCGCCGGCGTCCTCGACGCCGAGTCGCTGATCATCCTCGCCCGCCGGCGCGGCGAACTGCTGCGCAACACCACCGAGCGGGCCGGCGGGCGGATGCTCGCCGCCGTCGCCTCGAACGACGACGTCGCCGCGGCCCTCGACGGGCTGCCCGACCCGGACGTGTGGGTAGCCAACCGCAACGCGCCGAAGCAGCTTGTGCTGTCCGGCGCCGCGGCCCCGCTGGAGACCGTCCAGGGCAAACTGGCCGCCGAGGGCATCGCCACCCGCTGGCTGGAGACGGCCACCGCCTTCCACAGCCCCCTCGTCGCCGCCGCCCGTGACCCGCTGCGCAAGGTGCTGGACGGCATCGAGATCCACCCCGCGCGGTTCGGCGTCGTCGCGGGTGCTGACGGCCGGCCATACCCGGACGATCCGGCGCTGATCCGGGAGCGGATCGTCGACCAGCTCACCGCCCAGGTGCTGTTCGTCGACCAGATCGAGACCATGTACGCCGACGGCGTGCGGACCTTCGTCGAGGTGGGCCCCGGTGGCGTTCTCACCGGCCTGGTCAACCAGATCCTCGACGGCCGGGAGCACCTCGCGATCAGCCTGGACCGCCGGGGCCAGGACGGCGACGCCATGCTGCAGTCCGCGCTCGGTCAGCTTGCCATCCAGGGCACCCAGCTCACCTTCGACGACCCGCCACCCACCCCGGTCGGTGCGCGGCGACGGAAGCCGGTGATGACGATGCGCATCGACGGATCCAACTACGGCCGCAACTACCCACCGCCGTTGGACGAGCCGTCGCCCAATGGCGACCACGCACCCCGCTCCGCCGCGACCGCCGCTCCCTCAGCTGCCGCGGTGGCCACCCCCACGGTGCCGGCCCCGGCGA
>NZ_JANEZT010000444.1 GCF_025403405.1 Frankia tisae
GGGGCGCGGGGCGGCGGGCAGCCGCGGATCGCCGGCGCCGGGCGTGGCCGCCGGGCCCGCCGCCGGGTCGGCGCCGTCCGTCGTTCCCCGCCCGTCCGCCCCGGTGCCGGCGCCGGTCGGGGTGCCGGGGCCGGGGCGGTCGTCGTCGCCGGGCGTGCCGCCGCTGTCGGGACCGCCCCTGTCGGGACCGCCGCGATGCGGGCCGTCGCCGTCGGGGTCGTCGTCCGGGTGCGGGGTGTGGCCGTTCGGGTCGAGGTCGTCGCCGGTCGGGTCCTGTCGTACCTTCCTGCCGTCACCGGACGTGGCGGTGGTGTCGCCGTCGGCTGTGCGGGTGGCGGCGGTGGCCGGGTCGGCGAGTTCGGCGTCGACGGTGGCGTCGAGGCCGTCGAGGGCGGCGTCGAGGACGGCGTCGAGGGTGGCGTCGTCGAGGTCGGGGGCGTCGAACGGGCCGCGGCGGCGGCGGTGCGGCAGGGCCAGGCGGGCACCGGCGCGGATGTCGCCGGCGCGGACCGTGCCATGCCCGGACCAGGCGGCCAGTGCCATCGCCGTCTTCGCCAGGACGACGTCCGCGCGCATCCCGTCGACGTCGACCCCGGCGCACACGGTGCTCACCGCGCGCAGCGCCGCGTCGGTCAGCGTGACGGCGCGCAGGCGGGTGCGGGCGTCGGCGACCTGGGCGGCGAGGGCCGCCTCGGCCGGTGCCCAGGCGGTGGCGAACGCCACCGGGTCGGCCTCGAACGCCAGCCGGCGGCGCACGACCTGCGCGCGCAGCACCGGGTCGCGGCTGGCGGCGACTCCCACGGTCAGCCCGAACCGGTCGAGTAGCTGCGGGCGCAGCTCCCCTTCCTCCGGGTTCATCGTCCCGACCAGCAGGAACGACGCCGGATGGCGCACCGACACCCCGTCGCGTTCGACGTGGGCGACGCCGAGCGCGGCGGCGTCGAGCAGCAGATCGACGAGATGATCACCGAGGAGGTTGACCTCGTCGACGTAGAGGATGCCGCGGTGGGCGGCGGCCAAAAGCCCCGGGCGCAGCACGCTGATCCCCTCGGCGAGCGCCCGGTCGAGGTCGACGGACCCGGTGACGCGGTCCTCGGAGGCGCCGACGGGCAGCTCGACGAGCCGCGCCGCCCGGGTGGCGTGCGCCGCGCCGCCCGGATGCGGGCCGTCGGGGCAGTCCGGGTCCGGTGCGCTCGGCGCGCAGGCGAACCGGCAGCCGACGATCACCTCGACGCCGGGCAGCAACGCGGCCAGCCCCCGCACCGCGGTGGATTTGGCGGTGCCCTTCTCGCCGCGCACGAGCACGCCGCCCAGTGTCGGGCTGACCGCGTTGAGCAGCAGTGCCAGGCGCAGGTCGTCGGCGCCGACGACGGCGGACAGCGGGAAGTTCACCACGCCTGCGCCGCCGCGACCACGCGCCGGTGGGGCTGGTGCGACGTTCGATGGGACGGTGTTGCAGGCATGCCGATGTCCTCCCGGAGGGTCCTCGCCCTTGGTCATCACCTGCGACGGCCGGGAGTATCCTGGCTCCCGGATCGGCGCGCGTCCTCGGCCTTCCAGCCGCACGCTGCGGCCGTGACCCGACTGCCACTGCCCAGCACCGGAAGATCTGCTCCCGGCCGGGGCGTGACGATCACCGGAGGGGCCGCCCGCGCCGCGTCGCGCTGGTGGACCCACCCGGGAAGACGCACTTCCCGGTGACAGTGGCGGGACCGCGCCGGATTCGCACCGGCTTCCTCCCGAAGCTGTCGCGTCCGCCAGCATGACATATTCGTCGATGTCGAGGAGGCCCCCGTGGTGACCGACCCCGCCCGTCCGCGGTTGGCGGCCGACTGTGGGAACTGCTTCGCGCTGTGCTGCGTCGCCCCGGGCTTCGCCACCTCGGCGGACTTCCCGATCAGTAAGGCGCCGGGGATGCCGTGCCGGCATCTGAGCGCACGCCACGACTGCTCCATCCACGACGAGCTGCGCCCGCGCGGGTTCCGCGGCTGCACGGTGTTCGACTGCTTCGGCGCCGGCCAGCAGGTCAGCCAGGTCACCTTCGCCGGCCGGGACTGGCGGACCCATCCCGGCGACGCCGCGCCGATGTTCGACGCGTTCGCCGTCATGCGCACCCTGCACGAGTCCCTGCACCACCTCGCCGAAGCCCGCAGCCTGCTCGCCGCGCCGCCGGCCGCAGACCGTCCGTCGGCCGACATCGCCGCCCGCGCCGGCCTGCTCGCCGAGGTGGACGCCACCACCGCCGCGACCGTCGCCCTCACCGGCGCCGACGCCGACACCCTGCTCGCCGCGGACCTGCCCGCCCACCGCCGCACCGTGCACGACCTGCTCACCCGCGCCAGCGCCCTGCTGCGCACCGGGCGGGTCGACGCGGCGGGCCGTCCCACCGCCCGCGCCCGCGGCCGGGGCCTGGCGGGACGGCCACGCGATCTTGGCTCGGGGAATCCACGAAACCTCGGGATCGACCTGGTCGGCGCGCGCCTGGCCGGCGTTGACCTGCGGGGCGCGCAGCTGACCGGCCGGCTGCTGATCGAAGCGGACCTGCGCGGCGCCGACCTACGGGGCGCCGACCTACGCGGGGCGGATCTACGCGGCGCCGAGGTGAGCGGCGCGGACCTGCGCGGGGCGTTGTTCGTCGTGCAGGCCCAGCTCGACGCCGCCCGCGGCGACGAGGCCACCACCTTGCCCGCGGCGCTGACCCGCCCCGCGCACTGGACGGCGCCCCCCACCCGGCCGGCCGCAGCCCAGAGCGAGGCGACGGTCGAACACGGCCGGCGCCGAGGATGAGGACGATCCGGGCCCGCTCTCCCGGGTCGAGCCTGAGATCGTCGAACGCAACCTCCGCGCGGCCCTCGCCTTTCTGCCCCAGGGACGGCCGCTCAGCCCTGGCACCGAAAAACGGGATGCGCCCGGCTGCGTGCGGATGCCACTCTGACGACCATGGCCCATCGCGACACCGACGTCGACCCTGCGGCCTACGGCGAACGCATCGCCGACGTGTACGACGAGCGGCATCCCCAGCTGGCCGACGTTGCTATGCCCGTCGACTGGCGGCCCGCGGGACGACGGTCGTCGGCATCGACGCCTCCCCGCGAATGCTGGCCCGCCTCCACGACAAACCCGGCGGATCCGACATCACCACTGTGGTTGGCGACTTCACCGACGTCGACGCCCCCGGCGGCCCCTTCGAGCTCGTCTACGTCGCGGCCAACACCTTCTTCGCGTTGATCGAGCAGGACGAGTCTTCGGTGTCGCCCCGAGGCCGGCCAGTGGCCGTTGGGATGCAGCCGGTCACGTCCGCCGAGATGGTCACCATCCCGCCCGGGGAGGTGACGCTGTCGGACCGGCGCACCCAGCGCCGTTGGTCGGTGGAGCTCGCCTCCTACCGGCTGGCGGCCTTCCCCGTCACCCAGGCGCAGTACGCACAGGTCACCGGCCGGCGGCCGAGCAGCGTTCAGGGTGATCGGCTGCCCGTCGAGGGCGTCTGCTGGTGGGACGCCGTCCGGTTCTGCAACGCCCTGTCCCGACACGAGGGGCTCGCGCCGGTGTACCGGTTGCCCGCCGTCGTCGAGGGCGCACCCCTCGGTGACGATGACAGTGAGACGGTGACCTGCGACGCCGGCGCTGACGGATACCGGCTGCCGACCGAAGCGGAGTGGGAACACGCCTGCCGCGCCGGCACGACGGGGCCCCGCTACGGCCGGCTCGACGACATCGCCTGGTATCGCGCCAACGCCGGCGAGCGGCCGCATGAGGTCGGCGGCCGGGCGCCCAACGGGTGGGGCCTGCACGACATGCTGGGCAACGTGTGGGAATGGTGCTGGGACGTCTACGACGCCGAGGTCTACGGCACCTACCGGGTGCTGCGCGGCGGCGGATGGTTCGACGAGGCGTGGAGCTGCCGGGCCTCGGTGCGTCGCCGCAGCCATCCGACGTTGCGCCTCGACGACGTGGGTCTGCGCCTGGCCCGTTCCCTGGCCAGGTGAGCGGCCCGCGGCCGCGCGCCAGGGCGGCCGGGTCAGCGGCCGAGGGAGGCGGTGACCAGCGGGAACAGGGCCGCGTGGACCTCGTCGGTGGTGGCGGAGGCGGGCAGCTCGTGGAACGTGGGAGCTTCCGGCAGGCCGGCGTAGGCCTCGGCGAAGGCGATCAACCGGTCGAGTTCCTCATGGTCACGGCCGCGGCGTTCGACCCGCTGCTGGGCGAGTGCTGCCGGGACGGTGAACAGCACCACCAGGTCGGGGGTGGGGAAACGGCGGTAGGCGGCACGCACCCGCCGCCCGTCGCCGTCGCCGCGCAGCCGCATGACCGCATACTGGCAGTAGGTGTAGCGGTCCATGACCGCGATGCGGCCGGTGAGGCGGGACAGTGCCAGCGCGCGGGTGATCGCCAGCCCGCGGAACGTCGCCTCGACGGCGACGTGGACGCGGGAGCCGAGCAGGTCGGGGCCGTCGCGGCGGCCCAGCAGCCGGGCGAGCGCGTCGACGATCGGGCGGCCGCCGCCGTTCTCGAAGTAGCTGGCCGGCTGCCCGGCGGCGCTCAGGGTGCGGGCGAGTAACCGCGCCTGGGTGGTCTTGCCCACACCGTCGACGCCGAGCAGCGCGATGATCGCAGGACGCCGTCGCCGTCGCCGTCGCATTCAATGCTCCTATCCGCCGGTAGACCGTCCGGTGATCATGGTGTTCCGCGGCACCGCGCCGCGCGTCCGGGTCGGTCAGTGGGCGGCGGTGGGTGGAGTCGGGAACAGATCCCAGATGATGGTGAGGCGGTCGGCGCCGGCGGTGGCCAGCAGGCGGCTGTCGGGGGCGAAGGCGACGTCCTGGACGGCGCCGGCGTGGGCGGGCAGGCGGTGGGC
>NZ_JANEZT010000445.1 GCF_025403405.1 Frankia tisae
GGGGGAGACGGACCCCGGCTGGCGTGGCGGGAGGGGGGAGAACCGGCCCAGCGGCGGCCCGGCGGCCGCCGCGAGCCGGCGCCGGATCCGGTCGGAGTCGGGCTGGTGCCGGGCCATCTCGGTGCCCAGCATGGAGCGCAGTTCCTCGTGGAACGCGGTGCTCGTCAGGTTCCCGTCCGGCGTTCTGGCGCGGCTCATCCGTCCCGACCCGGCGGGTCGATCATGGTCGGGCTCCTGGAACCCCGACGTGCTCGGTGTCATCTACGCCTCGCCGACGCGCCACATCGGCCAGGCCAGCCGAGGCCAGGGCAGCGACTCGGGCCAGGCTGACGACCCCGCCCCACCCGCTCGCCCGGGCCGGCCCGCGTGGTCCAGCCGGACCGCGTGTTCGGGCCGGGCCGCGTGTTCGGGTCGGGCCGGGTGCCCGGGTCGGGGCAGCAGTCCGGCCGCCGGGAACAGTTCGCCGCCGAGGTGCTGACCGGCGCCGGGAACCGGCTCGACCGGGCGCTTAGGAGTAAAGGCGGACCGGTCGGGCCCGGCGGATTCGTCGGGCTGGCCGGTGCCGCGCCCGTCGGCGGCCTCGTCCCGGCCGGAGCGCGCACCGTTCATCCCGGACGAACCTGGCCGGGACGTGCCCCCCTGGGACAGGTCGGGTTGCTCGGGCGCCATGCGGGGGGTCACCTCCTGCTGGGTCGTCGCGGTCGGCGGCAGCTCCGTTCTCTTAAGGATTCGCTCCAACTCGGCGACTCCCTTGGCCGTCTGGCTTTTCACTGTCCCGACAGCGATGCCCAGTGTCCGGGCGGTCTCCCCTTCGGACAGGTCGAAGGCATAGCGGAGCACCACGCACGCCCGCTTGCCCGGCGGCAGGCTCATCAGGGCGGTGCGGAGGTCGACCACCGCCGGCACGTCCGGCACCGGGGCGGATGGCTCGGCGCGCTGCCCGAGCACGGCCAGCCCGCGCCGCTCGCGTACGACCTTGCGGACCCGGTCCGCCGCCAGGTTCGCGACGATGCGCCGGACGTAGGCCAGGGGGAGCTCGGCCGAACGGACCCGGTCCCAGCTGGACCAGGCCGCGGTGAGCGCATCGGCGGTGATGTCGTCGGCCGCGTCGTGGTCACCGGTCAGCAGGTACGCGAAGCGGCTCAGCGCACGATGATGGCTTTCGAAGAACGCGTGGAACTCCGCCTGTCTGAGGGGATGTTCGTGCTCGTCGTCGGCCGCGACCGCTTCCACTGGCACGCTCCCCGGGCCCGTCCTGGCCGGCACGTCCCCGGAGCCGGCCTGACAGTCGATGCTGTGGTCGTCTGTGACTGGTTGCAGAGAATCATGAGATCAGGGTGATGCGCATATGACGGTAGCGACTGGATCTGCTGTCTGTCGTGGCACTTGAGTGCTGATCAGTTCCTGTACCGTTAATACGGCGAGACGAACGCCGCACCTCGTTCGGACCGCCATCGCCGCTGTGACCTGTCCGCCATCCCCTTCGGGGGAGTGAGCGGGTCCGGGCGGGAGTCCCTCGAGGCGGCCCGACGCCACCCGAACGGGCATCTGTTGTCGGTCGGCTGGATTTTGTTGTTTTCTTTATGTGTTTCGAGACCGCTCCCGTTGTCACTGCGGCGTTTTTGTTGTCTTCGGGGAGATGTCGGCGTGTCGGCCTGCCTGCTCGGATCGGGAGGCGAGGCCGCGGCTGGGCGAGCCGGTGGCCGTGCGATGCGGGGGCGATGTTTCCGCGGCCCCGACCAACGGGTACGGCGGGTCCTATGCCCAGCCCATTCATCTCGACCATCCCGACGCGCCTGAGCGCGGTGTCCGCCGGCGTCCGTCCGCACCGTCCGGACACGCCGCCGCCGCTCGACCCGGACGCGCCGATCCCGGACGACCCGGGCCCGCTGCTGCCCGACACGCCGGACCTGCCGCCGGCGCCGCACGAACCCTCGCCCTACACCGAGCCGGCGCCCGACTCACCCGAACCCGAGCCCGAACCGGTCTGATCCTCAGGCAGGGCATGCTGGTTCCCGTGGCCCCCGCCGAGTCGGCGGGCGCGGGCGGCGTCGTAGCGTGTGAGCGTGCATGCGGTGACGGTGTCGGCTCCCGGTGGGCCCGAGGTCATGTCCTGGTCCAGCGTGGCTGACCCGCCCGCTCCCGGGCCGGGCGAGGTAACCCTGGACGTGGTCGCGACGGCGGTCAACCGGGCGGACCTGCTGCAACGGCAGGGTCTCTACCCGCCGCCGCCCGGCGACTCCAGGATTCTCGGGATGGAGTGCTCCGGCCGGGTGGCCGCCGTGGGGCCCGAGGTGTCCGGGTTCGAGGTCGGCACCGAGGTGTGCGCCCTGCTCGGCGGCGGTGGGTACGCGAGCCGGGTGAACGTACCGGCCGGCCAGCTCCTGCCGATCCCGGCCGGAGTCGATCTGATCGAGGCCGCCGGCCTGCCCGAGGTCGCGGCCACCGTCTACTCGACCGTGTTCGGCATCGCCGACCTGCGTGACCGCGAGGTCTTCTGCGTGCACGGCGGTGCGTCGGGAATCGGCACGTTCGCGATCCAGGCGGTCCGTGCGCTGCTGCCGGGGGCGGTCATCGCCACCACCGCCGGCACCGCGGCGAAGCTGGCCAGGGTTCGCGAGCTCGGCGCCGACGTGGCCGTGTCCTATCGGGACTCCGACTTCGTCGAGGTGATCCGGGGAGCCACCGAGGGCCATGGGGCGGACGTGATCCTCGACAACATGGGCGCGGCCTACCTGCCGCGCAACGTGTCGCTGCTCGCCGTAGGCGGACGGCTCGTCGTCATCGGCCTGCAGGGCGGGGTGAAGGGCGAGCTCAACCTCGGAGCCCTGCTGGCCAAGCGGGCGGCGGTGCATGCCGCGTCCCTGCGTGCCCGGCCGCCGGCGGAGAAGGCCGAGATCATCGCTGGGGTTCGCGCCGAGTTCTGGCCGGCGGTCGAACGCGGCGCGATCAGGCCGGTGATCGACCGCGTGCTGCCGATCACCGAGGTGGTGGCGGCGCACCAACATGTGGCCGATCTCGGGCATGTCGGCAAGGTGATCCTCACGATTGCGCCCTGACGGGCCGCGGCCGGGTCGCCGGTCGGCCCACCGGCGCCGTGTAGCGCCTCCTGACGGGGCAGGATAGGGGTCATGACGGATCAACCGGAACCCCGCGTCGTGATTGTCGGGCCCGACGGGGCCCTGCACGAGACCGTGCCGGACTCGCTCGGCCGGTCGGTGTCCCCGGGCCCCGACCAGGATGGGGAATCGAGCGGCGGCGCAAACCCGATAGCCGAGCTGGTCTCCCAGCCCGACAAGGTGATGCGCATCGGTACGATGATCAAGCAGCTGTTGGAGGAGGTGCGCGCCGCGCCGCTGGACGACGCCAGCCGGGTCCGCCTGCGGGAGATCCACCGCAGCTCGATCCGCGAGCTCTCCGACGGGCTGGCCCCGGAGCTGCAGGACGAGCTGGAGCGGCTGTCGCTGCCCTTCGACGAGCACCGCACCCCCTCGGATGGAGAGCTCAGGATCGCCCAGGCGCAGCTCGTCGGCTGGCTGGAAGGCCTGTTCCACGGCCTGCAGACGGCGCTGTTCGCCCAGCAGATGGCCGCCCGGGCGCAGCTTGAGGAGATGCGCCGCCGGGCGCTGCCGAGCGGGCAGCAGCAGCCCGGCGGTGAGACGTTCGGGCGCGGCGCCTACCTGTGACGGTGCCGCCGCCCGAGGGCGGCTCGGCGGTCAGCTCGCCGGGCTGACCGAGCTCATGTTGAAGTCCGGCACCCGCATCGGTGGCATCCGGGTGAGTGTGAACCAGTCCGCCCACTCCCGGGCCATGGTGCGGGTGGCCGCGCCGAGCTGGGCCGTGCGGCCCAGCAGATCCACCGGCGACTCGTTGAACCGGAAGTTGTTCACCGCCCCGGTGACCTCGCCGTTCTCGACGAGGTAGACGCCGTCGCGGGTCAGCCCGGTCAGCAGCAGGACCTCCGGATCGACCTCGCGGATATACCACAGACTGGTCAGCAACAGGCCGCGCCGAGTCGAGGCGATCATCTCCTCAAGCGACGCGGAGCCCCCCGCGTCCAGGACCAGGTTGTCGATGATCGGAGTGACCGGGCTCTGCGTGGCGCGGGCCGAGGCGCGGGTCTGCACGAGTGCGGCCAGCGCCCCGTCGCGGATCCAGTCGGTCGCGCCGAGCGCCAGCCCGTTGTCGAACACGCTCGACATCGATGACGACGACGCGGCGGTGACGAACGGGGTCGTCGCCAGCTCCGGGTCCGCGGGGTCGCTGAACAGCCGCAGCCCCGCCGGCCCGATCGCCTCGCCGATCCGGGTCGCGCCGCCCGGCCGGCTGAACACCGTGCGGCCCTCGGCGGCGTCCCGGCCGGCGGCCGACCAGTACAGGTCGATCATCAGGTCGGCGACCGCGGAGGGCGGCAGCAGCGTCTCGTAGCGGCCCGCGGGCAGCTCCACCGACCGCTCGCACCAGGCCAGCCTGGAGCGCAACGCCGCGTCGGTGGCGGCCACGTCCACGTCGGTGAAATCGTGCGTGGACTGCCCGTGCCACACCGAGCCGCCGGGCACGCCGGACTTGGCGTTCCACTCGACACTGCCTGTCGGCTGGCTGTGCCGCAGCCGCAGGCCGGTGGAGGTGCCCAGCCAGGTGGTGGTGACGTCGTGCTGGGCGAAACCGAACAGCCGCCTGCCCTCTGCCCGGGCGGA
Source organism: Frankia tisae (assembly GCF_025403405.1). Lineage (GTDB taxonomy): Bacteria > Actinomycetota > Actinomycetes > Frankiales > Frankiaceae > Frankia > Frankia tisai. The sequence continues at coordinate 4,698 of NZ_JANEZT010000445.1, forward strand.
CCCGAACGCCTCGGCGAGGTCGCGGGCGAAGGCGGCGAAGACGGCCGTGCCCGTGCGGGCCGCCGGGTCGGCGAAGGTTCCGCCGGCCGTGACCGGCCCCCCGCCCGTGCCCAGCCCGCCCGTGCCCAGCCCAGCTGTGGTG
>NZ_JANEZT010000446.1 GCF_025403405.1 Frankia tisae
GTCGAGGAGAAGGTCCAAGTCGACCGCGCCACGGTGGAGTAGCTGGGTGAGTGCGAACGTGACCTGCGTTTCCAGTCTGTCGGCGGTGCGGAAGGAGCCGACGATCACGCCGGCGGCACGCAGCCGTGCCCGGAAAGCGTCGACGAGATCGAGGTTGCTGTCGGAAAGACGGCGCGGAATCGGCGTCTCGTCGTCCAGCAGGAACAGCAGCCGCGGAATTCCGCTCTGGGCCGCCGTGAGGAACTCGAGCTCGGTGTAGGAGACGGCCGGCGCGCCCGCCGGCGGAACCTCCGAGAACATCGCCGACGGCGCCCCCGCCTCGGGCATCACCGCGCCACCGTCGCCGTGCATACCCTCGGTGACGAGCGAGCCGTAACGGAAACCGATGACGCCGACGTACACGTCGCACCGGCGGACCTGCTGCTGGCAGTAGGACGCAGGCTGGCTGCTGGCCGCGGGGAAGTCCTCCATCAGAATGGCGATGTGCCCACTGCGGCGGATGGCGTCCGCCGCCGCCCGCACGAAGGTCCGGTCAGTCGGATAACTGTTCATGTCCGACGTGTGACTCAGAAACACCCGCAGCCCGGAGCGCACGCCATTCCCCCGTACGTCGTGAAGGCACCTGACCGGACAGTACCTAATTCCTTGCCGTCCGCGGCCGTTCGGACCCGTTCCGGCGCAGAACAGTGTCGTCCATCCATTCCGACGCCCACCGGCGGGGACGCGATGCTGGCCTGGACGGGCCGCGAGCACCGCGGCGGCGAGCTCGGCCTGCGTCGCGCAGGCGTACCTCGTCCGCGACGAGTTGCTGCGCGACGAGTGAACCGGCGAAATCGATTACGCGCTGCTCGCCGACGAGTGGGTCGCGTCGCGCAGCGCCGCCAGCCGGCGGTCCCCGCCGGGAGGGCGGCGTAGGTCAGCACGGAGGACGCTTTCCGGGCCGAGTCCGGCATGTCGCTCTTCGTCCTGGCGGCCCGGCCGCTGCCCGACCCGTCCTGGTTCTGGCGACGAGGGCGCCGGGGCACCGGGGTCAGCGGGGTCAGCGGTCCGGGCAGGTCCGGTTCCATGCCGGGGATGGCCATCGAGGTTCTCCTCTCGTATTCGTCGGCGTCCGGATCCGGCGGGAAAGGGAGTGTATCGGCGGGTTTGACGACACAATCCCGCGGAGCAAGTGGTGGCAGGCGTTGCGGGCAGACGCGAAGATCCCGCGAAGGTCCTCCGGGATACGGCCTCCACCGCGGCTCCGACGAGCTGGAACAGATCTGTCTTGACAGTCGGCCGCGATGCCGACCTGGACGAGCCGCGAACAGGGCGGCGGCGAGATCTTGAACAGTTGTTCAGGGCATCAAACGAGGATTTGACGGCGGATTGGGGTGCTGTGACGATCGACACATCTCGCCGCCTCTTCCGCGGGCGGCGACAGCTCAGAAGGGTGCGCCGAGTGACCACACGCGTCGTCGTCTACCACTACACCGAAGAAGTCGGAGCGCACGCCGTCCGGCTGTTATCGGCTGAGTCCAGGTACGTCACCGGCATGCAGCTCACCGTCGACGGGGGCGCGACGAGTCGTCAACCCGTCCTTCCCACCGCGGTCTCTTCGTGATCACCCGGGAGCAGCTGTACATCGGCGGCCGCTGGGTGGACAGCGACTCCACCGAGACCCTGACGGCGGTCAACCCCGCGACCGAACAGGTCGTGGGGGTGGTGCCGCAGGCGTCCGCGGGAGACGTCACCCGGGCGATCATGGCCGCGCGCGAGGCGTTCGACGACGGCCCGTGGCCCAGAATGAAACCGTCCGAACGGTCCCGCGTACTGATGCGGATGGCCGAGGTCATGCGCCGACGTCAGGCCGAGCTCGTCGACCTCGACGTCACCGAGGTGGGTCGAGCCCGGATGCTCGCCGAGTCGGTCTTCGTCGACGTGCCGATCGAGCACTTCGAGGACATGGCCGAGCGGGTACTGCTCTCGTTCGAGTTCGACGAGCCGATGCTGCCCTACCAGACCCCGCTCGGCATCGGCCAGGGCGTCGTGCGCCGCGAGCCCTACGGCGTGGCTTCGATCATCACGCCGTACAACGCGCCGTTCTTCCTGGCCGCGTTCAAGCTCGCACCGGCGTTGGCCGCCGGGTGCACGACCGTGCTCATGCCGTCGCCTTACACCCCCCTGTCCGCGTTCCTGGTCGCGGAGATCGCCGAGGAGGCGGGCCTGCCGCCGGGAGTGTTCAACGTCGTCACCGGCACGCCCGCGGCCGGTGAGCTGCTCACCTCGCACCCAGCGGTGGACATCGTCAGTTTCACCGGCTCCGACACCGTCGGTCGCAGGATTGTGAAACAGGCGGCGGACACGCTCAAGAAGGTCGTGCTCGAACTGGGCGGCAAGTCGGCGAACATCGTCTGCGAGGACGCCGACCTGACCAGGGTGATTCCCGACGTCGTCATGAACTTCACGCTGAACTGCGGTCAGGGCTGTTCGATGCTGACCCGGACCCTCGTGCACGAATCGATTCACGACGACCTCGTCGCGGGCCTGAAGCAGGCCATGGACCACGTCAGGATCGGCGACCCGGCCGATCCGACGGTGACCATGGGCCCGCTCATCAGCGCCGCGCAACGGGACAAGGTGGAGGCGCTCATCCGCGCCGGCCTCGACGAGGGAGCGCAGATCGCCTACGGCGGCGGCCGCCCGGCCCACCTGCCGAAGGGCTTCTTCGTCGAACCGACCGTGTTCGTCGGGGTCGAGAACTCGATGACGATCGCGCAGCGCGAGTTCTTCGGGCCGGTCACCGTCGTCATCCCGTTCCGGGACGACGCCGAGGCCGTCCGGCTGGCGAACGACAGCGACTTCGGACTCGGCGGCGGAGTCTGGTCAGGTGACCCGACGCGGGCCTACCGCCTCGGGGGCCAGATCCGCGCGGGCATGGTGTCCCTCAACGGCGGCACCGGCGGACTCAGCCCGCACGGACCCTTCGGCGGCTACAAGGCCAGCGGGATCGGCCGCGAATGGGGCAAGTGGGGGCTGTCCGAGTTCCTGCAGCACAAGTCGTTGGTGTGGCCGATGGCCTCGGGCTAGGGCTAGGGCTGGCGAGCACGGGTTACCGGCCGGCGGGTCCGGGCGGCCGGTAACCCGCCTTGCGGTCGGCGGGTGCCGATGCGCTGAGCGGGTGTGGGCCGATGGTCGCCTTGCGGCGGCGGGTGGCCTGGGTGTGCAGGGACTCGTCGAACAGGACGCGGCGGTGGCGTCCCTGCCTCTTGGCGGCGTACATGGCGATGTCGGCGGCGTGCAGGATCGCGCGGGGGTCGGTCAGGCCGGGGCCGGACACGGCAACGCCGACGCTGGAGGTGACCTGCGGGCCGCCGCCGGGCGAGCGCACGGCGGCGGTCTCGACGATGCGGTCGGCGATGCCGACAACGGCCTCCGACGAGGTGATCCCCGTGCAGAGCACGGCGAACTCGTCGCCGGCGAGGCGGGCGACGGTGTCGCCGGGACGGACCGCCCGCCGCAGCCGCGCCGCCATCTCGCGCAGCACCCAGTCACCTGCCTGGTGGCCCGCCGAGTCGTTGACCGCCTTGAAACCGTCGAGATCGACGAAGAGCAGCCCGACCCGCTCCTGCCAGCCGTCGGCCTCGGCCCGGGCGAGGGCCCGCCCGAGCCGGCTGAGGAACGACACCCGGTTCGGCAGTCCGGTGAGCCCGTCGCGCAGCGCCCGCCGGCGGGCCCGCGCCGCCCGCGCCCGCGCCGCCTCGTAGCCGCGGGCCGACACGACGGCGGTCGAGATCTGACCGGCGACGAGCGCGACGAAATCGCGGTAGGGGGCGTCGAGCGCGAGCCGGTCGCTCACGCCGGCCAGCAGCAGGCCGATCGGGCGGCCGTCCCGGCCGTTCGCGAACGGCACGGCCAGCGCCGAACTCGACGGCGGCGAGGCGTCGGCGAGAACCAGCCGGCACCGCGACGCCAGCCGGTCCACGACCTGTGCCCGCCCCGTCGTCAGCGCACCGGTCGCCTCGGGGACGGGACCACCCGGCGCGAGCGCGGCGAACAGGTCCGCGGCCGCGCCCTCGCCGGCCAGGCCCGACCAGCCCATCAGCCGCGGCGGCGAGCGGGGCCGCCGCTGGTCGCGCAGCAGGATGACGGAATGGGGAAGGTCGTCCTTCCAGTGACCGGCCACCGCGGCGGCGCGGACGCACACCGAACGCTGGTCGCCGCGACGCGAGGCGATGGCGGCGAGATCCCGCAGGCACGCGAGGCGGCGGGTGTCGATCAGCTGCCGGGTCGTCTCCTGCGCGGTCGTCAGCGCGCCGACGATCTGCCCGCCGCGTTCCGCATCGCGTACCGGGCCGAAGGAGAACGTGAAGTAGGTCTCCTCCAGGTAGCCATGCCGGAACATCAGCAGCCGCTGGTCCTGCGACCAGGTGGCGCCCCCGCCGGACATCACCTGGTGGAGCCGCGATCGCATGAAATTCCAGATCTCGGGCCAGACCTCGCGGAACGGCCGGCCAAGGGCATCGGGATGCTTACTGCCGAGGATGGGGATGGTGGCATCGTTGTAGAGGTAGGCCAGCTCCGGGCCCCAGGTGACCACCACCGAGAAGCGCGACTCCAGGCACAGGCCGACGCAGGTGCGCAGACTCGTGCTCCACGTGTCGGGCGGCCCGAGGGAGGTGCCCCCCCAGTCCCTGGCCGCCATCAACCGGCCCATCTGCCCACCGGCCGTGAACGCCGGACCCAGTCCGCTGTCACGCACCGCGATGGCGCTGTTCCAGCGCGAGCTCACCACCACGCTCCCCCGCGGTGGCCCACTCGCGTCCTCGTCTTCGTAGCCGTCCCC
>NZ_JANEZT010000447.1 GCF_025403405.1 Frankia tisae
GGGCTGGGCCGTGCGCGGGGCCGGGTTGCAGCCGTAGCGGTCGGCGTAGGCACGGACCACCGCCGGCGCCGCGGGCACCCGGGCCGAGGAGCCCGCCACCACGCCGCCGCCATAGGGCACGGACGGGTCGGCGGTGCCGTGCACGGCCATCGTCGCGGGGGCGCGCCCAGCGGGGCAGCGGGCCTCGAAGGTCGAGGAGACCATGGCCACGGCGGTGAACCGGGCGGACCGGCAGACCAGTGCGGCGGCGAACTCGGCGCCGTTGGAATGCCCGGTGGCGTAGACCCGCCGGCCGTCGAGGCAGAGCCGGGAGGCGAGGTCGGTCAGCAGGGCGCCGACGAAACCGACATCGTCGGCCTTGCCCGGGTCGCTCATCGTGTTCCACCGGCGCGGCGTGCCGAGCGCGTCCGGAGTCACCACGACGAAGCCGCGCCCGGCGCCGGCGACGCCCATGCGCGACCGCTGTTCCTCCAGCGCCGCGTCCGCCTTGAAACCGTGGAAGTCGAACACGACGGGATAGGAGAATCCCCCGTCGTAATCCGCGGGCACCGCCAACTGGTAGGAACGCCGGACCCCGTCATGAACAAGAATGTGCACCCCGCCGGCCGGCGGAATGCGTCCGGCGGACGGCGGGCACGCGCCGGCGGTCGGCAGGCTGGACGAGCCCGCGGCCAGCCGGAGTGGCGGCGCGCCGGTGACCCGGCCGACGGCGGCGCCGGAGCGGCCGGGCAACACCGCCACGAACAGCGACGCAACCGCCGCCATGATGGCGGCGCCCATCACGACGAGCGGCCATCTCGGCGCACTCGCGGTCCGGACCATCCGACCACGGTACGAACGAGGCCCAGAGAACGTAACGTTCGGCTGCGGACAGCTGCCCGACAGTCCGAATCGGGACAGCTGCCGTCATCCGCACCCGCGACGACCTGCCCGCCGTTGTCGCCCGGCTGCAGGCGGCCGGATACCACCACCGCGGCGACCTCGGCATCGCCGGCCGGGAAGCGTTCAGCACTCCGCCGAACACGCCGTCCCACCACCTCTACGTCTGTGCCGCGGACAACCCCGAACTCGAACGGCACCTGCGCTTTCGTGATGTGCTGCGCACCCATCCGCAGACAGCCCAGGCCTATGCCGCGCTGAAAAGATCTCTGGCGGCGCAGTTCCGTACCAACCGCGACGCCTACACCGAGGGCAAGACGACCTTCATCGAACAGGTGCTGGCCAAAGCCACTACTGGCGTTGAATCGTAGGGACCCTCGGCAGTGTTGTCGGTCCGTCAGAGGAACTGTCGCGATCGTCGTGGAACGGGGCTGTCTGGGGCGGTTTTCCGCACGTGTGAACGCGGCGGGGGGCGGAACCATAGACTGGCGGAACGCGGCGGCGCACGGACTGCACCGGCCCACCCGCGCCCATCCGCCTTCGTCCCGAGGCGCCGGCCCGCGGCCCGCGGCCGGCCGTCGCCTGACCGGCCCGTGACCCGCGCTCGACCGATCCGCGTCCGACGACACACCGGCACCGCGCCAGCCACCGATTCTTCCCGGGGGGCATTTATGACGTCCGCATCGGCTCCGCCCACGCCCGGCGCCGCGGCGGCGCCCGGATCGAGGCCGGCCTCTCGGCCGGCGATCCTCACCGTCGACGACGACCCGAGCGTCTCCCGCGCGGTCGCCCGCGACCTGCGACGCGAGTACGGGGAGCGCTACCGGATCGTGCGCGCCGAGTCCGGTCCGCAGGCGCTCGACGCGCTGCGGGAGATGAAGCTGCGCGGCGACCGGGTCGCCGTGCTGCTCGCGGACTTCCGGATGCCGACGATGAACGGCATCGAGTTCCTCGAGCAGGCCATGGACCTGTACCCGACGGCGCGCCGGGTGCTGCTGACCGCGTACGCCGACACCACCGCGGCGATCGACGCCATCAACATCGTCGATCTCGATCACTACCTGCTCAAGCCGTGGGACCCGCCGCAGGAGAAGCTCTACCCGGTCGTCGACGGCCTGCTCGACGCCTGGCTCGCCGCCGACCACACCCCCGTCGCCGAGACCCGGGTCGTCGGGCACCGCTGGTCGGCGCGTTCCTACGAGGTGCGCGACTTCCTCGCCCGCAACCAGGTGCCCTACCGCTGGTACCTGTCCGAGGAGCCGGAGGGCGCCCGGCTGCTGGCTGCGGCCGAGGCGTCCCCCGACACACTGCCCATCGTGATCACTCCCGACGGGGTGACGCTGACCGACCCCTCCGACGCCGAGCTCGCCGGCCGGGTGGGGCTGAGCACCTCCCCCACCGCGGACTTCTACGACGTCGTGGTGATCGGCGGCGGCCCGGCGGGACTGGGCTCGGCGGTGTACGCGGCCTCGGAGGGCCTGCGCACCGTCCTCGTCGAGCGCACGGCCACCGGCGGGCAGGCCGGTCAGAGCTCGCGAATCGAGAACTACCTGGGCTTCCCGGACGGCGTGTCCGGCGCCCAGCTCACCGACCGGGCGCGGCGGCAGGCGGTCAAGTTCGGCGCGGAGGTCCTCACCGCCCGCGACGCCGTCGCGCTCGAGGTCTGCGGCCCGGCGCGCACGATCCACTTCGACGACGGCCGGCAGATCTCCGCGCACGCCGTCGTCCTCGCCACCGGGGTGTCCTACCGGCAGCTCACCGCCCCCGGCCTGGACGAGTTCACCGGCCGCGGCGTGTTCTACGGCTCCGCGCTCACCGAGGCGCCCGCCTGCGCCGGGCAGGAGGTGTACATCGTCGGCGGGGCGAACTCGGCCGGCCAGGCCGCGATGCACTTCGCCCGGCACGCCCGGCGGGTCACCCTGGTGGTACGCGGGTCATCGCTGGAGTCGTCCATGTCCCACTACCTGATCCAGCAGCTCGCCGGGGTCCCGGCGATCACCGTGCGGACCTGCACCGAGGTCGTCTCAGCCGAGGGTGACGGCCATCTGGAACAGCTCACGCTGCGGGACAACGCCAGTGGCGAGACCGAGACGGTCGACACCCAGTGGTTGTTCATCTTCATCGGCGCCGCGCCGCGCACGGGCTGGCTCGACGGCGTGCTGACCCGAGACGAGCGCGGGTTCGTCCTCGCTGGGCCGGACCTCGTCGTCGATGGTCGCCGCCCGCCGGGCTGGTCACCCGACCGCGACCCCTACCACCTGGAGACGTCGGTGCCGGGGGTGTTCGTCGCCGGCGACGCCCGCGCCGAGTCGGTGAAGCGGGTGGCCTCCGCGGTCGGCGAGGGCGCCATGGCCATCGCGCTCGTCCACCGCTACCTGGAAAAGCAATGACGTACCTCGCGAAAGCAATGACGTACCTCGCAGAAGCAATGACGGCCGCATCGGGAGAGTAACCATGACGACGGTTCCCTGCGACGTCGACGAGCTGCGCACCCTGTTCCTGTTCGAGAAGCTCACCGACGACCAGCTCCACTGGCTGTGCGAACGCGGGCACGCCGAACTGATCGAACCTGGCCCGGTCTACTCCGAGGGCACGCCGGCGACCTGCTTCTACGTGCTCATCGAGGGTGCGCTGGTGTTGTCCACCCGGGTGGGCGCGGACGACATCGAGGTCGTGCGCTCCTCCCAACGGGGGGTGTACGCCGGTGCCTGGCACGCCTACCTCGGCGACCGGGTGCCCCAGCTCTACAAGAACTCGATGCGGGTCACCGAGCCCAGCCGGTTCTTCGTCCTCGACGCCGACGACGTGGCCACCATCATGCGCGAGTGGTTCCCGATGGCCCTGCACATGCTCGAGGGCCTGTTCTTCGGCATGCAGAACACCCAGCAGGTGGTCGGCCAGCGGGAGCGGCTGCTCGCGCTGGGCTCGCTGTCCGCGGGGCTGACCCACGAGCTGAACAACCCGGCGGCCGCGGCCGTGCGGGCCACCTCCGCGCTGCGCGAGCGGGTCGCCGGCATGCGGCACAAGCTCGGCATGATCGCCTCCGGTCCGTACGAGCGCACCGAGCTGGAGGTGCTCATCCGCCTGCAGGAGGAGGCGGTGGAGCGGGTGGCGAAGGCGCCGTCCCTCAGCCCGATCGAGGTCTCGGACCACGAGGACCTCATCGGCGACTGGCTGGACGAACGCGGCATCGGTGACGCCTGGGACGTCGCGCCGATCTTCGTGCAGGCTGGCCTGGACGTCGCCTGGCTCGACCACGTGGCCGCCTCGGTGCCGGCGGGCGTGCTCGACGGCGCCGTGCGCTGGCTGACCTACACCGTCGAGAGCGAAATGCTCATGCGGGAGATCGAGGACTCCACCACCCGGATCTCCACCCTGGTCACCGCCGCCAAGCAGTACTCACAGATGGACCGGGCGCCGTACCAGACCGTCGACATCCACGAGCTGCTCGACAGCACCCTGATCATGCTCGGCCGCAAGATCGGCGACGACGTCGACATCCGCCGGGACTACGACCGGTCGCTGCCTCCGGTCCCCGCCTACGCCGCCGAGCTCAACCAGGTCTGGACGAACCTGATCGACAACGCCGTCGCTGCGATGGACCGCCGCGGCACGCTGACGGTGCGCACCTTCGCCGACCACGACACCCTCGTCGTCGAGATCGGCGACACCGGCCCCGGCATCGACCCCGCCATCCGGGACCGGATCTTCGAACCGTTCTTCACGACGAAGGCGGTTGGCGAGGGCACCGGCCTCGGCCTGGACATCTCCTGGCGGATCGTGGTGAAAAAGCACCACGGCGACCTGCGGGTCACCTCCGCCCCCGGCGACACCCGCTTCCAGATCCGCCTCCCCCTCGCCGCCC
>NZ_JANEZT010000448.1 GCF_025403405.1 Frankia tisae
CCCCCGCCCTCCGGCGGCCGGTGTTCTACCGGCCGCCGGAGGGCGGGGGCCTGGTGGTGCGGGCGGCGGTGTTCGAGTCGTCGGAGCTGTCGGTGCGGCCGGTGGCTGCGCAGGCGGGGCAGGGGCCGGGCGCCTGGTATGTGTTCCAGTGCACGACCCCTGGTGTGCGGGACGCTCTGTACCGGCCCCCCGTGTGGATTCCGGACGCGGCACCGGGCGTGGAGGCGCCCGCGCCGGACCCGGCAGCACTGGCGGAGCAGGCACGGAACGAGTTGCGGTTGGCCGGTCCGCGGATCGACATGAATCCGGTCGGGGATCAGCTGGTGCGATTGCCGACGTGGCTGTGGCTGGACCCGGCCGGATGGGGCCCGATGTCGGCGACGGCCGCGGCGGGCGGGGTGAGCGTAACCGCGGTCGCCAAGCCGGTGCAGGTGACCTGGTCCCTCGGGGACGGCGCAACGGTGACCTGCCTCGGTCCGGGCACGCCGTTCCCGCCGGGGGCCGATCCGGCGAGCGCCAGTCCGGACTGTGGCTACACCTACCGGAACCGGTCGCTGGACGCGCCCGGCGGGACGTTTGCGGTGACGGCGACGGTGCGCTGGGACGTGTCGTGGGCGGGCGCGGGCCAGACGGGGGTGTTCCCGGGGCTGACGACGGTGTCGACGGCGGCGGCCCGGGTGATCGATGTGCCGGCACTGACGACGGGCGGTGGCTGATGACGACCGTGACCGACGCGACCAGGGCGAGCCGGGCCGCTCGTTGTCCCGGCGGAGCGCAGGTCGGGGGTGCGGGGTGGTGACCGCACCGTCCTCGACGCCGCGCACCGCCGGCGGGGACCGCGCCGGCCGGCGCGCGGGTGCGGCACCGTCCACCCGGCTGACCGGCGGTACCCGGCGGCGCCGCAGGGTTCCCTACCTGCTGCTCGGGGTGGTGCTGGTAGTGGGGTGCGCCGCCGCCGGGCTGCTGGCCGGCGCCCGGGTGGGCTCGCGGACGCCGGTGCTGGTGCTGGCCCGTCCGGTGACGGTGGGCCAGGTCCTGGCGGCGGCGGACGTGCGGGAGGTGCGGATCGCCGCCGACGGCGTGGACACGGTCCCTGCCGGCGAGCGCGACCGTGTGCTCGGCCGGCCCGTCGCCTACAGTCTGCCGGCCGGTACCGTGCTGACCCGGGCTGCGGTGGGTGCCGCGCAGGTCCCCCCGCCCGGTTCCGCGATCGCGGCGGTGGCACTGAAGGCCGGCCAATACCCGTCGGGTCTGTCGGCGGGGTCGCGGGTGACGGTGGTCGTCGCGCCCGCTACCAGCGCGGTCTCGACCGCGTCCTCGGGGGCTGCCGCCAGTGCGTGGGAGGCGACAGTCGTCTCCGTGGCGGCCCATGACACCGATCAGACGACGGTGGTGTCGCTTCAGCTCGCTGAGGAGGACGCCCGCGCGTTGGCGGCGGCCCCGGCCGGGCAGATCGGCGTCGTCACCGTCAATGGCCAGGGCCGGTGAACCCCACATGATCATTGCGCTGGGGTCGTTGAAAGGCAGCCCCGGGACGACGACGTTGGCGCTCGCGCTAGCGGATCGCTGGCCGGCGGACGGCGGGGAGCCGCTGGTGGTGGAGGCCGACCCGGCGGGTGGTGACCTGGGCGCGCGGTTCGGGCTGGCCGCGGGGCGGGGTCTGGTGTCGCTGGCCGCCGCCGGCCGCCGCGGCGGGCAGCCGCGCCCGCTGGACGAGCATGTCCAACAGCTGCCCGGGGGCCTTCAGGTGCTGCCGGCGCCGGCCGGGGCCGAGCATGCCCGCCAGGTGCTCGGCGAGCTCGGCGGCGGGGGCTGGTCGCTGCTGTGGGCCGCGGCGCAGGCTGACGGCCGGCCGATGATCGTGGACTGCGGCCGGCTGGACCCGCTGACCCCGGCGGCGCCGGCGTTGCGCGCCGCGGACGTGCTGCTGCTGGTCGTACGACCGCGCGACGACGAGCTGGCGCACCTCGCGGCCCGGATTCATGTGGTGCAGGGCTGGCAGGTGCCTGCCTGGTATGTGGTGGTCGTCGCCGAGCCGGGCCGGACGCCGGACTACCGGGTCCGCGACATCACCCGGGTGCTGGGTCCCAGGGTGCTGGGGCCGCTGCCGTATGACACAGCCGCCGCCGGGGTGCTCGCCGGCCGTCGACAGAGCCGGTCCGGCATCGGCCGGACACGGCTCGGCCGGACCGTGACACAGATGGCCGGCGCTCTTGCCGCCAGTGTGCCGGCCGAACCCGCGCCACCCGGGCTACCCGTGGCGCCGCCCGGTGGCGACGGACGGGTCGCGTTGCCCCCGACGCGGACGGGGGCGCGATGACCCTGCCGTCCTGGAACGACCCCGGCCGGACGACGGCCGGCAACGGCGCGGGCTGGCCCGGCCTGCTGGCACCACGGGGCGGGCCGGTCACGCCGACGGATCTGCCGGGACGTACGTCGGGGTCGGCCGCCGAGGCGCTGCGCGCACGGCTGCGGGAGGGGTTGCGCGCCGCGCTGGCCGCCCGGCTGCGGGCGGACGAGGACGCCGGCGCAGCGCCGCTGGCCGCGGACGCGCGGGAGGCGTTCGCCCTGGCCGTCCTCGTGGATCTCACGGAGGCACATACCACCGCGGAGCTGGGGCGCGGGGCCGCGGTCCTGCGGCCGGAGGACGAGCAGCGGCTCATCCACGAGGTGCTCGCCGAGGTCCTCGGGCTCGGCGGTCTCGAACCGCTGCTGACCGACCCGTCGATCGAGAACATCAACGTCAACGGTGATCGGGTGTTCATTCGCCGGGCGGACGGCAGCCGCCTCCGGCTACCGCCGATCACCGGATCCGACGCCGAGCTGGTCAGTCTGATCCGGGACCTGGCCGCGCACGCCGGGGTGGAAGAGCGGCGCTGGGACCGCGGCGCCCCGATGGTGAATTTCCACCTGCCGGACAAGAGCCGGGTGTTCGCGGTGATGGCGGTCACCCAGCGGCCTTCCGTGAGTATCCGGAGGCACCGGTTTCGCCACGTCACCCTGAGTGCTCTGCGCGCCAACGGCACCATCGACTACGGGCTGGAGGGCCTGCTCGCGGCGCTGGTGAAGGCGCGGAAGAACATCGTGGTGGCCGGTGGTACCGCGATTGGGAAGACCACGATGCTGCTCGCGCTGGCCGACCAGATCCCACCGTCCGAACGACTGGTCACGGTCGAGGATGTGTACGAACTCGGCTTGGACGAGAACGAGCAGGCGCACCCGGATGTGGTGGCGATGCAGGTCCGCGAAGCCAACACCGAGGGCGAGGGGGCGATCTCCGCGTCCGACCTGGTCCGGGCCGCGCTGCGGATGTCCCCGGACCGGGTGATCGTCGGCGAGGTTCGGGGGCCCGAGGTCATCCCGATGCTCAACGCCATGAGCCAGGGCAACGACGGCTCGATGACGACGCTGCACTCCTCGACCTCCCGTGGCGTGTTCACCCGGCTCGCCAGCTACGCGGTGCAGGGGCCCGAGCGGCTGCCGTTGGAGGCCACGAACCTGCTGATCGCGAGCGCGATTCACGTGGTGGTGCATCTCGTCGAGCCGCGAGGTGAGCGGGGCCGGCGGGTGGTGTCCAGCGTGCGGGAGGTGGTGGACGCCGACGGCGCGCAGGTCGTGACGAACGAGCTGTACCGACCGGGACCCGACCGGCGTGCCCTGCCGGCTGCCCCGCCGACCGGCGAGTTGCTCGACGGCCTGGTCGACGTCGGGTTCGATCCGGATCTGCTTTCCCGGGGGTGGTGGTCATGACCGGCCTGTTCGGGCTGCTCGGCCTGGGCGTCGGCGCCGGGCTGCTGCTCATCGTCTACGGCTGGCACGGGGTATCCGCCGAGGAGGAGCCGCGTCCTGCCCGCCGGTGGCGTTCTCTGCCGTGGCGGGACGACCCGCACGTCGGCCGGTGGGCTACCGCCGCGGTTGTCGCGGGCATCGTGGTGGGCGCACTGACCGGCTGGGTTGTCGGTGGGCTGCTGATCGCGATGGCGGTGTTCGGCCTTCCCCGGATGCTGGGCCCCGACCGCGACCAGGCCCGCCAGGTAGCCCGCACGCAGGGCATCGCGGTGTGGGCCGAACAGCTCCGCGACACCCTCGCCGCCGCGGCCGGCCTCGAACAGGCCATCGCGGCGACCGCGCCCGCCGCCCCGCCGGCGATCCGCGGCGAGGTCACGGTGCTGGCCACCCGGATCGGGCACCGCGAACGGCTCGCGCCCGCCCTGCGCGGGCTGGCCGACGACCTTGACGATCCGCTGGCCGACCTGGTGATCGCAGCACTGATCCTGGCCAGCCAGCACCAGGCCCGGCAGCTGTCCGGGCTGCTCGGCCAGCTCGCCGCGACCGCCCGCGCGCAGGTCGACATGCTGGGGCGGATCGAGGTCGGCCGGGCGAGGATGCGCACCACGATGCGCGTCGTCGTCGTGACCAGCATCGTCTTCGCCGGCGGCCTGGTGGTCTTCAACCGGGCCTTCCTGTCCCCGTACAACACCGCCGCGGGTCAGATGGTCCTGCTCGCCGTGGGGGCGATCTTCACCGGTGGATTCGGGTGGCTACGGCGCATGGCGAAGATCGAGACTCCTGGTCGTTTCCTTGACGGCGACGACCCCACGGCGCCGGCGATGACCGCCGTCACCGCGCCGGCGGGGGCGGGGTGGGGCAGCCGATGACCGTGCTGATGATGCTGCTGGCCGCCGGTATCGGCGTCGGCCTGTGGGCGCTGGCGGTCCTGT
>NZ_JANEZT010000449.1 GCF_025403405.1 Frankia tisae
GGCCGGGCCTCGAGCGGGCACCGAGGTGTCCGCCGGGGACAGGTTCGGGGCTGGTTCTGCGGGCGTTACGCCGGTTTCCGGACGATGAAGCGCATGTTTCCGGACGCTGGTGACCGGGTTGACCCGGCGATGCCCCCGTGACGGCTGGTTTGGCCCGGTAGTCTCGGTCTGGAAGAACTGGGATGATCGGCGGCGTCCGTCGCCGGGTCGCCCGGGGTATGTATGGAGCGAAGTCGCGAAGAGACGAAACGCCGAGCGAGACGTGAGGGCCGGGCAACGGTGGGTGCGCCACTGCTGGTGGATAATGCCGATCTGTCGGTGAAGACCCTGGGGGCCTGCCGAATAGATTCTCCCCTTCTACCCTTGTTGGGGGAGCGGCCGACGACGCAGCATTACATCGACGAGGCGGACAAGGTCCTCTACGACGACACCACGTCGATGATCGCTGCCCGCGAGGTCGATCTCGCCGATCTACCGGGGTTCGAGCCGGCCGGTCCGCGTCGGAAGATCTACTTCGACCCGTCCAAGACCCGGGTCGGCATCGTCACCTGCGGTGGCCTGTGCCCCGGGCTGAACAACGTCATCCGCGGCCTGGTGCTGGAGCTGACCTCGCACTACCGGGTCCGGCGGATCTTCGGTTTCCGCAACGGGTACCAGGGCTTCATCGCCCGCTACGGCCACGACGTCGTCGACCTGACCCCCGAGAGCGTCGCCAGCATCGACGACGACGGCGGGACGATCCTCGGCAGCTCCCGCGGCCAGCAGGACCCCGGCGAGATCGTCGACTGCCTGTCCCGGATGAACATCAACATTCTGTTCGTCATCGGCGGGGACGGCACCCTGCGGGGCGCCAAGGAGATTTCCCGGGTGGCCACCGAACGCGGCGAGAAGATCGCCGTCGTCGGCATCCCGAAGACGATCGACAACGATATCCCCTACATCGATCAGAGCTTTGGCTTCCAGACCGCCTTCGGCAAGGCGGCCGAGTCGATCCGGGTTGCGTACGCCGAGGCGACGTCCGCGCCCGGCGGCATGGGCGTTGTCCGGCTGATGGGTCGGCATTCCGGCTTCATCGCCTGCTATGCGACGCTGGCGAAGAGCAACGCCGACGTCGTCCTCATCCCGGAGCTGCCGTTCAAGCTGGAGGGCGAGGGCGGCCTGCTGAACTACCTGCGTCGCTGCGTCGTCGAGCGCGGGCACGCGGTCGTCGTCGTCGCGGAGGGCGCCGGGCAGGAGCTCATCACCGATCAGCCGGAGGGTTCCGACGCGTCCGGCAACCGCAAGCTGCACGACGTCGGCCCGGAGCTGTCCCGCCGGATCAAAAATCACTTCGACGCCGAGGGCGTCGAGCTGAACCTGAAGTACATCGACCCCAGCTACGCGATCCGCAGCGTCCCGGCGAACCCGTACGACAACGTCTACACGATCCGGCTCGCCCATGCCGCGGTGCACGCCGCGATGTCGGGGCGCACCGAGATGGTCGTCGGCCGCTGGCGCCGCCGCTTCATCCACATCCCGATCGCCCTCGCCGTCAGCCAGCGCAACCAGGTCGACCCCGCCGGCGACCTGTGGATGTCCGTCCTCGAAGCCACCGGCCAGCCCCCCCACTTCGAGTAGTCCCCACCGATCTCCTTGCCTGTCCAGGGGGACGAATCGGGCATGCAGCCCTCTGGATAAGCAAGGAGCGCGGCGTGTGGCCGTCCGGCCGGGCGGTTGAGGCCATGACCATCCGCGGCGAGCGCCAGGAGTAGGGGTGCGATCGCGTGGGGTGAGCTGTGGGTGTGGTCGGCGCCGTGGGCGACCCGTTGCTCGGCTATGGGGAGTCGGCTATGGGGAGATGGCCGAGCCGGCCGGAGTCAAGCCCGGGACGCCACGTAGGTATCGATCCGCCGGACCGCTCCCGCCCCCCGAGGCCCGTGATCATCCCTTAGTGTTGGGCGGCATTGGCTGTCGATCTTCACGGGTCACGATGTGTGGCTACCCGACCCGGTCGGGTGGAGCCGGCCTGGGCCGGCTGGCGACCCGTTTCTGACATCGAAGCCACATCCGGGGAGCTGTGGATGCGGCTGATCACTTGCTGTCCCCGACCTCACAGGCGCCGGCCGCTCCCGCCTTGGCCGGCGCTGGTTGCCCACTTCTGACAGCGCGGTTATGTTCAGGATGCTCTATTTCTCTCCCGGCGGGGGCGTACCCCGCCGGGCGGCCCTGGGGCGCGGATCTCGGCATCCTGTGTGCCCCGGGGCGGCGACGGCGCCGCCGCCGCACGAGGACTCTGACGCAGAGCCGCGATGACGAGGAGCCAGATGGACACGATCCCCACCTCATGGGACGAGACGACCGATGTGGTCGTGGTGGGCACCGGTGCCGCCGGGCTCACCGCGGCGGTCCGCGCCGCCGACGCCGGCGCGCGTGTGCTGGTGCTGGAGAAGGCCGCCGTGGTCGGCGGCAGCACCTCGGTCTCGGCGGGGATCGTGTGGGTGCCGCTGAACGGGCACCAGGCCGAGTTCGACATTTCTGACACCCGCGACGAGGCGCTCGCCTACATCCGCCGCCTGTCCGGCCGGGTCGCCGACCCGGAGCTGCTTGAACTGTGCGTGGACCGCGGCGCCGAGATGCTCGAGTACATCGAGACGCACACCCCGCTGAAGATGACGACCATGGCGAAGTACCCGGACTACTACGCCGCGTACGACATCCCGGGGAAGAAGTACGGCGGGCGCTCGTGCGAGCCGCTTCCCTTCCCGGTGGGCGAGCTGCTGCCGGACTGGGCCGCCCGCATCCAGACCAAGGTGGCCGTGCGCGGCCAGGTGGCCCGCAACATGCTCGCCGAGGACATCGGGCAGCTCGAGCGCACCCCGCAGGAGCTGGAGCGGCGCAACCGCGAGGATGTCCGCACGAAGGGCAGCGCCATCGTCGCGGGCCTGCTTCGCGGCGTCCTCGACCGGGGCATCGAGGTGCGCATGCAGACCCGCGCCGAGCAGCTCCTCGGCGAGGACGGCGTCGTGCGCGGGATCCGCGTCACCGCCGCGGACGGCACGACCTCCACCATCGAGACCACCCGCGGCGTCGTGCTTGCCAGCGGCGGGTTCGAGTGGAACCGGGAGCTCGTGTCCGCGTTCATCGGCTTCGAGCTGTATCCGATCAGCCCCCAGCACGCCACCGGCGACGGGCAGATCATGGGCATGGAGGCCGGGGCGCTGCTCGGCAACATGCACTCGTTCTGGGGTTCCGGCGCGATGCTGGACCCGACCGACCTCACCCTCGGCGTCCCGCTGCCGACCTTCGACGACGCCCGGGCGGCCGGCGGCACCATCATCGTGAACTCCCACGGCGACCGGTTCGTCAACGAGGCCCAGCCCTACCACGACTTCGCCCACGCCTTCGGCGAGTTCGACGCGACGACCATCGACTTCCCGAACGAGATCGCCTGGATGGTCTTCGACGAGGGCGTGCGCTCGCGCAAGCAGATCCTGTCGTTCAAGCCAGGCGACCCGATTCCCGACTGGGTCGCGACCGGCGAGACCATCGCCGAACTCGCCGAGCAGCTGGGCATCGACCCGGAGCACCTCACCGAGACCGTCGCCGAGTTCAACAAGCACGCGGCCGACGGCCTCGACCCGCACTTCGACCGGCCGCGCGGCATGACCGGATCCAAGATCCGTCCCGTTGACCGCGGCCCGTACTACGCCGTGCGCATCTACCCGGGGACGCTGGGCACCAACGGCGGCCTGCGCACGGACGTCAACGGCCAGGTGCGCCGCGCGCGCGGCGGGGTCATCGAGGGCCTGTACGCGGCGGGCAACGCCGCGGCAAGCCCGCTCGGCTGGGGCTACCCCGGCGGCGGGACCACGCTGTGGACGGGCATGACCATGGCCTACGTCGCCGGCGAGCAGGTCGCCCACAGCCGGGCCCCCGTCGGCGTGGCCTGAATCGACCGACGGCGAGGCCGGGTCCGCACCGCGGGCCCGGCCTCGCTGCGCGCCGGGTCAGTTCGTCGAGGGGTCAGTTCGTCGAGGGGTCGTTCGGTGAGGGGTCGTTCATCGTGTCGGCATCGAAGAAGGTGCGCAGACTGCGGATGAGACCGGCGTCGTCGAACACGAAGTGCGTGGTGACGACGTTCTCAAGCCCGCCCCGGGCGCCGGCGTCGATGACCGACAGTGTGGTGGCCACCGCCTCGTTGCCCACCACCGCGACGCGGTCGAGCCGGAACGAGACCGACCAGTCCGGGGGAATCCCCTCGACGAAGAACCGGTGCAGGGCTTCGGCGCCGCGGGCGACGGCGTAACCGGCCGGATCCTCCACGAGGCAGTCGTCGCTGAACAGCGCCTTGCGGCCCGCGACATCACCCGCCGCGTAGCTGGCGTAGTACGCGGCGATCCGAGCGCGGACGTCCGCCGGATCGACGGTGGCCGGTACCGAGGACACGAGCTTGGCCAGCAGCCGACCCGTGGAACCCTGGGCGGTCACGCGGCCACCGCCGACGGTCCCGCGATCGTGTCATCGTTGATCGACGCCTTGCGCACCTGCACATCCCTTCGACGCGTTCACCCTGAACGTCCCCGCTCGCGCGGCATCTCCACCTTGCACCACCGGAGCCGCACGGGCACGCCAGGCGGCACAGGGCATGGCCGACTCGAACTCGGTCGTCGCCGAACTGGATGCTCGCAGCCGAGAGGGCGCGTCTCCCCTCAGGTGGCGTGTGCCG
>NZ_JANEZT010000044.1 GCF_025403405.1 Frankia tisae
GTCGCGGCCCTGTGGCAGCGGGATGGGGCCGAGGTGGGGCTGGTGGCGGTAGGCCCCGGCCGGGTCGCCGGGGGAGGAGATGCCGTGGTTGAGCAGCCGGCCGCCGGGCCGCAGCAGCGAGTAGAGGGCGGCGAAGTAGGTCGGCAGCATCGCCCGCCCGACATGCTCGACCATGCCGACCGAGCTGATCGCGTCGAAGGGGCCGTCGGGGATCTCCCGGTAGTCCTGCAGGCGGATCTCGATGGCGTCGGTGAGGCCGGCCTCGGCGATCCGGCGGCGAGCCTCCGCCGCCTGTTCCACGGAGATCGTCACCCCCACGCCGCGGGCGCCGTGATGGCGGGCTGCGTGGATGAGCATGCTGCCCCACCCGCAGCCGACGTCGAGCAGGCGCTCGCCGGGGCGCAGCCCGAGCTTGCGGCAGACCAGCTCGTGCTTGGCGGTCTGGGCGGCGTCGAGCCCGGCCGCCGGCGACTCCCACACCCCGCACGAGTAGGTCATCGTCGGCCCGAGGAACAGTCGGTAGAACGCGTTCGACACGTCGTAGTGATGGGAGATCGCCGCGGCGTCGCGGTTGCGGCTGTGTTGGCGCCCGTGCAACCGGGCCTCCTGCGGCGGTGGGGCGGGCGGTCGGGCGCCGAGCTCGCGCAGCAGGGTCAGCAGGGCGGGCGCCGTCGCGGCGGTGGGGCGGCGGGGGATGGCGGACAGGTGGTTGCGCAGCGCCAACGCGGCGAAGATGTCGCCCTCGACGTCGAGATCACCGGCGACGAACGCGCGGGCGAAACCCAGCTCGCCGGGGCGGAACAGGGCGCGGCGCATCGCCTCCGGCGAGCGCACCACGACCTGGGTGGGGGTGTCCGGCCCGAGCGCGGAACCGTCCCACAGGGCGATCCGCACCGGCGGCGTGGTCCCGATGAAGCTCTCGAGCAGGGTGCGGGTCGCCCGTGCCAGCTCCGGCGACCACCGTGGGTCCGGAACAGGGCTGGTCTGGGCGGCGAGCTCGTGCTCCTCCAGTTCTCGACTGATCGTCAAGGCGCATCCTCCGGGTCGTGTGCGCGGTCCCTTCGGCTGGGACGTCGCCGGAGTCTGCCCGGTCGGCACCCACCCGACCTCGAGCCACGCCCACGCCGGGTCCTGCCCGGTCGGTCGACTGCGGCCCATGGTCGGCCCAGCCCGCGTGGGGCGCGGTCGCACCTGGTTACCTGGCTCCCATCGTCCCCCAGAAACACCGT
The DNA here is from genome assembly GCF_025403405.1 of Frankia tisae. Lineage (GTDB taxonomy): Bacteria > Actinomycetota > Actinomycetes > Frankiales > Frankiaceae > Frankia > Frankia tisai. The sequence continues at coordinate 1,230 of NZ_JANEZT010000044.1, forward strand.
GTCCGAACGGTGTCCGGTGTCGCATGTCAGTATCCCCGTTCGGGGGAATAAAACGTGCCTTTGACGACAGTAAAACCGCAGGTGACGGCGGGTGCGGCCGCGGTGCGATCAGGCGACCGCGGCCGCGCCGAGCAGGGCCTTGAGATCGCCCATCAGCGCGGGGGTGCGCTGGACCTTGTAGGCGTCGTCGAGGCGCAGCAGGGTGGTCTGGCCGGGGGTCTGCAGCCGCAGGTGGACCTCGGTCGTCCCCGGGTGGGTGCCCAGCACCTCGCGCAGCCGCTCCACCGTCGGCGGGTTCACCCGGGCCGCGGACATGGTGATCACCACCGGGGGGCTCAGTGCCGCCTCGCTGAGGTCCGGCACGGTCAGCTCGGCGGCGATCAGGCGCGGGGTGTCCTCCCGCTTGTCCAGGCGACCCCGGACGATGACGACGGCGTCCTCGGCGAGCTGGGTGGAGCACACCTCGTAGGTCTGCGGGAAGAACATCACTTCCAGCCCGCCCGCGAGATCCTCGACGGTGGTCAACGCCCACAGCTTGCCCTGCTTGGTCACCTTGCGCTGCAGGCTGGAGATGATGCCGGCGATGGTCACGGTGGACCCGTCCGCGTACTCCCCGCCGGTCAGCGCGGCGATGCTGCAGTCCGCCCTCGCGGTCAGGATGTGCTCGACCTCGCGCAGGGGATGGTCGGAGACGTAGAGCCCGAGCATCTCCCGCTCGTGGGACAGCTTGACCGCCTTGTCCCACTCCTGGTCGGAGAACTCCTGCACACCGAATGCGGGCACGGTCCCCGGGTCGTCGTCGACGTCGAGGGCGAACAGGTCGAACTGGCCCTCGGCGTTCTTCTTCTTCACGCCCATCACCGCGTCGACGGCCTGCTCGTGCCGTTCCACCAGGCCGCGGCGGGTGTGCCCGAGAGCGTCGAACGCCCCGGCCTTGATCAGCGACTCGATGGTGCGCTTGTTGCAGACCACCGCGTCGACCTTGTCGAGGAAGTCCGGGAAGGAGACGAAGCGGCTCTTCGACTTCCGGGTCCGGACGATCGACTCGACGACGTTGGTCCCGACGTTGCGAATCGCGGCGAGCCCCACTCGGATCTCGGCGTCACCGTGCGCGGTGTAGTCGGCGTTGGAGCTGTTGACGTCCGGCGGGAGCACCCGGATGCCCATCCGGCGGCACTCGTTGAGGTAGATCGCGCTCTTGTCCTTGTCGTCGCGCACCGACGTCAGCAGCGCGGCCATGTACTCGGCCGGGTAGTTCGCCTTGAGGAACGCCGTCCAGTAGGACACCAGGCCGTAGCCGGCGGTGTGCGCCTTGTTGAAGGCGTAGTCGGAGAACGGGACGAGGATGTCCCACAGCGTCTTGATCGCCGCCTCGGAGTACCCGTTGGTCTTCATCCCCTCGGAGAAGGGGACGAACTCCTTGTCGAGGATCTCCTTCTTCTTCTTGCCCATCGCCCGGCGCAGCAGGTCCGCGCCGCCGAGGGAGTAGCCGGCGACCTTCTGCGCGATGGCCATGACCTGCTCCTGGTACACGATCAGGCCGTAGGTGGTGTCGAGGATGTCGGCGAGCGGTGCGGACAGCTCCGGGTGGATCGGCGTGCGGTCCTGCTGGCCGTTCTTGCGCAGCGCGTAGTTGATGTGCGAGTTCGCGCCCATCGGCCCCGGCCGGTAGAGGGCGATGACGGCGGAGATGTCCTCGAAGTTGTCCGGGCGCATCATCCGCAGCAGCGAGCGCATCGGGCCGCCGTCGAGCTGGAACACCCCCAGGGTGTCGCCGCGGCTGAGCAGCTCGTAGGCGGCGGAGTCGTCGAGGGTGAGCCCGAGCAGGTCGATGTGGACGCCGCGGTTGGCCTCGACGTTGCGCACCGCGTCGTCCATGACGGTGAGGTTGCGCAGGCCCAGGAAGTCCATCTTGAGCAGGCCGAGGGTCTCGCACGTCGGGTAGTCGAACTGGGTGATGATCGCGCCGTCGGCGTCGCGGCGCCACACCGGGATGTGGTCGATGATCGGCTCGGCGGACATGATGACGCCGGCCGCGTGCACCCCGGCCTGGCGGATCAGCCCCTCCAGGCCCTTCGCCGTCTCGATGACCTTCTTGACGTCCGCGTCGGACTCGTACAGCCCGCGGATCTCCCCGGCCTCGCTGAAGCGCGGGTGCTTCGGGTCGAAGATCCCGCCGAGCGGGATGTCCTTGCCCATCACGGCCGGCGGCATCGCCTTGGTGATCCGGTCGCCGACGGCGTACGGGTAGCCGAGCACCCGCGAGGAGTCCTTGATCGCGGCCTTGGCCTTGATCGTGCCGAAGGTGACGATCTGCGCGATGCGGTCGTCGCCCCACCGCTCGGTGACGTAGCGGATCACGTCGCCGCGGCGACGTTCGTCGAAGTCGATGTCGATGTCGGGCATGGACACGCGCTCGGGGTTGAGGAAGCGCTCGAACAGCAGCGAGTGGGGGATCGGGTCGAGGTCGGTGATGCCGAGTGCGAAGGCGACCATCGACCCGGCGGCGCTGCCGCGGCCCGGCCCGACCGGGATGCCCTGGCCCTTCGCCCACATGATGAAGTCCGCGACGACGAGGAAGTACGACGGGAACCCCATCTGCAGGATGACCCGGGTCTCGTACTCGACCCGCTCGCGGTGTTCGTCGTCGAAGCCGTCGGGGAAGCGCCGGGCCATCCCCGCCCAGGTCTCCTTGCGGAACCAGCTCTCCTCGGTCTCGCCGTCCGGTACCGGGAAGCGGGGCATCAGGTTGTGCTTGGCGAACATGCCGCTCGGGTCGACCCGCTCGGCGATCATCAGCGTGGTCTCGCAGCCCTCGCGCCAGATGTCCGAGGAGTCGATCCCGTACATCTCCTCGGCGCTTTTGAGGTAGTAGCCCGAGCCCTCGAACTGGAACGACGGGTTGGCCACCGTCGAGGCCGTCTGCACGCACAGCAGGGCGGCGTGGGCCTCGCGTTCGGACTCGTAGGTGTAGTGCGAGTCGTTGGTGACGACGAACCGCATGTCCAGCGCGCGGGCGATGTCGACCAGACCGTCACGGACCCGGCGCTCGATGTCGAGCCCGTGATCCATGATCTCGCAGAAGAAGTTCTCCTTGCCGAAGATCTCCTGATAGGTGGCGGCGGCCTGTAGGGCGGCGTCGTACTGGCCCAGGCGCAGCCGGGTCTGCACGATGCCGGACGGGCAGCCGGTCGTCGCCATCAGGCCGTCGGAGTGCTCGGCGATGATCTCCTGGTCCATCCGCGGCCACTTGATGTAGTGGCCCTCGATCGACGCCCGCGAGTTCAGCCTGAACAGGTTCTTCAGCCCGTCGGCGTTGCGCGCCCACATCGTCATGTGGGTGTAGGAACCGCCGCCGGAGACGTCGTCGCCCTTCTGGTGCGGCTCGCCCCAGCGGACCCGCTGCTTGAGCAGGCGCGACTCCGGCGCCACGTACGCCTCGCAGCCGATGATCGGCTTCACGCCCGCGGCGGTGGCCTGTTTGTGGAAGTCGTACGCCCCGTACATGTAGCCGTGGTCGGTGACGGCGACCGCCGGCATCTGCTGGCGCGACACCTCGCTGAACATGTCCTTCAGCCGAGCCGCCCCGTCCAACATCGAGTACTCGGTGTGAACGTGCAGGTGGACGAAGGAGTTTGACACGTCGGACCCTCCCGCGCGCTGGGCACGCCGGTCGAAACGAGGGCCGATGACCCCGGCACGGGCGGACGGCACACCGGCGCGCCGGGTGCGCTCGCCACGGGGATCGGCCGGATGGACGGGGCTTTCTCCGGCAGCCTAGCGGCCCGCCCGGGCCCGCCTTCGCCTCCACCGCCGTGTCGGCCCGACCATCACAAAGGGACACCGTCGGGGTGCGGATCGGCGTCACGGGGGCGAGGCGGCCGGGCCGGACCGGCCATCGCCGGCACCGTCACCGTGCCCGGCCGGACCGGCCCACGCCGGGCCTCGGCTGCCGCGTCGGCGATCGCCTCGGCTATCGCCGCGACCGCCCGGTCGATCTCTCGCCGCGTCGTCGCCCAGTTACTCACCGACAACCGCATTGCGGCGCGGCCCCGCCACACCGTGCCGGTCACGTACGCCTCCCCGCCCGCCGTCACCGCCGCGGTGACCCGCCGGGTCAGCCGGTCGCCCCGCGCCGCCGTCCCCACCGCCGGCCGGGGGTCGTGCGCGCGGTCGGCCGCCGGGCTCGGGTCGTCCACCCGGATCAGGACCTGGTTGAGCGCGACGAGAGGCCCCGGGCCGCCGCGGTCGCCGGTCGCGTTGAGCACGGTCACCCCCGGCAGCGCGGCGAGCCGGGTGGCAGCATCGTCGGCGAGGTCGCAGCAGCGGTCGACGAGGTCGCGCAGGCCGGAGCGGCCCAGCGAGCGCAGCGCCGCGTAGACGGCGAGGGCGCGGGCCCGCCGGCTGAACTCCGGCGTCCAGTCCACCGGGTCGAGCTGCCCCGCCGAGTCGAGGACGAAGTAGTCCGCCGACGCCGACATCGCCTGCCGGTGGGCCGTCCGGTCGGCGACGAGCGCGATCCCGCAGTCGTACGGGACGTTGAGCCACTTGTGACCGTCGGTCGCCCACGAGTCGGCGAGCTCGGCGCCCGCGACGAGGGCGCGGCGCGGCGCCGACGCCGACGCCTTCGCCCACAGGCCGAAGGCGCCGTCGACGTGCACCCAGGCGCCGTGTGCGCGGGCGAGCGCGCAGATCTCGGCGAGCGGGTCGAACGCGCCGGTGTTGATTTCTCCTGCCTGGGCGACGACGATCGTCGGTCGCTGCGTGGCGGTGCGGTGGTCGGCGGCGGCGGCGGCGGTGGCGTCGGCGTCGGCGTCGGCGTCGAGGGCGGCACGCAGGGCACCGGGGCGCATCCGGCCGAGCCCGTCGGTGGCCACCTCGACGATCGTGCGGGTGCCGAAGCCGAGCAGGCGCAGCGCGGCGTCGACGGTGGCGTGCCGGTCCGCACCGGCGAGCACGCGGACCGGCGGGGCCCCGGTCAGGCCGTCGGCGGCGACGTCCCAGCCGGCGTCGGCGAGCACCCGCTGGCGGGCGGCGGCGAGCGCGGTGACGTGCGCCATCTGGGTACCGGTGGTGAACCCGACGGACACGCCCGAGGGCAGGCCCAGCAGCTCGGCGACCCAGCGGCCGGCGACGGCCTCGGCGGCGCTGGCCGCGGGCGACAGCGATGCCAGCGCCGCGTTCTGGTCCCAGACGACGGCGAGCAGGTCCGCGGCGAGCGCCGCGGGCAGTGTGCCGCCCACGACGTAACCGAAGAAGCGGGGCGAGCCGGTGGCGGTCAACCCGCCCCCCACCGCCTCGACGAGCGCGTCGACGACGGCCACCGGGTCGCTGGGGCCCGCCGGCAGCCGGCCGTCGAGCCGGGCCAGGACCTCGGCGGCGCCGTGCGCCGGGCGCACCGGACGCTCGGCGAGGCTGGCGAGCCAGGCGTCGGCGTGCCCGGCGGCGGCGCGCAGCGCGGCCCGCAGCGCGTCCCCCGGATCGGCGTCGACGGGATCGGCGTCCCCGGTCAGCTCCCCACCGCCGGCAGTGGAGTGAGGGTCGGGGCTGCCGGGGTGGCGGGACGGCGGGCGCGTTCGGCCGCCTCGCGGCCCTCGCGGCGCAGCCAGTCCGCCATGAGGCCCGCGGTCAGCTCCGCGGCCTCGAGCATCGGCACATGGCCGAGGCCGTTGAGGATCTCCACCCGCCAGTCGGGCCGCTGCGCGGCGACGTTGCGGGCCACCGCCACCGGGATCAGCCGGTCGGCGGAGCCGTGCAGCAGCAGCGTCGGCTGCGGCACGGTGCGGACCATGTGCGCCAGCGGCGCCGGGCGCAGCAGCGACCACACCACCGAGCGGGCCGCGCCCACGAACGCCTGGTCGGCGTCGGGCAGCCCGCCGCGTTCCCGCTGGGCGCGTTCCATCGCCGCCAGGGCTGACTCGGGGATCGAGCCCGGGTCGGCGGTGAGCCGCACCAGGCTCTGGTCGACGAGTTCGCGGGGGGTGAAACGGGTCCGGCGGCGAGCGAGGACCGCGGCGCCGAGGCGGGGGATGAACAGGCCGGCGAAGATGCGGGCGATCTCCGGATCCGGGCGCACGCCGCGCGGGCGGGGCAGCGCCGGGTCGACGAGGATCAGGCCCGCGACCGAGCCGGGTCGCCGGGCGGCCTGCATCACGCTGATCATGCCGCCCATCGAGTTGCCGACGAGGATGGGCGGGGTGTCGAGGACCTCGGCCAGGAAACGGTCGAGCAGACCCTGGTTGGCCAGGACGTCGGTGCGCCGGCCCGCGGCGGGGGTGCGGCCGTGCCCGGCCAGGTCGACGGCCATCACCCGGTGGGTGGTGGTGAGCAGCGGGGCGAGCGGGAGCCAGTTGAGGTAGGAGCCGCCGAGGCCGTGCACGCACAGCAGCAGCGGACCGTCGGCCGGACCGCCGAAGTCGACGATGTGCACCGGGCCGTCGAGCTGTGCCCAGGACGACCGGAAGCCGTCGCCGCCATCCGACAGGGTGAGGCGTTCGTGCCCCGTGCCGGCCGGCCTCGGACCCGTGGGCCCGGTGGAGGTGGACCCGGTGAATGCGGTCGATCCGGCTGCACGCGGAGTCGTCTCGGGGCTGCTCATCCCTCGACGGTAGGACCACGCGGCCCCTGGCCGGAAGCCGGCATCGGTGAGATGAAACGCAAGGTCGGCCGCCCGGCGGCGGCCGACCTGGAGAAATCCTGACCGGGTGGGGGTCAAAGCGAGCGAGAGACTCCGAGCCGTAGCCGCTTCGGGTTCGCGACGGGACCGAACGCGATCTTCTCGGTGGTGATCTCCACGACCTCTACCGCGTCGGCGGCGCCGGGGACGATGTCCCGCTGGCCGGGCCCGGAAAGCCCTGAGGTCAGCTGGGTCGACTGGTCCTGCTCCATGTGCACGCTCCTTTCCATCGATATCGACACTCGTTCCTAAAACGGTATCGAGCGGACGGGGCACACAAAGAGCTTGGGTGGCGTTGCTCACACCACGGATCCGGACTATTTCGTCACGTGCCGGTGTCTCGTGGCTGATGACGGGCCTGCCGCGGGTAGTCGACCGGTGCGGACGCGGCGGCCCTGTGGTGCAGGGTGGTTGTCCGGCCGGCGTCAGATCACAGCCGGCGCCGTCGCCCTGACGGGTCAGGGCGACGGCGCCGGTGTTGGGAGCGGGCGACTGCGGCCGGTTCAGACCGCCGGTCGGTTCACCCCGTCGGTCTGGTCAGGCCGTCGGTCTGGTCAGGCCGTCGGAGCCGGGGCTGCGGAGGTCGGCGCCGCCGGGGCGCCGGGGCGACGCTGCGGCCGGCCGTGCGTGGCCCCGGACCGGCCGAAGCGGTGGCCGCCGCCTTCGCGACGGCGGTGCTCGCCGTCACGGCCGCCGCCGGTCCGGGGTGCGCCGACACGCGGCCCGCGCCCACCGGTCGAGCCGGCCATGCGGGCCTGCGGGATCTCATCCTTGCTGACCCGGGGGGCCGGCGGGCCGGCGAGCTCCAGGACGATGGGGTCGTTCGGCGTGGTCGGCTCCGGGCGTGCCTCGATGCCGACCGCGCGCAGCAGCCCGCGGACCTTCCCGCGCTCGGCGGGCAGGGTGACGAGCACGTCGGCGCCCTCCGCGCCGGCGCGCGCGGTCCGGCCGCCACGGTGCTGGTAGGTCTTGGCGTCCTCCGGCGGGCCGAGGTGCACGACCAGCCGGATGCCGTCGACATGGATGCCGCGGGCGGCGACGTCCGTGGCCACGAGCACCCGGTAGAAGCCGTCGGTGAAACCGGCCAGCGCCCGGGTCCTGGCACCCTGCGGCATCCCGCCGTGCAGCGGCTCGGCCGGCACGCCCGCGCGGCTGAGGGACTCGGCCACGCGGTCGGCGTCCCGCTGGGTCCGGACGAAGACCAGGGTGCTGCCCGAGCCGCCGGCGAGCGCTGTCACCAGCGCGACCTGCGCGGCGCGGTCGGGCGCCTCGAGGGCGTGCCGAACCAGCGTGCTGACCTGGGAGGTCTCCGAGTCGATCGCGACGAGGACAGGGTCGGGCAGGTAGTCCCGGACCAGGACCTCGACCTCGCGGTCGAGCGTCGCGCTGAACAGCAGCCGCTGCCCGGTGGACGGGGTGGCGTCGAGCAGCGCCCGCACGGCGGGCAGGAAGCCGAGGTCACACATGAAGTCGGCCTCGTCGAGCACCGTCATCTCGATCTCGCCGAGCTCGCAGGCGCTGCGCTCGACGAGGTCGGTCAGCCGGCCCGGGGTGGCCACGACGAGGTGCACGCCGCGGCGCAGCGCCGAGATCTGCCGGCTGATCGACGTACCACCGTAGACCGGGGCCAGCCGCAGGTTGAGCGCCCGGGTCAGCGGCTCGAGTGCGTCGCTGACCTGCTGGGCCAGCTCACGGGTCGGAACGAGGACCAGGGCGCGGGGACGGCGCGGCTGCACCGGACCGCCGCTGGCGAGCCGGGCGAGTATGGGCAGTCCGAAGGCGAGCGTCTTGCCCGAGCCGGTCTTCGCCCGGCCGAGGACGTTCTCCCCGGCGAGGACGTCGGGCAGGGTCGAGGCCTGCACCGGGAACGGCGCGGCGATGTTCCGGTCGGCGAGCGCCTTGATCAGGCGCTTGGGCAGGCCGGCGGTCTCGAACGACTCGGCCGGGGGCCGGGGTTCGCGCGTCGTGATGAGGGGAGCGGCCGGGCGCGCCGGGCCGCCGAAGCGGGAGCCGCCGGGCCGGGGACCGCGGCCGCCGCGTCCGGCACCACCTGCAACACCGCGGCCGCGGGCCGGGCGAGGCTGGCGATGGGCAACATGGGACTGGGAGTTTCCGTGCTGAGACAGAGGGATCCGCCGATCAGGTCAGGGCCACCATGAGATCATTTGGACGGGTGAGGAGGTCCACACCAGCCCGCTGCATCGTCCGGCGGCCGGGGTACGGCCGGCTCCGCGACCAGACCCAACGGCGGGTGATTCCCGCTATGGCGCTCGCACCGACCTCGCACACCCGACCATTCAGCCGGGCGCGGACAGCCGCTCGGGCCGTCGTCTCCTTCACGGTACATCGACGACCCGGGCTTGGGGATAGGGCCGCGGCACGCAACGAGCCGTTGCATCCCCCTCTGCGCCGGTTCGGGCGGTCACCGTGCGGCGGCGTGCCGGTGCGCGTCCGCACGGTCGTCCGCTCGTCTCGACCCGGCCCGCCGATGGACGCCATCGCCGCGGCGGCGGTGGTTGCGCAGCGTGTCGGGTTACTCCGCACTGCTCCTCTGGGCTGTGCGAGCACCCTGCCGAAGGTGCCTCCAGGCCGATGGCGTGTGCACCCACCGCTTGCATCGCAGCAGCAAGCGCGGGGTCATCACCATCGGTGCGGGTCGAGCGGGGCGGGGACGCGATAAGGGTCACCCTGGGGAACGTCGGCCTGTGCCGACCGGCGAAAGGCCCGGCCGCGTGTCCGCTGAGCAGGCAGAACCGGATCAGGAAGGCCGGGATGACCGCGGTCACGGCCGTTTCGAGCCCGGTGCGGTGCCGCGGCGGTGAGTGCACGGCGGGAGGGACCGGACGGCCACCCGTGAACGGGTCAACCGGCACGGGGCTGACGGGACCTTCGGGTAAAGCGCCTGGCCGCCGGCAGGGCGGCCGCGGCCCGTGCAGGTCAGAAGGCCAGCTCGGTGAGGGCGTGAATGATCAGCCCGACGAGGGCACCGACGACCGTCCCGTTGATGCGGATGAACTGCAGGTCCCGGCCGACGTGCAGCTCGATGCGCCGCGAGGTCTCCTCGGGCTCCCAGCTCGCAACCGTGTCGCCGATGATCGCGGCGATGTCCCCCTGGTAGCGGTGGACCGCCCGGGCGGCCAGGTCGGAGGCTGCTCGGTCGACGGTGCGGCCGAGCTCCGGGTCGGTGGCCAGCCGCGCCCCGAACGCGGCCAGTTCGTCGGCGGCCCGGACCCGGGCGGTGCTGGTCGGATCGGTGGTGAGGTCGAGCAGGATCGTCCGGGTCGTCGCCCAGATCGCGGCGACGGCCCGGCCGACCTCCGCGTGCCCCAGGAGCCGCTGCTTGATCTGCTCGACCTGCTCGACGAGGCTCGGGTCCGCGCGCAGGCGGCCGGCGAAGTCGCCGAGGAACCGGTCCAGTGCCAGGCGCACCCGATGCTCCGGGTCGGCGCGCAGTTCCGCGAGTGCCTCCAGCGCCTTGTCATAGGCCTTGACCGCGACCGCCTCATCCAGCCACTGCGGCGTCCAGCTCGGCGCCTGATCGACCACGAGCCTGGTGAAGACCTCCGGGTTGCGGGCAAGCCACTCCTGGACCTCGGCGACGATCACGTCGACGAGCCGAACGTGCAACCGGTCGTCGAGCACCCGCTGCAGGGCCGCGCCCAGCACCCCCGCCCAGGGCCGCTCGACCACCCGGGGCAGCACCGCCTTCTCCACGACCTCGCGGACCAGGTCGTCGCTCATCCCGGAGATGGCCGAGGTGAGCCGCCCGGCGATCTCGGCGGTCACCCGTTCGGCGTGGCGCGGTTGGCGTAGCCAGGACCCGACGCGCACCGAGACGCCGATGCCGTCGACCTTCTCCCGGATCACGTCCTCGGCGAGGAAGTGCGTGCTGACGAAGTTCTCCAGGCCCCGACCGAGGGCGTCCTTGCGCTCCGGGATGATCGCCGTGTGGGGGATCGGCAGGCCCAGCGGGTGGCGGAACAGGGCCGTCACCGCGAACCAGTCGGCCAGCGCGCCGACGACGCCGGCCTCCGCCGCGGCGGCCACATACGCCACCCAACCGGGGCCGCCGTGGCTGCGCCAACCCTGGGCGAGCAGATAGACGGTCACGACGGCGGCGAGCATGCCGGTGGCGATCAGGCGCATCCGGCGCAGTGCGCGGCGCAGTCCGGGCTCGTCCGCGGTGCCGCGGGGGAACCCGGCCGGTGCCGACCGCCCGCCGCCCGCCGGCTCGCTCATCGGCCGCCGTCCCTCTCCCGTACCAGCTCGATGCCCGTGCGGGCCCAACGGATCTGATCAGCCGATCCCCGGACACCTTATGCGGTCGGAGCGGGACATCGTCGCGGCCGTGGGCCGGCGCTCACCGTCACAGCCGGGGAGGTGGTGGCGGAAGCCGGCGCGCATGAGAACGCTGGTGCAGCCGGCGCTGGATGACGGCGAGGTCGACGATGGCCACCAGAGCGAGCAGCGCGAGCACTGCCGCGGCGGCGGGCTGGTCTCGCGACGCGAACACGCCCGCGGCGGCGCCGCAGAAGACCAGGCCGAACACGGCGAGCACCCGGCGCAGCCCGAGGGCGCTGCGGGCCGGCGGCGCGCCTCCCGGTCCGAGGGACAGCCGCTGCCACCAGTGCCGGCGCCGCAGCACCTCGTCCTGGTCGCGCTGGCGCGGCAGGGAACTGGTCACGGTCCCGGTATGCCCGGCCACGCCCCGCTGAACCGGCCGTCCTGACTGCGGCCGGCGGGCCGGCGGGGAGACCGGCGCGCGGCGTGGCCGGCCGATTCAGCCCGTCCGCGGCGACGCCGCGCGACCCGGCAGCCGTGCGGTCATCGCCGCCTTGGCCTCCGCCGAGGCCAGCCGCTCGGCGAAGATCGCGCCCTCGGTGTCGATCCGGGCGAGCACCGGCGCTGTCCCGCCGTCGTGGAGCAGGGCGCGGGTGGCGGCCAGGGCGCCCGCTGGCTGCGCCAGCAGTGCCGCGACCCGGTCGTCGACGCGGGCGCGCAGCGCGTCGGCGTCGGGTAGCACCTCGGTGACGATTCCCAGGTCGGCGGCCTGGGCGGCGCCGAACGGCTCGCCGAAGTATGCAAGCCTGGCCGCCGCCGCGGGCCCGACCCGGCGCGGCAGCAGCAGCGAGGAGCCGAACTCGGGCACGACGCCCAGGTTGACGAACGGGATGCCCAGGGTGCTGCGTTCGGTGGCGTACACCAGGTCGCAGTGCAGCAGCAGTGTCGTGCCGATGCCCACCGCCGGCCCGTCGACCTCGGCGACGAGCAGCTTCGTGCCGCGGGCGACCGTCCGGATGAACGTCAGTGTCGGGCCGTCCGGGGCCAGGTCTGCCGTGGCCAGGAAGTCGGCGAGATCGTTACCGGCGGTAAATGATCCGCCGCTGCCGCAGATGCGGATGATCCGCACCCCGGCGTCAGCCTCGCCCGCCGCGAACGCCTCGGCGAGTGCCGTGTACATCGCCTGGGTGAGGGCGTTGCGCTTGCCTGGTCGCGCGATGCGCACGGTGAGCACGCCGTCGGCGATCTCGGACTCGATCTGGCTGCTCACTGCGGCCTCCTCGGCGGTGGTGACGCTCACTGTGTCACCGTGCCGGCCCCAGGTGAAAGCGCTGCGCGGTCGGGTCCGGCCGGATGACCCCGGCGCATGACCCGACCGGGGCCTGCCAGGATGAGAACGTGACAGTCCAGCACGGACCAGGCATCCCGCCACGATCCGCGGCCGACCTGCCGACCCGGCTCCGTCACGGGGACGACGGTCCGCGGCGGGCCGAGGGAGCTCACGGTGACCTCGGCCGCGACGCCACCTCCCTCGCCGGACTGCTCGGGCTGACGGTCGACCCGGGGGAGTACCGCGGCCGCTTCGTGGCCGACGCCCATCTGCTCAACACGCGGGGCACCCTGTGGGGCGGCTGCGGCCTCGCTGCCGCGATCGCCTTCGTCCAGGCCTGCGGCGGCCGGGACTGCGTGTGGGCGCACACCCAGTTCCTCGCCCCGGTACACGCCGGACAGGAGGTGGAGCTCAGCGTCGACCCGGCCACCGGCGGCCTGTCGCAGGTCGTCGTGCGGGCCACCGTGGCCGGCCGGCTGGTGTTCCTCGCGGGCGGCACGTTCAGCCGGGTGAGCGGCGCCGTCAACCGGTTCGGCCCGGCCGGGGACTGGGCGCCGGATCCCGACGGCTGCCCCCCGCGGGAGTACCCGACCTGGCTGGACTTCCCCCGCGACGGCGTGATCTCCCTCGTCGAGCAGCGGTGGGCCAGGCCGGCGAGGACCGACCTCGATGGGCGGCCGGGCGGCGGGAGCAGCGCGCTGTGGCTGCGACTGCGCCCCCGGCTGCCGGTGCGCGCCGCGGTGCTCGCCCTGCTCGGCGACTTCGCCCCGGTCGGACTCATCGAGGCCACGGGAGAGATGGCCGCCGGCACGAGCCTCGACAACAGCCTGCGGATCGTGGCCGCCCCGACCGGCGAGTGGGTGCTGCTGGACGTGCGGGTCGAGGCGATCGTCCGCAACGTCGCGCAGGTACGGGGGCGGATGTACGACCGCACGGGTGCGCTGGTTGCCACCGTGAGCCAGACGACGCTGGTCCACCGGGTGCGCCCCCGGACCCCGGCGAGCCGGCACGGCCGGCCGTCACCCGCCCCGCTTGCCGGCTGACCCGCTTGCCGGCGGAACCGCTTGCCGGCTGAACCAACGGCCGGTTCCTTTCGCGGCTGTGCGTCCCGCGATGTGGAGATGTGTTCCGGGCAGTATTTTCGTGTGTTTGTTGTTGTTGTCCGGCGCGAGGTCCGGGCCTCCGCCGCCAGCGGTCGGTGCTTCTGCGCCGGGTCCTGCCAGCTAGTGTCAATCACTGCTCGCTCCGGTGCGCGGACGCTGCTTGGTCCGGGCTACGTCGATTGCAATTAGACGCGGCTGGACTATCACTCTTCGCGGGTCAGAACGAATGTCCGTCACGCGGTGCAACGTTGCCATGCTTGTCCGTTAAACGGCGCCGCCCCTAACCGGGATGCTTCATTCATCCGCTAGAGTTGTCGGCGTCCCAGGAACATTCACCCGATGTCCGGGCCTTGCCCTCAATACCCCGGTGCGGGTGTTGTTGCGCGTGGTCCTTCGGGGACAGGTCCCGTTGAACTCGAACACTCACCCCGCACATGAGGCGCCCAACTCGCGGGTGCCGGACGAGAGGACCGGATGCTCCAGAATTGGCCCATCCGCTCGAAGCTCGCGGTGATTCTCGTCATCCCCCTGGTGGCGTTGGCGGTGCTGAGCGCGATACAGGTGCGGGGGAACGTCGACAACGTGCGGGCCGCAAACCGCATCAAGGCGCTGGCCGCCTTCTCGATCAAAGGCGGCGACCTGGTCGCCGCGCTCCAGGCCGAGCGGTACGCGACGAATGCCTACGTGGGTTCCAACTACCTGGCCGCCGGCCCGGGGCAGGCCACCGTCGCCGCCCGTGGCCCCGTGGACCAGGCGTCGGCGGCCTTCGGCGCCGGCGAGGCCGGGCTGCCCCCGGCGGCCCGGGACATCGTCGCGATGACGTTGGCGTCGATCTCGACGCGGCTGGACCTGCTGCCCGCGCAGCGCAGGGCGGTCGACGCCCGGCAGGCTCAGATTGACCAGAACGGGACTTTCTACAACGACCTCGTGCACGATCTCCTCTCGCTCAACGCCGGCGTCACCGCCGGCAGCGACAACGCGTCGCTGGTCAACGGCGCCACCACACTCGTCGGTATCTCCCGGGCGACGGAGGAAGCCGTTCAGCAACGCGGCTCGATCGCCCAGGTGATCATTCTCGGTCAGCCGGATTCCGTGGCCCTGCGCCAGATCGAGGGCTCGGCCGGCGCCGAGGACGCCTGGCTGCAGCAGTTCCGGACCACCGCCACCGCAGCTGAGCAGGCGTTCTACAACGTCACGGTCGACCGAACCAGCTCCGCCGCCACCGCAATGCGCGACGACACGGTCAACGCCGTCCAGAATGGCCAGTCGCCGACGATTACCCAACAGGCCTGGCTGGACACCGCGGACCGCAAGATCGCGGCGATGCGCCAGGTCGAGCGGCGGATCACGACCGATTTAAGCTCCACCAGTCAGCACATCGCGAGTTCCGCCACCCGTGACGCGTTGTTCGGCAGTATCGGGACCGCGTTGGTCCTGGTCGTGTCCGTGGTGATTTCTCTCCTGATTGTGAGCCCGATGACCCGGCATCTGCGCAGGCTACGGCGCGGTGCGCTCGAAGTTGCCAACGAGCGGCTGCCCGGGGTCGTTGAGAGGCTGCACCGAGGCGAACAGGTCGAAATGTCCGCGGAGGAATTCCCGGTCGAAGTGCAGAGCACGGACGAGATCGGGAGGCTCGCCGAGGCGTTCTCCGTCCTGCACGCCGTCGCGGTGCGTACCGCGATCGAACAGGCCGCGATGCGCACAAGCGTCGGCAACACCTTCCTCAACCTGGCCCGCCGCAGCCAGGCCCTCATCAACCGTCAGCTCAAGGTCATCGACACGCTGGAGCGTAAGGAGACCGACCCGGACCAGCTCGAGGAGCTGTTCCGCCTCGACCACCTGGCCACCCGCATGCGACGCCACACCGAGGACCTCATCGTCCTGTCGGGCTCGAAGCCCGAGCGCAGCTGGCGCCGACCGATCGCCGTCGAGGACGTCATGCGCGGCGCCGTCGCCGAAGTCGAGGACTACGCCCGGGTGAAGGTGATGCCCACCGGCGACGGGGCCATCAGCGGGCACGCCGTCGGCGACGTCATCCACCTGCTCGCCGAGCTCATCGAGAACGCCACCTCCTTCTCCCCGCCGCACACCCCGGTGCAGGTCGTCGGGCGAGAGGCGCCCGACGGCCTCGTCATCGAGGTCGAGGACCACGGCCTGGGGATGAGCCCGGAGGAGTTGCACTCCTGCAACCTGAGGCTGGCCGACCCGCGTCCCTTCGGCCTGTCGAGCAGCGGGCGGCTCGGCCTGTTCGTCGTCGGCCGCCTCGCCGAGCGGCACGCCATCTCGGTGGAGCTACGTCCCTCGCCCGCCGGGGGCACGTCGGCCATCGTGCAGGTGCCGGCCGCCCTGCTACGCCGGCCCGGGGACGACGGCGACACCGCCGACGACACCGCCGCCGGCGTCCCGGAGCAGTCCGACGAGGCGCCGCGTGGCCAGTCCGACGAGGCGTTCGTCGAAGTCCCGCCGTCGTTCGCCACCGCCCGGTCGGACTGGTTCGCCGCGGAGCGTCCTCGACAGGGGCCGCCGCCGGACGCCGCCGAGCGCGGGGCCCCCGCCCTGCCCGGGCAGCCCACGGCGAGGCGCGAGCTGCCCGCCGGCCTGCCGCAGCGGGGCGGCCAGGCGCCCGAGGAGCACACCGAGGTGGGCCTGCCGCGGCGTATCCGACGGGCCAGCCTCGCGCCCCAGCTGCGCCGGGACGGCCCCGACGAGTGGCCGGGCCCGCTCGTCACGCAGCGCAGCCCGGAAGAGGTCCGCAGCATGATGTCGTCCCTCCGGAGCAACTTCGGCCACGGGCTGGCGGACGGCCGGGTTTCCCACGACGGCGACGATGCGGGAGAGGTGACCTGAGATGCGTCCGCTACGAGACGGCCCTGCTGGTGACCAGGGTCGAGGAGTCTCGCGCCCCGCGGCCGCGTGCCCAGATGCGGTCCGCCCCACCGCTGCCGGCGGCTCGTTCGACCGTCCTTCCGCCACCTCATCGGAAAGGTGCTCGATGGACCACAGGTCCTCCAGACCGCGGTCGCCGGAGACGACGGCGCCGCGTTCGGTCAAAATCATCATCGCCGGCGGGTTCGGAGTCGGAAAGACGACGTTCGTCGGCTCGGTCAGTGAGATCCCACCGCTGACCACGGAGGCCGCGATGACGGTGGCCAGCATCGACATCGACGACACCAGCGCGGTCGGCGCCAAGACGACGACGACCGCCGCGCTGGACTTCGGGCGGATCACGCTCATCGACAGCGTCATCCTCTACCTGTTCGGCACCCCCGGGCAGGAACGGTTCTGGTTCATGTGGGACGAGCTGGTGCTCGGCGCGATCGGCGCGGTGGTGCTCGTCGACACCCGAAGGTTGGCGGACTCCTTCCCCGCCATCGACTTCTTCGAGGAGCGCAACATCCCGTTCCTCATCGCGCTGAACCGGTTCGACGGCACCCGCGAGTACCGCGTCGAGGACGTCCGCGTGGCGCTCGACCTCGACCCGCGCCGGCCGGTGGTGCGCTGCGACGCCCGCGAGCGCGAGTCGGTCCGCCAGTCGCTGGTGTCGCTGGTCCGCCACGCCCTCGACCTGGTCTCCGCCGAGTCGACCGCCCAGCTGAGCCAGCCGCAGCGGTCCAGGTGAACGCCACAGACGGCCATCCGGTGAAAGGCAAGGTGCTCGACATCCTCGGTCTCGACGACGTCGCGCTGTCCGCCTACCGGCTCTGGTTGCGCCACGAGTCGCTGAGCGTCACCGAGGCCGCGGAGATGCTCGGCCAACCGGCGGGCGGCGTCGGCCGGATCCGCGACCGGCTGGTCGAACTCGGCCTGCTGCTGGCCTCCCGGGAACGGCCCGGACGCTTCGTCGCCGCTGATCCGGAGGCCGGCCTGAACCATCTGCTCCAGGCCCAGCACGAGCAGCTCATCCGCCGCCATGAGCGGCTCGTGCGGGCCCGGACGCAGGTGAGCGTCTTCGTCTCGGACTACCTGGAGGGCCGTCCCGGTTCCGCCCCTGTCGAGGTGCAGCGCATCGACGGTGTCGACCAGGCTCGCGCCGAGCTGATCTCCCTCGTCGGCCGGGCCGAGCGGGAGGTGCTCACCCTGCGCACCCGGCGGGGCTGGTCGGCGGCGCTGTCCGACGACCTCATGCCGGCCGAGCTGCGGGCACTTCGGCGCGGGGTCGCGATGCGCAGCGTGCTACCGCGCTCCTACCGGCTCGACGAACGCGGCGCCGGCTACGTGCGTACCGTCGCCGCACACGGCCTCGTCGCCCGCGTCGCTGACGACCCACGGCTGGACGCCACCACCGTCGACGGCCGCGTCGGGCTCGTCCGGCTGGCCCGCGGCGCCGGCGCCGACGGCCACACGTTGCTTGTGCGCACGCCCGAGCTCACCGCGGTCCTGCGTACCCTGTTCGAGCAGGTCTGGGCGATCGCCGAGCCGCTCGGCGGCGGGCCGGCGCCGACCGGCGATGAGGAGTCGGCCGACGATCCCTCGGACACCGAGCGGCTGCTGCTGCGCCTGCTCAGCCTCGGCGTCAAGGATGAGGCGGCCGCCCGCCATCTCGGTGTCTCCGTGCGCACGGTGCGCCGCATGATCGCGGATCTGATGTCCCGCCTCAACGCCCGCAGCCGTTTCCAGGCCGGGACCCTCGCCTCCCGCCGCGGCTGGATCTGATCTCCGACCCCAGACCAGGTCACGCGCTCTGCGCAGGACCGCCGCCCCTTCCGAGCCCCGCCGTCGCCGTCCGGTAGCTGTGACCGTCCGTGTCGGCTGCGGCGTCGGACGGCGTCGCTCGGTGGGAGCGTGGCTGCCCGGTGTAGAAATGCGCGATCCGGCCTGGATGCGCCCGCGGTGCCCGGATTCGTTCCGCGGCCGGTGAGGTCCGGCCAGACCCGGGGTGGTGCCGGCGGTGGCGGGGCGTGGACCGGCAGTGGTGGCACGGCCGGGGAACGGGGGATTTCGACGTGCCTGACTCGTCCGCGCTGGACGTTCTGATCGGCCTCGCGCTGCTGTTCGCCGCGTTCAGCCTCGGCGTCTCCCGGATCAACGAGGCCGTGCTCGGCCTCCTGCACTATCGGGGCCGTCGCCTCGAGTCGGAGCTGCGCCGGCTGCTCGGGGGCCGCCCGCCGGGCGGAGCACCGCCCGATCCGGGGGCCGCACCCGCGGACGTCGCCGCGGAGCTGCTCGACGGGCCCCTGCGGGCCATGCGCACCGCCGGCCGGGATGCGACCTCCGCCGACATGGCCGATCATCCACCGGTGCAGCGAACCTGGGCCGCGGTGCGCCGAGCCCGCCGGCTGCGGCTGCCTTCCTACGTGCCGTCCACCGCGTTCGCCCGGGCCCTGCTCGACCGGGTCGACCCGCCCGCCCGGGCCATGCTGGCCCAGCTACGCCCGGACGCGCTGCCCGCGCACATCGCCGACGAGATCCGCGAGCACTACCAGACCGCCTACGACGCCGCCCGGCGCTCACTCGACGAGGGGTCCGCCCAGGCCCTGTATGACGCGATGCCGGTGGACCACCCGACCGGACGGGTCGTGGCCGCCGCGCTGGTGTCGGCGGTCGGCAGCGGGACGGTCGGGACGCTGGAGGATGGGCTGACCGCGTTGCCCCCCTCGCTGGCGAAGGACGCGCTCACCGCGGCCGTGATCCGAACGGGTGGCGACAGAGAGAAGATCATAACCGAGCTGGCGCAGTGGTACGACGAGGCGATGGACCGCCTGTCCGGGTGGTACAAGCGGCGGATCGCGGTGTTCCTGCTCAGCTACGCGATCATCCTGTCCGCCGTGTTCAACCTTGACGCGGTCGCCGTCTCCCGGGCGCTGTGGCAGGACGGGACCGTGCGCGACGCGGCCGTGACCGCGAGCCAGGCCCAGGTCAGCCAGGCGGCCGCCGACGGCAGCACCACCGCGAACTCCGCCCCCGGGGACTCCGCCACCACTGGTTCCGGCGATGCGAACTCCGGCGATGCGGGTTCCGCTGCCGGTGCGGGTGACGCCGTCGAGCGCGCGATCAGATCGGTGCAGGACGCCTCCGGCCTGGCCCTGCCGATCGGGTGGGTCCGGACGAGCGACGACCGCGACGACCCGCGGGAGGTCCCGCACACGGTCGGCGGCTGGTTTCTGAAGATCGCCGGTCTGGCCATCGCCTGCTTTGCCCTCACCGCCGGCGCCCCCTTCTGGTTCGAACTGCTGGGCCGACTGGTCAACATGCGTGCCGCTGGGCCGAAGCCACGGTCGGCGACCAGCGGCTGACCCGCGACCAGCGGGCTGACCCGCGGTGGTCGGCGGTGGTCGGCGTGGGGCAGTTGGGTGGTCCGCACGGGCGTTGACCTGCCCGCCCGATCGGAGGAGCGTAAACAGCGATGACCCAGCCCACCGCGTTTCACGAGGCCGTGAGCGCGATCAGTTACCCGATGGTGGTCGTGACCGCGGCGGTGCCCGGCGGTGAACGCAGCGGCTGCCTCGTCGGCTTCCACACCCAGTGCAGCATCGAGCCGGCCCGCTACCTGCTGTGCGTCTCCCGGGTCAACCACACCCATCGGGTCGCCTCGGCGGCCAGCCATCTCGCGGTCCATCTCCTCGACGAGGCCGACGAGGAGCTCGCGACGCTGTTCGGCGAGCAGACCGGCGACGAGATCGACAAGTTCGCGCGCTGCGCCTGGCGGGAGGGCCCGTTCGGACTGCCGGTCCTCGAGCAGCCGCGCGCCTGGTTCGCCGGCCCGGTGCACGCTCGCGCCGACGTCGGCGACCACACGGCGTTCGTCATCGAACCGGTCGCCGGCGCGGTCGCCGGGCCGTTCACCCAGCTCGGCTTCCAACAGGTCCGGGACATGAAGCCCGGCCACCCGGCCTGACGGTCCCCGGGCAGGGCGACCGCGCGATTCCGCGGTGCCGGGGCACTAGCCTTCTTCAGATGTGAACACTTCTGTGCCCGGACCGGCCGCTGAGCCGGTCATCTCCGACCCGCTCGCCGCCGTCCCCGGCCCGATCGGGGGAGACCTGCTCGCCGGGCTGGACGGCGTGGGTGGTCGGCGGGTCGTCGACCCCGAGGCGGTGCTCGCGGACCTGCAGGCCGATCCGGAGGCCTTCAGCCCGCTCGGTGGACGGCCCATCCTGGTCGTCGACGCCGCCTCCCCGGCGGCGATCAAGGTCGGCGAACGCGGCCGCCGGCTGCCCTGCGTGTGCGTGGCGGTGGCCGAGGATCTGCGGTGGGTCCCCGACGGCGTCACCACCGCCGGGTTCGACATCCTGCTCACCGACGAGCCGGGGGCGCCGCGACCGTGGGTGACCGCGCCGGACGGGGTCGACGCCGCGGTGGCTGCCCTGGCTGCCGCGGTTGCCGCGAATCCCTTCGCCGCGACCGCCCTCATGCAGTTGCTGCGCGTGAGTACCGGGATCGACGTGCGTGATGCTGTCGTCGCCGAGTCTTTTGCCTACTCGGCGTTGCAGGCCGGCCCGGAGTTCGCCGGCTGGCTGGCCGGGCGCCGGGCCCGGCACAGCGCGCGCGCCGCCGGCGGGGCGACGGATCCGACGGCCCCCGCGACCGCCACCGGTGCGGCGCCTGCCGTTCTCGTCGAGCGGGACGGGGCGGTGCTCACGGTGATCCTCAACCGTCCGCGGGTCCACAACGCCGTGAGTATCAGCCTGCGCGACGGGTTGGTGGCAGCCTTCGGGCTCGCCGCCGCCGACAGCGAGCTCGCCGAGATCCGGCTGGCCGGCACGGGTCCGTCGTTCTCCAGCGGTGGCGACCTGACCGAGTTCGGCACGATGCTCGACCCGGTCGGTGCGCACGCCGTGCGGACCACCCGCAGCATTCCGCTGGGCCTGCTGGCCACCGGGCTGCCGGTGACCGCCTACGTTCACGGGCTCTGCATCGGTGCGGGAGCGGAGCTGCCCGCGTTCTGCGGACGGGTCGTCGCCGCCCCCGACGCCTCCTTCCGACTTCCGGAGGTGGCGATGGGGCTGGTCCCCGGCGCCGGGGGGACTGCGAGCATCCCGCGGCGGATCGGCCCGCAGCGGGCCGCCTACCTGATCCTCAGCGGGCTTCCCCTCGACGCCGGGCTGGCGCTGGCCTGGGGGCTCGTCGACGAGATCGCCCCGCGAGCGGGCATGCCCGGGGCAGGCCGCTGACCGGACGATGACGATCAGACGCCCACGTCCGGGTGGATGTCGAGTTCGGCGAGCCGGCGCCACAGGCCGTCGAGCGTGCGGGTGGGATGGCGGTAGAACTCCGAGCCGCGGATGCGGATGAACGTCCAGCCGAGCCGCTCCAGGATCCGCTGGCGGCGCAGGTCCGCCTCCCACTGGTCGGGGCCGTGGAACCGGTCGCCGTCGCATTCGACGGCGAGGCGGGGGCCGCGGACGCGCGCGGCACCCGCGCCGGGCGCCGGCGGGCGGGGTGCTCCTTCGACGACGAGGTCGATGCGGTAGCGGCCGACGGAGTGCTGGGGGCGGACCCGGTAGCCGCGGCCGAGGATTTCGCGCAGGACCGCGCGCTCGAACTCGCTCTCGCAGCGGTCGGCGAGCCGGCCCGCGGCCTGCGGGGTCGCACCGGCATAGGTGTACTCGATGAGCTGGCGGCGGATGTCATCCTCGCGCAGCGTCGCCGGGTCGACGGTGTGGAACACCCACATCTGGTTGCGGGCGCGGCTCGCGGCGACGTTGACGCGCTGCAGGTCGCGGCGGCGGGTGGCGGCGGAACGGTTGTCGTCGGCGACGACGGAGACGAACACAACGTCGCGCTCGTCACCCTGGAACTGGTACGGGTCGCCGACGCGCAGCGCCCGCCGGGAGAACTCCCGTTCGCCGAGCCGCTCGACCAGGGCGTGCTCGATGAGCCGGGGCTGCCCGGCGCCGAGCAGGGTGACCACGCCCATCGTCATCCCGTCATAGGCGGGGTCGGCGCAGCAGGTGACGACCTGATCGACGATCGCCTGTGCCTCCGCCGGGTTGGCGTCGCCGAAGCGGGTCTGCGCCCGGGCGCCGTCGGTGACGCGGACCGGGCGCAGCGCGGCACCGATCGCGAGCTCCGGATCCTCCCGCAGCGGCAGGATCTGATGGTCGTAGAAGCGGTTGGAGAACCCGATGATGTCGGGCAGGCAGCGGAAGTGCTCCTTGAGCACCACGGTCCGCGGGAACACCCTGGCGGCGGTGTCGTAGAGGCTCGCCTCCACGTCGAGCAGGGACCGCTGGGCCACGTCGGGCAGGTGGGCGTCGATCAGCGCCCCGACCCGGGCTCGGTCGATTCCGACGGCCTCCGGGCTCGTCTGGGCGTCGTCGCCGACGACCACGGCGCGCCGGCCCAGGCTGAGCACGCCGAGGGAGAGGATGTCGCACTGGCTGGACTCGTCGACGATGACGACGTCGAAGAGGTCGTCGGATCCCGGGTCGAAGCTCTCCATCACCCGATACGTCGGCATGATCCACACGGGCACGGCGCCCATCGCGGCGCGCATGTGCGTGCGGGCCTGCGCCCGCCAGTGCGGGGCGTACTTCCCGGTGCCCTTCCCCAGCCGGTCGAGGGCCTGCACCCAGCCGGTGAGCGCGCGGCGCTGCGGATCCCCGAGCCGGGTCGCGAGCCCGAGGCGGGCGGCGCGGCGCGCGGTGTCGAGCACGAGCCGGCGGGCCTGCTCGGAGGCGTCGCCGAGCTGGCGGCCGAGCAACGCGAGGTCGCCGTCGGCGTGCAGGTCGTCGAGCCAGGTCTGCGCCTGCCGCCAGCGCCACGCGGCCGCGGCCCGCGCCGGGTCGCCGCCGCCGGCTGCGGCGGCCGCGTCGCCGGGGCGGTCGAGGATGGCGTCGGCCCACAGCGGAGCGACCGCACGCAGCCGCTCCGACAGGCGGGTGCGCGCGGCCGCGTCGGGACGCAGCGCCGCCAGCCGGGCGGCCTCGCCGAGCAGCGCATCCCAGGTGGCGAGGTCGCGCCGCAGCAGCGCCTGATGCAGCTCGCCCCACAGCCGGCCGGCCCGCGGGCTGCTCCCGCCCTCCTCGAGGGTCCGCGCGAGCGCCGCGAGCCGCTCGGTGACCTCCTGTTCGCGGCGACGGCCGGCCGCGGCGGCGAGCAGGTCGGCCAGCCGGGACAGGGCGGCCGGATCGCTGCCGTCACCGGCGCCGGGAGCGACGGCGCGTAGCCGCGCGGCGAGCTCCGGGCGGCCCCGGCGTTCCCAGTCGACGGCGTCGGCGAGGTCTCGGGCGGCCGCGTCGAGCCGGGTCAGGACGTCGAGTGCACCCGCCTGCACGGGTTCGCCGCCGAGGGCGGCGGCGATCGCGCCCTGGCGGGACACCGTGGCGGCGAGGGCCTGGCGGCGGCGCACCTCGGCTTCGGCGACGGCCACGTCGTCCGCGGTGTGCGGGACGAGCCCGTCGACGCGGACCGCGTCGCGCAGCTCCCGCAGCTCCCGCCCGCCGAGCCGCGGCACCCCGCGCCCGGCGGCGTAACGCTCGCGCAGCTCCCCGAGCAGGCGCAGGTGCACCCGCGGGTCGCCGTCGGGCACCTCGACCGGGCGGCCGAAGGTCCGCGCGGTGAGCCCGCGCAGCTCCGTGACCTCGGCCGCCAGCTCCGCGGCCTGCGCGGCCCAGAACTCGGCCTGCGCGTCGGAGCCGGCGCACTGCGCCCGGGCGGCGGCGAGCCAGCCGACCGAAAGCCGCCGTGCCCGCTCGGCGCCGCCGCGGGTGTCGTCCACCAGCGCCTGCGCCGCGGCGTCGCCGAGGGCGTCGAGCGCGGCGACCGACAGGCCCGCCAGCTCCAGGTCGGCGAGGCCGTCGCGGACCTCGTCGAGCTCGGCGAGCAGCCGCACCAGGGCGACCGCGGCCGGCAGCGCGGCGGCGTCGGGCTGCTCCTGGGCGAGCGCGCGGGCGTCGGCGGGGCCGATCTCGCGCGCCGTGCGGTAGAGCAGCGCGAGCTCCGCCGGGTCCAGCGGCAGCGCCCGGGTCGGGTCGAGCCGGTCCGGGATGAACGACAGCTCGCCGTCCCGCTCGGCGAGCCACGCCGCCACCGCCGGGGCCCGTTCCCGCCCATGCGGCAGCTCGAACTCGCGGCCCTGGGCCGCCAGCAGGTCGATCATGCGCAGTTCGAGGGTGCGGGCGCGGGCGCGGGCCGCGTCGAGCTCCTCGGCGAGCGCCTTCACGGCCGCCGTCTCCCGCGCGGGGTCGACGTCGCTGAGCGCCCCGGAGATCTCCACCACGGCGGCGCGCAGCTCGTCGAGGTCCGCGCGGCTCGACCCCAGCACGGCGACGCTCAGGTCGCGCAGCTCCGGCGGAATCTTGTCGCGCAGCACGCCGAGGGCCTGCTCGTCCTGGGCGGTGACGAGCACGCGCTGCCCGTGCGCGACGAGATGGCAGATCAGGTTCGCGATGGTGTGGCTCTTGCCGGTGCCCGGCGGGCCCTGCACGGTCACGCCGCGAGAGACGGCGAGCTGGCGGGCGATCCGCTCCTGGTCGGCGTTGGTCGCCAGCGGCATGAGCAGCCGCTCGCCCAGGCCGCCGGAGGCGTCGGCGCCGAATCCCGGCGCCGCGCCCGGACCGCCGCGGTCCCAGCGTCCCGAGCCGGACGGTGGCCCGGCGCCGTCGCCGGCGAGCGCCTCGGCGACGAGCGCCTCCTCGGCGACCACGGACGCGATCGCCTCGGGGATGACGTCGCGTTCGGTGAGGGCGGTGCGCAGGTCGGCGTAGAACTGCGCCTGCAGGGCGGGCCGCGGCCGGGCGTACAGCGCCCAGGTGTCGACGAGGACCGGCGCCGCGCCGGGCGAGGGCAGGCCCGGCCCCTCGACGAGTCGGGCGTCCAGCCCGAGCGGCGCGATGACCTGGCGGAACACCTCCGCGCGGCCCGGCGCGTCCCACGGGTCCGCCGGCGCGTCACGCAGCCGGTCGCGCAGGGCGGAGAGCTCGTCGAGGCCGGGCAGCCCGAGGCCGTGCAGCGGCTCGGTCTCCAGGCTCGTCGGCCCGTCGGGATGCAGGCGGACGACGCCGGAGTCGGGATCGAGCGTCGCCACCATGCGGGTGACGAGCAGCGGATGGCTGATCACGGCATCGCCGACCCGCCAGCACAGCACGCCGTGCCCCCACACGAGCTCGGTGGTGGCGTCGTCGCGCTGCAGGGCCAGGCGCAGGTCGAACAGGCGCTGGTAGAGCGCGCGGGCGTCCCGCGCCGCCCGCGCCCCCGGCGCCCAGGGCCGCCAGACGTCGCGCACCCAGGCGTCGAGCAACGCCGCCCGCGGATCGGGCGGCTCAGGATCGGGCGGCTCAGGTTCGGGCGTCGGCCCCGTCGGCGGGGCCGCGGCATCGCCGGGCCGTGTGGCCGGCTCCGTGAGCACCGCCGCCTGCGCCGGGACGCCGGTGCTCACATCGGCGCCGATCGCGGCGTTCGGGCCGGTGCCGTCGGACCTGCTGGGCCCGGCCGGAGGCGCGGGGGAGGGG
>NZ_JANEZT010000450.1 GCF_025403405.1 Frankia tisae
GCCGAGGTGATCGCGGAGGCGCTGCGCCGCTTCGGCGGGCTGGACGCCGTGGCCGACCCCGAGGCCCATCCCACGTCCGTTGCGCCCGCCGCGCCCGCCGGCCGGCAGGGGGAGTCCGGTGCCCGGCGCGGGCCCGTGCGGGTGGTTGTCGAGGCGGTGCCCGTCGGCGGCCGGGGCGACCGGCCGGGCGGCGAGGGGGACGACGGTCTGGGCTGGCGGACCCGGATGCGCTTCGCCGTCACCGCACAGGGTGAGATCGGATTGCGGGCCAGCCGCTCCCACACGGTGGTGGCCGTCCCGGACTGCCGCATCGCGCACCCGCTCGTGGCCGGGGCGCTGGCCGGGCGCCGGTTTCCCGGCGCCGAGGCGGTCGAGGTCGCCGCGAGCCCGTCCACCGGACAGGTGGCCGTCGCCGTGTATCCCGCCGCGGCGGCGCCCGGCGAGGTCGTCGAGACGGTGGGGGAGCGGCGCTTCCAGCTCGGGCCGGACGTGTTCTGGCAGGTCCATCCGGGCGCGCCGGAGGTGCTGGTCGCCGCCGTCCGGGACGCGTTGCGGCCGCGGGCGGGGGAGACGGCGCTCGACCTGTACTCGGGGGCGGGTCTGTTCGCCGCGTTCCTCGCCGTCGACGTCGGCCCCGGCGGCCGGGTCGTCGCGATGGAATCCGACGCCGCGGCGGTGGCCGCCGCCGCCCGCAGCCTCGCCGACCTGCCTCAGGTGTCACTGCGCTCGCTGCGGGTGACTCCGGCGACGGTGCGCGGAGTGGTCGGCAGCGGGTCGACGGCCGGCCGTGTCGACACCGCCGTGCTGGACCCGCCCCGCACCGGGGCAGGGCCCGCAGTGATGGCCGCACTGCTGGCCCACCACCCGCGTGCCGTCGCCTACGTCGCATGCGACCCGGTGGCCCTGGGCCGGGACCTGGCGGCCGCATCGGCCGCCGGTTACGAGCTGGTCTCGCTGCGTGCGTTCGACCTGTTCCCGATGACCGCCCATGTTGAATGCGTGGCGCTACTGGAGCCACGCGTCATCGAACCTACAGCAACCGAAGGCCTACGCGGGGTGGAGCGTGAGGTGGTCGCCGGGGCCGATCGATCGGATCCGGCGCCGCCCGATCGCCCCGGCGTGTCGTCCGCGCGCCACGCCGCGCAGGAGAGTACGTCTGCGTGCCTGCATCCCGACCAATAGTGTGCGAGCCGGGGGTGCATCTTACCGCGAGCAAGCTTATTGCCTCCCCATCCACGAGGAACTCACATGTCGCCAGGCTGTCTGCGGGCGCGCAGGCGACCTGCGTAGACTTTGCCGGACCCGGACCGATCCCCTTTCGGGAGAGGGAGTTCACGCCGTGTCGCTTCTGTCCACGATCAGCTGTCCCCAGGACGTCAAGCGCCTCGACCATGAGGAGCTCGGCATCTTGGCGGCCGAGATCCGTGATTTCCTCATTCACGCCGTCGCGCGTACCGGAGGCCATCTCGGACCCAATCTCGGTGCCGTCGAGCTGACGCTGGCGATTCACCGAGTGTTTGATTCACCGTTCGACCGCATCCTTTGGGACACCGGACACCAGTCCTATGTCCACAAGATTCTCACCGGTCGGGCAGGCGATTTCGACGGGCTGCGTCAGCGGGGTGGCCTTTCGGGCTACCCCAGCCGGGCCGAGTCCGAGCACGACATCGTCGAGAATTCGCACGCCTCGACCGCCCTGTCCTATGCCGACGGTCTCTCTCGCGCCTATGCGCTGCGCGGGGAGGACCGGGCCGTCGTCGCGATCGTTGGTGACGGCGCGCTGACGGGGGGCATGTGCTGGGAGGCCCTGAACAACATCGCGGCGGACGACCGCCCCGTCGTCGTCGTCGTCAACGACAACGGCCGGTCCTACGCGCCTACGATCGGCGGCCTGGCCGACCATCTGGCCGCCCTGCGCCTCGCCCCCGAGTACGAGCAGGTCCTTGACGTCGTCAAGCAGGTCCTCGGCCGCACGCCGCTGGTCGGCGCGCCGCTGTTCGACGCGCTGCACGGCATCAAGAAGGGCATCAAGGACGTCGTCCAGCCGCAGGGGATGTTCGAGGACCTCGGGCTGAAGTACGTCGGCCCGGTCGACGGTCACGACGTCGTCGCGGTCGAGTCCGCTCTGCGCCGCGCCCGCGACTTCGGTGGGCCGGTCATCGTCCACTGTGTCACCCGCAAGGGCTTCGGCTACCCGCCGGCCGAGCAGGACGACGCCGACAACTTCCACGGCGTCGGCGTCATCAACCCGGTCACCGGCAAGCCGGTGTCCACGTCGAAGACCACGAGCTGGACGAACATCTTCTCCGAGGAGATCGTCCAGATCGGCGCCGAGCGGCCCGACGTGGTCACGCTGACGGCCGCGATGCTCCAGCCGGTCGGCCTCGGCCCGTTCGCCAAGGCCTACCCCGACCGGGTGTTCGACGTGGGCATCGCCGAGCAGCACGCCGTCACCTCGGCCGCCGGGCTCGCCATGGGCGGGCTCAAGCCGGTCGTGTGCCTGTACGCGACGTTCCTCAACCGTGCCTTCGACCAGGTCCTCATGGACGTCGCCCTGCACAGCCAGCCGGTGACGTTCGTGCTCGACCGGGCCGGGGTGACCGGGGAGGACGGCGCGTCGCACAACGGCATGTGGGACATGTCGTTCCTGCAGGTCGTCCCCGGCCTCGCGATCGCCGCTCCCCGGGACGCGCCGACCCTGCGCGCCGAACTGCGGGAGGCCATCGGGACCACCGACAAGCCGACCGTGGTCCGCTTCCCCAAGGGCAAGGTCGCCGCGGACGTGCCGGCGATCGACACCATCGGTGGGGTGGACGTGCTGTTCCGCTCGCCGGCGGTGGCCCAGCGCCGCGAGGTGCTGCTGGTCTCCGCCGGTGCGATGGCCACCACCTGCCTGGAGGTGGCGCGCCTCGTCGCCAGCCAGGGCATCGGCATCACCGTCGTCGACCCCCGCTGGGTCAAGCCACTGCCCACGGTGCTGGTGGACCTGGCCCGCGACCACGACCTCGTCGTCACCGTCGAGGACAACGGCCGGGTCGGTGGGGTCGGGTCGTCGCTGGCCCAGCTGCTGCGCGACGCCGACGTCGATGTCCCACTGCGCGACTTCGGCATCGCCCAGCGATTCCTCGACCACGCCAAGCGTGATGAGATCATCGCTGAGGTCGGTCTTGCCCCCCAGGACCTCGCCCGCAAGGTCGTCGAGGCCATCGCCAAGCGCCAGCCGGCGCTGGAGGGCGACCCGGCCGCGGTCGCGGGCCAGGCCTCCCCGGGCGTGCAGCGCACCGGCGAGCAGGTCGCAGACCAGCACTGATCGGTGCTGGCCGGCCGCGACTGCCGGACTCGGCGCCCCACCTCCGGTACCCCCGGCGGTGGGGCGCCGCTGTCTGTCGTCCCACGTCCCTCTCGTAGCCACCGGGAGGGACCGGGGGCTCACGACGGCTGCTTGGCCGGGCCGGTGCCCGCCGGCACTGTCGGGGGCCGCAGCGCCGGCGGCCGGGACCCCGGCCTAGGCTGGCGGGGTGGGTCAGCACATCGCGTCGGCCGAGCCGGCGGACGCCTCCGCGCGCCGGTCCGGGCGCGGCCCGCGCTGGTGGCTCGTGCGCGGCGCACTTCTGGTGGCCCTCGGCCTGATGGTGCTGGCCCTGGCCAGCCAGTGGAACGACGTGCGGGATTCGTTCCGCCTGCTTACCGTCGGCAGCGTCGTCGCCTCGGGAGTCGCGACCATCCTCGCCGTCGGGACCACGGTGCTGTCCTGGCGGGCGCTGCTGGCCGGGCTCGGCGCCGAGCTGCCGCTGCGGGCGGCGGTCCGGATCTTCTTCGTGGGTCAGATCGGCAAGTACATTCCCGGCAGCGTGTGGCCGGTGCTCGCGCAGATGGAGCTCTCCCGCGACTACGGGATCTCCCGGCCGAAGGCGGCCTCGGCGAGCCTGGTCGTGTTGGCCCTCGCCGTCCCCAGCGGGGGTCTGGCCGCCGCCATCACCCTGCCCTTCGTCTCCGCGGACGCGCTCGCGAGCTACTGGTGGGCGCTGGCCGCCGTCCCCGTGTTCGCCGTCCTGCTCTACCCGTCGGTGCTGTCCCGGCTGCTCGCGCTGGCGTTCCGGCTGCTGCGTCGGGCCCCGCTCGACGAGCCGCTGACGCTGCGCCCGATCGCTGTCGGCGCCGGCTGGCTCCTGGTGAGTTTCTGCTGGTACGGCCTGGCGACCTGGCTGCTCGTGCGCGATCTCGATCCCGAGGTCGGCGGGGGGCGCCTGATGCTGCTCTCGGTTGGCGCCTACGCCCTGGCCTGGACCGCCGGCTTCCTGGTGCTCGTCGTGCCGGCTGGCGCCGGGGTCCGCGAGGCGGTGCTCGTGCTCGCGCTCGCTCCCGCCGTCGCGGGTGGTCCCGCCACGCTGGTCGCCCTGGTGGCACGGCTGCTGGCTACGGTCGCCGACCTGGTGTGGGCCGGTGTCGGCGTGGCTCTGCGCGGGCGGGGCGCCAGGCGCACGGAAGCCGGTATGGAGACCGATCCGAGGCCAGGGGCTTCGGCAGGAGAACGGACCGCCGACCAGCTACCTGACACGGCGACGCGCCGCTAGTCCGAGTAGGCCCTGGAAGGTGCCGTCAGGTCGGTGCGCCCCGCCGGTCGCTGTATTTTCCGCACCCTTTTCCGCACCCTTCCATGATCAATTATACGCAGTGTTATGCCACCGACCCCCCAACCC
>NZ_JANEZT010000451.1 GCF_025403405.1 Frankia tisae
CCACCCCGCAGATGCTCGCCCTACTCGCCGAGGTCTACGGCACCAGCATCGACAACCTCCTCGACCTCGACGACCGCGAACACATGCCCCCCGCCGACACGCTCCTGATCAACAGCACCCGGCGGGCGGATCAGTCGGGATCGGCCAAGATAGACGTTCCGGTGGCACCGGCCGTGCGCAAAGCGCTCACGAGGATGCCTCGACGTCCCGATGGTGGGGCTCCCACGCGTGGCGTACGGCCAGGCACGGAAGGGGGCGGGTATCGCTTCAGCCTTCCCAGCAGCGCGTCCCTCGATGTCGGAGGTGGGATCATCGATGGTGTGAACGGGTTCGGCCGCCGCAGGTTCAACATCCTCGCCGGGTCGGCCGTCGTGGCCGGATCGGTCGGGACGGGCCGTGCCGGCGTTGTCGACCCGGCGCTTGCTTCTTATTTTTCGGACCAGCTGGACGGGCATCTGCACGCCGATATGGGGTTCGGCTCGCAGGCGATCCTCGGCGCGGTCACCTCACAGTGCGAGATCATCGTGCATCTGGTGGACGCCGCGGACAGTCCGGCGCGTCAGCGGCTGGCGAAGGTCGGGTCCTCGTTCTACGCGTTCGCGGCCTGGCTCTGGTTGGACGCGGGCGATCCCGTGGCCGCGCTGCGCTGCCACGACCAAGCCCTCGATCTTGCCCATCGCTCGGGAGAGCGGGATGCCGTCGCCTGCGCTCTGGTGGACCGGGCGATGGCGTTCACCGATGCTGGGCGCGCGAAGGCCGTGGTCGACTTGTGCCAGGCAGCTCTTCTCGACGCGCGGAGCCTGACCCCGGAAGTACAGGTGTTCGCGTTGCAGCAGCAGGCGCACGGCGCGTCGCTGCTCGGCGACCGCCGTCAGGTCGACGTGCTCCTTGACCGAGCCGCTCGGCTGCTGGATCGCGTCGACGTTGAGGTGTGGGGGACGGCGTGTCGGCGCACCCACGGCTACGTCGAAGTGCAGCGCGCGACCTGCTACGGGCGGCTCGGTCTTGCCTATGAGGCCGACCGTGTGTGGCAGCAGATCATCCCTGTCGCGCCGGCCACGGCGCGTCGGGATGTCGGGGTCTGGTCGGCCCGCCACGCGACCGCCGTGGCGATGCTGGGGGAACCGGACCGCGCGGTGGAGCTCGCCCGCCGCGCTGCGGACATCGCGGTGGAGACGGGTTCGGCGCGGGCCCGGCGGGAACTGGCCGTGGTCGCGGAGGCGATGGCGCCGTGGCGCGCCGATCCGGTCGGCGAGGAGTTGACGGCGGTTCTGGCGCCGGTCATCAACGAGGAGGTCGGGAGAGATCATGGCTGAGGCTCTGTCGCACGACCAGATCAAGGCACGGCTCGCCGAGCTGGCGGGGTGGTCGACGGACGGCCGGCGGATTGAACGCACCTATTCCATTCCCCACATTCAGGGCGCCGCGTTCATCGTGCATATCGCCGCTATCCAGAATGATCTTGGTCATCACTCGGACGCGACCCTCGGATACAAGACCGTGCACATCTCGATCAGCTCCAGCGACCTCGGCGGCTACGTCGCCGAACACGACATCGAACTCGCCCGGCGCATCCAGGCGGTCGCGCCGACGCACGGAGCCGAATAGAACCCGCTGGTTCGAGGCGGGAGATGGCGATCAGCCGTTGCGCTGAGTCGAGGCCATCCCCGCTGACGGGCCGCCTACGTTCCTGACCGGACGGCGCACCCACCTTCTACTGGGTGTGACCCGGGGGCAACTGATTCTCTTCGGATTCGCGGCGAGTTGGCCGGCCTGCGGCGGCAGATGCGCCCCTGGGACGATGTGGCCCTCGGCCGCGACCTCGACATGCTGTTCCCCTGGCAACAGCTGGACGGCGAGCGGGACCAGACGATCACCTCGTCGGGTCTGGCCGGCCGAGTCTCGACGTTCGGCGACTTCGCCGAGAAACGATAGGAGTCCCGGGGCGGCGTGCGTGCGTCGCCGAGTCGCAGTCTCGGCGTCCGGCCGGACGCCTCCGCGCCCCCAGGACGAACGGAATGGCGGGCCAGGGTGCCTGTGCTTCGACGACACCCGGCGTTCGACTGTGGTAGCTGGTCCACGTCCAAGGGCCGGTGGCTGGTTGATCGATTATGCCGGCGCATTGCCGAAGACGGCATCCTTCGCTGCCCGCGCGAGTGTTCCCTGGGTGGTCGCCGTAAGCCCGAGCCGGTTCCAGTGGAAGATCACGTGTAGGGCGATGACCGCGCGTATCCCGCGGGTGAGCCTGCCGTTTTCCCGCAGGGTTCGGAGTGTTCTGCCGGTTTCCTCGAACGAGGTGAGCCAGTCATGGCCAATCAGGTCTGTACGGGCGTCGCCGAGGAGGAGATGGCGGACGCCGCTGGTGAAGGATGCCCACACCGGTGGATCGTGCGGAGGCGTGTCGGCCTGGCTGGGGCGTTGCTCGGCGACCCGTGCCCACACGTCGCCCTGCTCGTTGAAGTCCAGCCCGGCGGCCCGCATGAGCGCGGTGCACAGCACGAGGGAGTGTTCCCGCCGGTCGGCGGGGTCGCCGCGGAGGAACGTGAGCAGCTGGCTGCTGTCGTGGTGGAACAGCGTGTGCGCGGTGTTCATGCTGCTGGGACCGCCGAAGGCGTGGATCTCTGGTTCGTAGAGGTCGTCGGTCCACTGGACCCTGTCGGTGAGCAAAGGGTGCAGGGGGTCGGTGTACCTGTCGCCGCGTCCGGTAGCGCCCTCGGCGATCAGGTAGCGGATGCGCCAGGCGCCTTTGCGGATGAAGAACCAGGCGGTGATGAGGCCGTCGGCTTCGGCGGCGGGCAGGACGCGGGTGAGGTGGTCGATGGCGTGGCGTTCCCGCTGGTGGGAGTCGGGGCTGGGGTAGGTGATGTTCACCTGCTTCCAGGCCGTCTCGTCCATCGTCGGACCCTTTCGGTCAGCAGAGCAGGTCGGTCAGCAGAGCAGGAGGCAGGCGTCCCAGCAGGTCGTGGTCCCGGCGATGGCCAGGTGGGCGCCGGCTGTGCCGTCGAGGAATCCGGTGGGTTCGGTTGCAGCAGGCGTGGTGTGCTGGTGCAGTCGCGCCAGCGGTTCGATCGGGATCGGGGTGAGCGCGTCGGCGGCGATCCGGCGTGCGGCGGCGAGGAGCCCGGCGGTTCCGTGGCAGAGTCCGCGGTCGACGAGGCTGCCGAGTTGTGCCGGGTCGGTGATGCTGGCGGCGAAGGCCGTTTCGGTGCTGCGTTGGCGGGTGGTGTCGCCGAGGGCGCGGCCGGCGAGCTGCTGGGCGCGGGCGATGCCGGGCGCGCCGTAGCACCACGACAAGCGCGGCGGGCGGGATAGGCGTGGTTCGCCCCGGTCCAGGTCGTCGAGCGTCACGAACTCGGGCCACCACGAACCCTCGCTGGTCTGGCTCTGCCAGGTGTCCAGCCACTGGCAGACCCGTGTGATCGCCTCCGCGTGCCCGTCGACCGTCACGCCGTCGATCAGTGTGAGGGCCAGGAGAGCGAGTGGGCCTGCGATGCCGTGGGCGACCCCGTGGTTCGAGTGCCCGCCCAGGACGGGCTGGTTGCGGTGGGGGCCGTGCGGGCACCACCAGCCGGGGAGGCCGTTGATGGGGTCGGTCAGGCGCACCAGGTAGGTGAGCACGTCGCGGAGCAGATCGAGATCGCCGACACGGCGCAGGGCGACGCCGAGTCCGGTCAGGCCGCGGATCAGGTCGTACTCGGCGTAGGGGGGTCGCTGGCGTTGGTCGATGCGGCGGTGGGCCACCCCGAGGCGGCGGCGGGTCAGCGTCGCTGTTCCCGCCGCGGCGGCGGCGGTGGCCCGAGCGAGGCCGGGCTGGTCGCTGCCGGCGAGGACGAACGCGAGGGCGGGAGCGCCATGGTAGAGGCTGGCGCTGTCGGCGATGCTGACGCCGGCGGCGACGGCCTGCTCCAGCGCCGCGTACATCGCCGCCCACGCGCCGGTTTCCCGGTGGAGCAGGGCGATGCCCGCCGCCCCGTCGGCGAGGGACTGGCCCGCGGTCATGATCTGATCCGGGCGAGGTCGGTCTGGACGGTGGCGCGGGCCAGGCGTAGGCAGTGCCGTTCGGACGCGAGGTCGGGGCCGATCATGCGGGCGTGGTGCAGGTGCAGCAGATCGGCCAGCACCTCGTCGAGATCCAGACCGTCCCGCTCGGCGAGGGCCCGGTAGGTAGCCAGCGATCTGGCCAGGCCGGCGTCCCCGTACGGGTCGCGGACGCGGGCGAGCTGGGCGGCGTCCAACCGTGGGCCGCCGCGGTGCGGGGCATGGTCGACGAGCCAGCGCGCGCCGTCGCGGGCGAACCCGCCGGCGATGGCGAGCATTCCCGCCGCGGTGGCGGCCTGGCGGTCGCCGGCCAGCCATCGAAGCGCGGCGCGGGAGTCGGCGGCGAACACCGCCTGGGCCGCGGCGAGCGTCGGCCCGAGTCCCCAGCGGGTTTCGGGCCGGTAGGTGGCCAGCGTGTAGTCGGCCAACAGGCCGTCGTCGGCCAGGCCGTACGCCCAGACGGCGAGGGTGCGGGCGGCGTCGGCGAAGTCGATGGCCTCGCGTAACGGGATGCGGAGCCGCACATGGTCTTCGGGGTCGGGGTGGCGCAGGAACCACCAGCCAGCCGGCAGGTCGGTGAGGTCGGCCAGGTGGGCGAGGAGGTGATCCGGGTGTCCGTAGAGGCGGGTGTCCAGCC
>NZ_JANEZT010000452.1 GCF_025403405.1 Frankia tisae
GGCCCTCCACCGTGCGCATCCGGCGCCCGCCCCCTCTCCCCGCTCTGGTTGATCTGTCCGGTCGTACGCGTTCACTGTGCCCGTGCCGTCGCCGCGGTCGCGAGTTCCACCAGCGCGTCACGGGTGGCGTCGTCGAGATCGGAGCGTTCCAGCACGGCCAGGGCCTGCGCGGTGTGCGCGGAGATCAGGTGCTCGGCCGCGGCCGGCGCGCCGCTGGCCGCGATCAGCGCGCGCGCCTCCTCGACCGCTGCGGGCCGGTGCGGCGAACCGACGAGGTCGCGCAGCCGGGCCGCCGCCGTCGGCCGCGCCTCGCGTAAGGCCAGCGCCAGCAGCCCGTTGGGCCGCCCGTCGCGCAGGTCGTCCCCTGCCGGCTTGCCGGTCACCGCCGGGTCGCCGAACACCCCGAGGATGTCGTCGCGCAGCTGGAACGCCTCCCCGAGCGGTCGGCCGAACGCCGCGTACGTCTCCAGCAGGCCCGGGCGGGTCCCGGCGAGCAGGGCGCCGAGCTGCAACGGTCGGATCACCGTGTAGCCCGCGGTCTTGTACCGGGCGATCCGCGCGACCCGCGCCGGGTCGAGGCCGCCGGTCCGTCCGCAGGGCCCCACCTGGCTGGCGAGGTCGAGGTATTGACCGGCCACGAGCTCGCCGCGCATCCGCGCGTACGTCGGCCAGGCCCGCGCCAGCGCCCCGGGAGTCAGCCCGCTGGCCATCAGCAGATCGTCCGCCCAGGTCAGGAACAGGTCGCCGAGCAGGATCGCCGCCGAGCGGCCGAAGGTGTCCGAATCGCCGCCGAGGCGGGCCTCGCGGTGCATGCGGGCCAGGCGACGGTGCGCGCTCGGCTCGCCGCGACGCAGCTCCGAGCCGTCCATCACGTCGTCGTGCACCAGCGCACAGGCGTGTAGCACCTCCAGGGATGCGGCGGCCGTCACGATCTCGTCGCAGTCCGGCCCGCCGGCGCCCCGCCAGCCCCAGTAGCAGAACGTGGGCCGCACCCGCTTGCCCCCGCCGAGCAGCACGTCCTCGGCGACCCGGAGGAACGGCGCGAGA
This sequence comes from Frankia tisae, assembly GCF_025403405.1. Taxonomy (GTDB): domain Bacteria; phylum Actinomycetota; class Actinomycetes; order Frankiales; family Frankiaceae; genus Frankia; species Frankia tisai. Next base: position 1,048 of record NZ_JANEZT010000452.1, read on the forward strand.
TCGGCATCGATGTCGCGCAGCGTCGCCCCGCGGGCGTCGGCGAACCGGCGCAGCACGGCGGAGACCCGCGGGCGGACATCGGTCATCGGCGACCGGGGTACCGTGCGGTGTGCCCGTGTTCGACACCGCCATCATGGTGATCGCCGTCGTGCTGCTGACCGCCGCGGTGGGCGGCCTTTCTCTGTTGCGGATGCCACCCGCCGAGCTGGTTCACACCGTCGACGGTATCGACGCCGTCGAGGTCATGGTGGCCGCGGGCCGGGTCGAGGTCGCCGAACAGGACCGCTCCGACGTGCGCGTCGATCTCACGGTGCGGCGCCGGCCCGGCCGGTCGACCCCCGCGGTGACCACCACCGCCGGCGGCGTGCTGTGCATCGACGGGCGGCGCAGCGACGTGCGGGTCAGGCTGGCCGTGCCACCCGGCACCCGGGTGCGGGCCGAGGTGCTCACCGGCGAGATCACCCTGTGGGGTGTGCGTGGGGAGCTGTCGCTGATCACCCGCGACGGCACGATCGCCGGCCGCGAGCTCGGCGCCGGCCCGGTCGCCGCCCGCAGCCTCGGCGGGGACGTCAACCTGCACTTCAGTCAGCTGCCGGACGCCGTCCATGCGCAGACCGAGTCGGGACTTCTGACGGTCATGCTCCCCGACGCCGCGTATGCGGTCGAGGTCGAGACGGGCGACCCGAGCACGGCCGACGTGGCGTTGACGCCGACGCCGGGCGCCACCCGGCGGGTGGTGGCCCGCACCGTCGCCGGCCGGGTGCGCATCGGCCACACCGCCCCGCTGGGGCCGCTGCCCATCTGATCCGCCCGTTGCCGTCGCGGAGTGGTCACGGGTGTTTCCACCGCGGGGGTATGTCCCCTGGCGTGGTCCGCGCCGGTCTAGGCTCGCTGCATGACGGCGGTCCGAGGTCTGAGCGCGAAACCGGCGACGATGGGTGAGTTCCTCGCCTCCGGGCGCCCCTCGTTCTCCTTCGAGTTCTTCCCGCCCCGCACGCCCGAGGGCGAGCGCCACCTGTGGACCGCCCTGCGCCGGATCGAGGCATTGCGCCCCTCCTTCGTGTCGGTGACCTACGGCGCGGGCGGCTCGACCCGCGAGGGCACGATCCGGGTGACCGAGCGGATCGCCACCGAAACCACCCTCACCCCGATCGCCCACCTCACCGCGGTCAACCACTCGGTGGCCGAGCTGCGGCAGGTGATCGGCAACTACGCGGGCGCGGGGGTGCGCAACGTGGTGGCGCTGCGCGGCGACCCGCCCGGGGACCCGCAGGGCACCTGGACGGCCCACCCGCAGGGGTTGGGCCACGCCGACGAGCTCGTGCGGCTGGTGAAGTCGGTGGGGGACTTCTGCGTCGGGGTGGCGGCCTTCCCGGACAAGCACCCCCGCTCGCCCGACTTCGACACCGACGCCCGGTACCTGGTGCGCAAGTTCGACGCCGGGGCCGACTACGCCATCACCCAGTTCTTCTTCGGTGCCGACGACTACTTCCGGCTGGTCGACCGGGTCCGCGCGCTGGGCTGCGACAAGCCGATCATTCCCGGGATCATGCCGGTGACGAACGTGGCGCAGATCGTCCGGATGGCGCAGCTGTCCGGCGCCGACTTCCCACCCGCGCTGGCCGCCCGGCTGCAGGCGGTCGCGGACGACCCGGCGGCGGTGCGCGCGGTCGGCCTCGAGGTGGCGACGGAGCTGTCCCGCCGCCTGCTCGACGGCGGGGCGCCAGGCCTGCACTTCATCACCCTCAACCGATCCAGCGTCACGCGGGAGATCTTCGAGGCGATCCGGTAGGACGGACGTCGGGACCGCCCGCGTTCCCGCAGCTGCCGCCGGGCGACGCCGGACCGCTCTAGTCGAGATCGTCGAAGGCGTCGAACACGCACAGCAGCCATTCCTCGCGGAAGGTCTGCTCGCGCACCAGCTCGAACCCGGCCTCGTTGGCCGTGTCGATCACCGCGGCCACGAGGCCGAGGTCGAGGGTGTTGAAGACCGGGGTGATACGCACCGCCAGAATCACCTGGTGGCGGTGCGGCGCGAAGACCTCCTGCGGATCGAGGTCCTCGAGGCTCTCCACCACTCCGCTTGCCTGTTCGGTCACGTCACTCCCGCTCGTCTGGGGTCGGCCCCGCCGCGGCGGGGCCGACCTGATCCTCGCCCATCCGCTCCCACCGGCCGGGCGCGGTGACCGCGGCACGCGGTGGAGGACCACGCGACTCTATGCCCGGGCACGATGGACGGTGTGCGCACCCCGGTACCCGATCGCGACACCTACCTCGCGCGCTGGTCGGCCCTGCACGGCGGCTACGACCCGCTGGGCGGGCTGTGGTTGGTGCGCGCCTGGTTGACGCTCGTCCACCGGGTCGCGAGCCCGCTGGCGGCCCACCGGGTACCGCCGTCGGCGGTGACGGCGGCGGGCGTCGCCGTCACGGCGCTCGCGCTGCCGGCCGCCGCTGCCGGGGGCCACTGGCCGCTGCTGGCGGTGCTGATGATGCTTCTCGGGGGTGTGGCCGACAGCCTCGACGGGGCCGTGGCCGTACTGACCGACCGGGCGAGCGCCTGGGGTTACCTGCTGGACTCGGTCGCCGACCGTTGTGGCGACCTGCTGTACCTGGTCGCCCTGTGGTACGCCGGCGCGCCGGGCGGTCTGCTCGTCGCCGCGGGGTGCGCGCTGGGGCTGCTGGAGTACACCCGGGCGCGGGGCGGTAACGCCGGGTTCGGGCAGATCGGCGTGGTGACAGTCGGCGAGCGGCCGACCCGGCTCATCGTCGCCGCCTTCGGGCTGGCGGGTGCCGGCATCGTCCCCGGCCTGGCCGGCTTCGCCGGGACCGTGGCAGCGGGGGCGACGTTCGCGGTCTGCGCGGTCGGCCTCGGCCAGCTCCTGACGACGCTGCACGCCGCGCTGTCGAACGAGCCCCCGCCCCGCAACTAGCCGCGAGTTTCCTGATTCAACTCCGAGGCGCGAGGTCCGGGGGGCAAGGCGGTTGCGTCGGCAACTGCTGGAGGTTGATGACGGTTGCGGGCAGGCGAACCGCTCACAGCCTCCTGTATCTGCTGACCGTCAGGTGGCCGGGATTGGCACAGACCGACTTTCGTATCTTTGCGTGATCGGTTGGGTGCGAGAAGAGGTCGAGGGTCGGGTTGTATCCGGGAGATCTACTCTGTATGCAGACAGTTTTGATTGTCGCGCGGCCAGCGGGGGTCGGAGGATCTGAACGGTCGTGGTTGACCGCTGGTTGACCCTTCGTCTCTACCGGTGGTGGCCGCCGCGCCGCGCGCGGTCGACCAGGGCCGGACCGCCGCAGGCGAAAGCGCGGAGAAGTCGCGAAGACGATCCGCATTCGCGGAAACTCTGCGGATTTCTCTCCCGATCTGCGGATTCGTCGCTACGATCTGGCCATCCGTACAGTCGCCGATCAGCCGCGGGTCGCGGCTGATCCTCCGGCGAACTTCCGCACCCACGAAAGATTCGGGGAAATGGTGTCCTACCTCGCCCGCAGAATGTCCCGTCCGCGTGTCGTCGCGATCGTTCTGGCCTTGGCCGCGATCCTTGTCGTCAGCCTGCTGCCGACCTGGCGGGCCGAGGCCGCCACCCCGGCC
>NZ_JANEZT010000453.1 GCF_025403405.1 Frankia tisae
CTCCCAGCCGGTCGTCTCGCCCTGGACCTACGACATCGACGAGCCGGACTCACGGGCGCCCGTCCGGCTGCGGCGCGAGCCGCGGCCCGACCCCTCGGCCGCGGGCGAGAGGCGGCCCGCGGAACTCCCGTCCCATCCCGCACCCCGCGAGAATCGCGTGCAGCCGCGGGAGCTCCAGGCGGAGGAGACCATCCGGCCGCTGGACCCGACCCCGCCGGCGCGGCCGCCGGACGCGTCGGAGTTCCGGGCGTGGATCAGGCCCGCGAGTTCGGTTCCCTCGTCGAGTCCGGTTCCGTCGTCGAGTCCGGTTCCGTCGTCGAGTCCGGTTCCGTCGTCGAGTCCGGTTCCCTCGGTTGGGAGCACGGCGAGAACCCGCGCGGCGCAGGCTGTCGACGCGCCGGCCGACCGCGGGCGCCGCCTTCCCGTGACGTTGGGTGCTGGTGCTGGTGGGGATCCTCGAAGGTTCCCGCCTACCACTCCGGTGGAACACGGCCTCAACGGTCGGGCGCTGCTGTCGGTTGTTCTGGCATTGATCTGGCTGTTCGGGCTTGGCAGCGTGGCCGCGATCGTCGTCGGCTCGGTCGCCCAGGCCCAGATTCGCCGCCACAACCAGCGGGGCCGACGGCTCGCGGCCGTCGGGATCGCATTGGGCTGGACCGGAATCGGGCTCACCGTCGTCAGTCTGCTGATCGTCCTCGCGCTGCGGTGAATTTGCCGCCGATCCGGTCAAGGCAGTCGAATGGTCGACCACGATCGGTGTTGTTCCGGTGTGATTTCTGACATATATCCGATGGTCAACTCCGTGACCTCGGACACGGGAGATCGCGGTGCCGCGTCCGGCGGTCACGCTCAGCGTCCTTTCTCGTACGCCTGATCCGGCCGTGCGCGGCGTGCCGGCGCCTCGTGCGGCGCGATGTACACCTCATTTGTCCTGTATCGATGGGCCTGACGTGGGAAGGAGGTCGTCCGTACCCGGGCGATGGCACCATCGGCGGCACCGAGCCGGTGGTCCGCCGACGGGCTCGCCGCCGCCGCCGAGCGTGCACAGCGGCACTACGCGTGACGCGCGCCGTAACCGCCTCGTCAGTAGGCTCGCAGGCGTTCTGTGCCCCCCTACGTAACCCGACCCGCACGACCGCATCCGACTGGACGGACCGTGGATCTCTTCGAATACCAGGCGAAGAAGCTGTTCGCCGAGCATGGCGTTCCGGTGCCCACCGGGAAGACGGCAACCACCCCTGAGGAGGCGCGCGCGATCGCCACCGAACTCGGTGGCAAGGTGGTCGTCAAGGCGCAGGTCAAAGCCGGCGGCCGAGGCAAGGCCGGCGGTGTCAAGGTGGCCGATGGGCCGGATGACGCCTTCGCGAAGGCTACGGCGATCCTTGGGATGGACATCAAGGGCCATACGGTCCACTCGGTGCTCGTCGAGGAAGCCAGCAACATCGCGGAGGAGTACTACGCCTCCTTCCTGCTGGACCGGGCCAACCGGACCTTCCTCGCCATGGCGTCCCGTGAGGGCGGCATGGAGATCGAGGAGGTGGCCGCGACCAACCCGGACGCGCTCGCCCGGATCGCGATCGACCCGCTGACCGGTGTCGACGCCGCGAAGGCCCGCGAGATCGCGGTGGCCGCCAAGCTGCCCGAGGCCGCGCTGGCCGGCGCCGCCGAGCTGCTGGTGAAGCTGTGGACCGTCTTCGTGAAGTCCGACGCCACCCTGGTCGAGGTCAACCCGCTCATCCTCACCGCCGACGGTCGCGTCATCGCGCTCGACGGCAAGGTCAGCCTCGACGAGAACGCCGACTTCCGGCACCCGGAGAACGCGGCGTTCGTCGACGTCTCCGCGGTGGACCCGCTGGAGCAGAAGGCCAAGGAGAAGGGCCTCAACTACGTCAAGCTCGAGGGCGAGGTCGGGATCATCGGAAACGGTGCCGGCCTGGTCATGTCGACGCTGGACGTGGTGACCTACGCGGGCGAGGAGTTCGGCGGCAAGCGGCCGGCGAACTTCCTCGACATCGGCGGTGGCGCGTCCGCGGAGGTGATGGCGAACGGTCTGTCGATCATCCTCGGTGACCCGTCGGTCAAGAGCGTCTTCGTCAACATCTTCGGCGGCATCACCTCGTGCGACGCCGTGGCCAACGGCATCGTGCAGGCACTGAAGATCGTCGGTGACGTCACCACCCCGCTGGTGGTGCGCCTCGACGGCAACAACGCCGAGGAGGGTCGTCGCATCCTCAAGGAGGCGAACCTCTCGGTGGTCAAGCCGGTCGACACGATGGACGGCGCGGCGAAGCTCGCCGCCGAGCTCGCCGCGGCCGCGGCCTGACCAGGGCGAAGGGATTGCGAACCGATGGCTATCTGGCTTGACGAGAACAGCCGGGTCGTGGTGCAGGGCATCACCGGCTCGGAGGGCACCAAGCACACCAAGCGGATGCTCGCCGCGGGCACGAACGTCGTCGCCGGGGTGAACCCGCGCAAGGTCGGCCAGCAGGTCGAGGGCGTGCCGGTGTTCGGCACCGTCGCCGACGCGATCGAGCAGGCCGGCGCGAACGTCTCGGTCATCTTCGTGCCGCCGAAGTTCACCAAGGACGCGGCGATCGAGGCGATCGACGCGGCTATCCCGCTCGCGGTGGTCATCACCGAGGGCGTGCCGGTGCACGACACGACCGAGTTCTGGGCGTACTGCCAGTCCAAGGGCACGACCCGGATCATCGGGCCGAACTGCCCGGGCATCGCCAGCCCCGGCCTGTCCAACGCGGGCATCATCCCGGCCGACATCACCCCCGGCGGCCGTATCGGCCTGGTCAGCAAGAGCGGCACGCTGACCTACCAGATGATGTACGAGCTGCGTGAGTTCGGCTTCTCCACCTGCGTCGGCATCGGTGGCGACCCGGTCATCGGCACCACCCACATCGATGCCCTCGACGCCTTCCAGGCCGACCCGGGCACCGACGCCATCGTGATGATCGGTGAGATCGGTGGGGACGCCGAGGAGCGGGCCGCGGCGCACATCGAGGCGCACGTGACGAAGCCGGTCGTCGGCTACGTCGCCGGCTTCACTGCCCCGGAGGGCAAGACGATGGGCCACGCCGGCGCCATCGTGTCCGGTTCGTCAGGAACCGCGCAGGCGAAGAAGGAAGCCCTCGAGAAGGCCGGTGTGCGGGTGGGTAAGACCCCGTCCGAGACGGCCCGCCTGATGGCTGACATCATGCGGTCGTTGTAGACCTGTTTAGATGATGAGCCCCCGCGTCCCGCGGTGGCTCATCATCGAGACGGTCCAGGGGCCACAGGTTGTCGGGGCGGAGGGCGCCCGGTGTCTTCCCTCCTCTCCCCACGACTGCGAGACTCCTGCTCGGTGCGTGGGCGAACTGGCGTCATCGTGCCGGCCGACCTGACGAAGTGGGGTTCCCGTCGTGGCACAGATCGGCGGTCGTAGCGTCGCGACCAACGACATCGGGGTGATCGCCTCCGGGCTGGTCATGTTCATCGTGGGCCTCCTGCCGTGGTACTCGGTGAACTACCTGTTCTTCGGTCGCAGCACGAAGGTGCACGAGAACGGCTGGGGGCTCGGGTTCAACTCCTGGTTCCCGATGCTGCTGGTGCTCGCGATGGCCGGTCTGCTCGTGGCGCGCCTGTTCGCGAACCTCCGCATCCCGGACGTCGGTCCGGTCTCTGCCCTGTGGATCCTGCCCGGTGCCTCGGCGTTCGCCAGCCTGCTCCTGCTCATCCGGTGGATCAGGTTCTCCGATGTGCAGAAAGGGCTGGACGCCAGGCCAAGCTATGGCTTCTACCTCGCGCTCGTCGCCGCCATCGTCCAGACGGTCTTTGGCGTCCTGGCGGCGCTGGCGAACGGTGCGACCATCCCCGGCCGCGGCCGGGCGGGTGGCCCGGGCGCGCCCGGGGCCTGGCCGCCGCCGGGCCAGCCGCCCTACGGCCAGCCCTACGGCCAGCAGCCGACGCCCGGCTACGGCGCCCCGACCGGCGGCTACAGCCAGCCCGGCTACAGCCAGCCGCAGCCTCCGGGCACTCATGGCCAGCAGCCCCCGGCGGACAGTTAATCTGTCGACGACGTGAGCGGCGAGCGTCCAAGCCCCTCGGAACGCAACCGGTGACCATCAAGGCCGGGCGGTGCGGACAGCCGGGATGTTCCCGGCATTTCCGGGCTTCGAGCGGCGTGTTGTCCGGGATGGCGTGCAGGCGCGTGCGAGCGTCCTAGCGTGCCCGCCATCCCCCACCGTCCCGGCCCCGCAGGCCAGTTCCTCGACCGGTTGTGGCAGCGGGTCGGCCGTCCGGCGGTGGCGGCGATCGCCGCGTCGGCGGCCGGTCTGATTTTCATCGAGTTCATCGTCCTGGTCGTGTGGGGTGCGGATACCGGTTCGTCCACCGGGCCTGCCGCGGCGCTGCGCGTCGGCACCGACCTGTGGCTCGTCGCCCACGGCACGACGCTGCGGCTGCCGGACGGGGTGATCGCCTTCCGGCCCCTCGGGCTGGCGCTGTTCCCCCTGGCCGCGGCGCTCAGCGCCGCGCATCGGCGGGCGGCGGCCGCACCCGCGCCAACTCACCCCACGCTGCGCCGGCCGGGCTGGGGTCGCACGGGCCGCGAGGGCCGGAGCGGCCCGGGGC
>NZ_JANEZT010000454.1 GCF_025403405.1 Frankia tisae
GCGGTCAGCGGCGGGAGGCGATGAGGAATCCGTCGGCGAACGGGCCGGGCGCGTCGCGGCCGGCCGCGGTGGCGAGGTCGGCGCGCAGCCGGGCGTGCAGCACCCGCCAGCCGTGGCGGGACAGCCAGCCGACGGCGGGCTCGTCGAGGCCGCCCTTGAGCAGCCTCGCGAACTCGGCCAGCTCCGGCGTGGCGCGCAGCTCGTCGATCAGCCACGTGTCGGCGGCCTGGTACTCGAAGCCCAGCAGGCTGCCCGGGGCGGACAGCTCCCCGATGGTCGTGAGCAGGCGGGCGGCCTGGCCGGCGTCGAGGTAGGGCAGCAGGCCCTCGACGAGCCAGACGGTGCGCTCCCGGGTGCGCAGGCCGGCGCGGGTCAGCGCGGCCGCCCAGTCGCCGGCGAGGTCGGCGGGGACGGTGATGCGCTCGGTCTGCGCGGTGGCGTGGCGGGCATCGAGGACCGTCTGCTTGAACGTCACCATCTCCGGCAGGTCGACCTCGAACAGCCGGGTGCTGGCCGGCAGTGACAGCCGGTAGGCGCGGGTGTCCAGGCCGGCGGCGAGCAGGACGAGCTGGCGGTGGCCCTCCCCCGCGGCGCGGAGGAGGTAGTCGTCGAAGAAGCGGGTGCGGTGCACGCCGTGGGAGTCCACCACGTCGAGGAAGTGGAGGAACACGGCGGCGGGGCCGGTGACGGCGCCGGCACCCCCGGCCGCCTCGACGAACGCCTCGGCGTAGGGATCGTCGAAGAGCCGGTCGTGGCGTGCGCTCTCCCGGGCCCGGACCCACGCCATGCCGACGGCGGTCAGGCCCACCCCGGCGGGAATCTCGATCTGATCGGACGCAGCCCTGAAGGTCATGACTCACCGTAAAGCGCTGGACGCAGCCTGGCCGAACTGATGGTTACCGAGCGTCACAGGCGGCGGGTGGGACGGGGACCGGTGGTCAGAACGACACATCTCCCGTCTCGGACTTGCCGATCCGGTGGCAGGTGGCACTGTCGCGCAGGTAGCCGAAGGCGAAGGCCTGGGCGCGCTGGCGGGGCGAGCCGTGGGCGTCGGGGGCGCTGGCGGGCTCCTGGGTGAACCAGCCGCCGCTGGTGTCGCCGAGGCTGTAGAACAGCAGAGCGCCCTGCAGGGCGTCGGTGACGGCGATGCGCCCGGCGTCGTGCGCGGCGGAGGCCTGCCGCCCGGCGAAGCAGTCGGCCTGGTTCTCCTCCGCGCGGGTGACGACCCCCATGTTCCCGCCGATGCGGTCGCCGCGGTGGGACAGCTCGTGCATGAGGACGAACAGCGGGTAGGTGGGGCCGCCGATCTGGGTCAGCTCGTCGAGGAAGTCGACGCTGTAGGCGACGGTGTCGTCGAGGGTGCAGTACAGGGCGTTGTCGGCGAACTGGCGGGGGTCGTTGACCTGACGGCCGCACTCGTCGTCGGGTACCTCGCCGTCGTGGTAGGGGACGAAGCGCGGCGTGGTCCAGGCGTCCCCGAGCTCGCCGTGCCAGAACGTGTTCAGCGCGCCGGGGCAGCCGACCGGCTCGTTGACGAGCCGTTCGACATCCTGCACGTCGGTGATCTTGCCGCCGCAGGATGAGGGTGACGCCGTCGCCGCGGCGGTCAGCACCCCGCCTGCGCCGGCCGGCGAGCCGCTGTCGGCTCCCGCCGCCGAGTCGCCGGCGAGACCCGCCGAGTCGCCGGCGAGACCCGCCGACGAGTCGCCGGCGGCGCTCACGGACACCCCGCCGGTGGCGGTGTTCGTGCCGACGCCGCCGGCAGCGTTGAGGGGACCACCGGTCGCGGAGGCGTTGCAGCCGGCCAGGAAGCCGACAGACATGACGATCGCGGCCAAGGCCGCCCAGATGACCCGCACGACGGCAACCGTAGAGGCGATCTTCCCCTTCGAGGATTCGTCACCGTCTCCGCGACCGCGATCGAGGGAGGACCGTCATTGCCCGTTATTGCCCCCGCGGCGCTCGGCGGACCTGGGGCCGCCCGGACGCCTGCCGCCCGCGCTCCGCCGTCGCGGCGGCTGTTCCGCCTCGGCGACCCTTATAACCGCAGGTAGAGCGACCGCGAAGGGGCTCATGACCGCCGGCGGGAGCCCGGCGACGACGGCAGCGCCGGCGAGCTCGTGGGAACCCAGGGTGATGACAGTGACCGCGGCGAGGGTCGCGAGGCCGAGCAGGGCGGTCGCGGCGGTGAGCACTATCACCAGTCGATGGGCCGGTAAGGGGGGTGGTGGCACCGGCCCGATCGGGGGACGTCGGGCCATGGGCGACCTCCATCACATGCGCGAGCATCGTCAATTGCATCTGCACGTGCATTATGCCGCGCCGAAGGCAGATGCATCCGGCAAACGCGTTACGTGCGGGCCGGATCAGTCCAGGCCGACGGCGACGGCCAGGGTGGGACGGACCGGCGCGGGCAGCCATCCCGCCGCGGCGCGGCCGGGCACCGTGCGCCAGCCCAGCCCGGGGGTGAGCAGGGTCAGTGTGCCGGTGGCGGGCCGGCGCGCCAGCGGGATGCGTTCCTCCCAGCGGGCGGGGCCCGCGGCGGTCGGCTGGACGAGCCCGACGACGAGCTCCCCCGGCAGCGTCACCGCGCCGGCGCCGATCTCGCCGACGCCGGCCGGCTCCCCGGCGGTGACCACGATCGTCGCCTCGATGTGATGCCCGGTGGGGGGCGTCGCCGGGAAGGTCCGGGTGACCGTGCCGAGCCGTACGTAGGCGGACGCGCCCGCCGCGGCGCCGGCGGGCAGGCGGGCGGTCAGGTGCACCGCGATCCGCTCGCCGCTGACCTGGCGCAGAGCGGTGAAGGATCCGTAGAAGCTGGCGGACGCCGCCGGGTCGACGATCTCGTCCGGGCGCAGCCGGTACAGCGCCCGCCCCGGCACCCGATCGGGCAGGGTCGCCGTCGCGGGACCGAGGTCGGCCGCGTACAGCACGTCCCCGCGCAGGTCCGGCCGGTTGCGCAGCGTCTGGTACGGCACCTGGGTGTACCGGCTGGGCACCTGTGGTGTCACGACGACCACCGCCGGGGCGGGGTAGGTGTCGGGGAGCAGGGCGGCGAGGAAGGCGTTGCGGTCGTTGACCCAGCGCTGCCCGTCGACCTTGCCGGGCAGCGCCGACGCGGTGAGCAGGACCATCGTCACCGTGACCGCGCCGGCCGCGGCGGGTCGCAGCACGGCGGCCCGTGGCAGGGCGGCGGCGGCCGACCACAGCCGGCGGGCACCGTCCGCGGCGAGGATCAGGACCGGCGTCACCGCGGCCAGGTGGTAGTGCGGACCGAGGCCGTCGCGCAGCCCCGGCATCGCGAACGCCGAACCCCACCAGAACAGGTATCCGCCGCCGACCGCGGCCACCGTCGCCACGAGCAGCAGCCGCTGCGCCCGCCGCCGCGCGCCCACCGCGCCGACGGCGGCGAGCGCGACCACCACCACGCCGCCGAACAGCCAGCCCGGCGCGGCGGTGCAGGTCTGCTGCAGGGCACGCAGCGCAAGGTGGCGGGTGAAGGCGAACGTCGGCTCGGAGGGCAGGATCCGCCGGGGGCCGAAGCCGAAACGGTCCAGCGGATCGGACGCGGACAGCGGCATCCGCAGCGCGGAGCCCGTGACCAACCGGCAGAAGACCAGCAGCATCGCGGCGAACGGCGCCAGGCCGAGGGCCGCCCAGCCGACCCGCGCGGGTATCGCCCGCGGCTCGCGGCGTAACCGCACGAGCGCGAACACGACCACCCCGGCCAGCACCAGCACCGCGTCGAAGGGGCGCAGCAGCAGCGCGAAGCCCACGCCGGCCCCGCCGCCGAGCAGCGAGCGCCGCGCGCCGGTGCGGGCCCCGCGCAGCAGCGCCGCGCTGGCCAGGGTGAGCGTGGCCGCGCCGCAGGCGTAGGCCAGCGGCAGCGCCGTGTGCACGACGACGAGCGGCGACAGGGCCAGCAGGGCCGCGGCCAGCACGGCGCTGGCCGCGTCGTCGAGCAGCTCGCGGGCCAGCCGGTACGTCCCGGCGACCCAGCCGGCGGCGACGAGGGCCGGCGCGACCGTCATGGTGCCGAACACCGCCTGCGAGGCGGCGAGCAGCGCCGGCCAGCCGGGCAGGTACTTGGTGAACAGCCGGCCGTCGTGCTCGCCCGTCAGCCAGGGCCGGAAGAACGGCTCCATCGTCGCCGCGCCCAGGGTCAGGTGCCCGTCGAGCAGCATCCGGGCCTGCAGGACGTAGGCGGCCTCGTCGGCGTCGCCGGAGCCGTTGCGGTACAGCGTCGCCTGCAGGACGAGGCTCGCCGTGAACGAACAGGCGCAGATCACGGCGACGGCGAGCGCGGGCCGCGACCAGGCCGCCCGACCCGGCCCGCGGAGCCGCTCACCGTGCCGCCCGCCGTGCCGCCCGCCAAGGCCCGACCGCCGCCGCAGGCGCACCCGCCGGCCCGCGGCGGGCCGCTCCGCTGGGCTGGGCTGCCTCGGCACGGGGAGCTTCACCGGACCGGCGTTCTGTGTCGGCGGGGACGGGACGTCCGCCGGCGGCCCGACCGCCGCTCTGCGCGCCCGCGCCCACGGTGGTGAGCCCGCGCCCATCTCCCCCGCCCCATCCCGGCCCGGAACCGACTATCCGTCCCGGAACCGCCCATCCGTCC
>NZ_JANEZT010000455.1 GCF_025403405.1 Frankia tisae
CAGGAGCGCGACGATGCACGATCGCTCAGTCAGCTGGCCGCCGGCGGACAGGCGGCGCCACCGGGCGGCCGGATACTGGGACGGCCTGCCCCTCGACCGGATCCTCGACGACGCGGCCCGGCGGTTCCCCGACCGCACCGCCCTGGTCGCCGGCGACCGGCGCTGGACCTACCGCCAGCTCGTCGCCGAGGTCGAGACGACCGCCGGGCGGCTGCGGGCCCGCGGGCTGGGCGCGGGCGACCGGGTCGTCGTCCAGCTGCCGAACATCGCGGCGTTCCCGCTGGTCTGCTTCGCGCTGCTACGGCTCGGCGCGTTGCCCGTGCTGGCCCTGCCGGCGCAGCGGGAGGCCGAGATCGTGCCGGTGGCCGCGCGCGGCGCGGCGGTCGCCTACGTGACCGCCGAGCGGCACCAGGGATACGACTACGCCGACCTCGCCGCAACAGTGCGCCGGGAGGTCCCCTCCATCCGCGAGGTCATGCTCTTGCCCGCGGACGGCCAGGTGGCAGCCGCCGCACACACCGCCACTCACCCCGGCATCGGCGCCGGGGCGGCTGCCGCGCCCGGTACCGACGACCCGGACCGCGGGGCGGGCCCGGCGGCTGCGGGCGACGCCGCGGACCCGCCGGTGGCGCTGTTCCTGCTCTCCGGCGGCACCACGGGCATCCCGAAGCTGATCCCGCGCACGCACGACGACTACCGCTACAACGCCCGCACGTGTGCACAGCTGTGCGGGTTCGACGAGTCGACGGTCTACCTCGCCGCCCTGCCCGTCGCCCACAACTTCGCCCTCGCCTGCCCGGGGATCCTCGGCACCTTCGCGGTCGGCGGGACGGTGGTCCTGGCCGTGACGCCGAGCCCCGACGAGATCTTCCCCCTGATCGAACGCGAACGGGTCACGGTGACGGCGGTGGTGCCGGCGCTGGCCCGGCTGTGGGCCGCAACGGCCGCGCTGTTCACCGACGACCGGTCCAGCCTGCGCCTGGTCCAGGTCGGCGGGGCTCGGCTCGACGCCACGACGGCGCGGCAGCTCGCAGCCAACCTCGACGTCACCGTCCAGCAGGTGTTCGGCATGGCGGAGGGGCTGATCTGCCTGACCCGGCCGGACGATCCCGTCGAGGTCACGCACGAGACCCAGGGGCGACCCATCTCCCCGGGCGACGAGGTGCGCATCGTCGACGCGGGCGGGAGCGACGTGGTTGACGGCGAGGTCGGGGAGCTGCTGACCCGCGGTCCCTACACGATCCGGGGCTACCACGAAGCGCCCGAGGCCAATGCCCGCGCGTTCACCCCGGCGGGGTTCTACCGCAGCGGTGACCTGGTCCGGCGCACAGCCCAGGGCAACCTCGTCATCGAGGGCCGCATCGCCGAGGTCGTCAACCGGGCCGGCGAAAAGATCTCCGTCGGGGAGGTCGAGGAGCACCTGCTGGCCCATCCCGACATCCGGGACGTGGCCGTGCTGGGCCTCGCCGACCCGCTGCTCGGCGAGCGCTCCTGCGCGGTCGTGGTGGCCCGCGGCCAGGGGCTCGACCGGGTCGAGCTGTCACGTTTCCTGCTCGGCCGCGGCCTCGCCCGGTTCAAGGTGCCCGACCAGGTCGAGGTGGTGACGCAGCTGCCCCGCACCGCCATCGGCAAGACGGACCGGGCCGCGCTGAGCGCCCACCTGCTGGCGACCTAACCCAACCGACGGATGCGACCGTGGCTGCTGTTCACCGACCGCCAGTTGTCTGCCGACCGCCGGCCGGCCGGGTCGATCCGCCGGCCGGCGATCGGCGGGCACTCAGCCGAAATCGACCGGAACCAGGTGCGGGGCGATGCTGGCGAGCTTCTCGCAGGTCTCGGTGTACTCCCGCTGGGGGGTCGAGTCGGCGACGATGCCGGCGCCGGCCTGCAGCCAGGTGCGACCACGCGTCGCGATGACGGCGCGCAGCACGAGCGCGGCGTCGAGGAAACCGTCGCTGCCGGCCTGCAGGACGGCGCCGGCGTAGATGCCGCGCGGCTCCCGCTCGAAGGCCGCGATCTCACCGAAGGCGGCGGCCTTGGGGATACCCGAGGCGGTCACCGCCGGGAACAGCGCGGCCAGCGCGTCCCAGCCGGTCCGGTCCGCGCGGAGCTGGCCGGTCACATACGAGGCCAGGTGCTGGACGCTGCCGCGGGGCTCGACGTCCATGAACCCGCGCACGGCGACCGAGTCGGGTTCACACACGGCGTGGAGCTCCTCGACGGCGAGCTTCACGGAGATGGCGTGCTCGTGCACCTCCTTCGAGTCGGTGTACAGCTCGGCGCGGTTGCGCGCGTCGCAGGTGGTGCCCAGCCCACGCGCCCGGGTGCCGGCCAGGGGCCGGGTGGCCACGGCCCCGTCGGGGGCCACCTCGACGACGGTCTCGGGGCTGAAACCGGTCGTGCGCAGACCCGGCAGGTCGAGCAGGAACGTGCGGGCGGGCGTGTTGGCCTGGCGGCCCCGCAGGCAGGTGGCCGGGAAGTCCACCTCGAACGGGACGGACAGCCGACGGGAAAGGATCACCTTCGTCAGCGCCCCGGCCTGGATCCGGGCGGTCGCCGCACTGACGGCCGCCCCGTAGGACTCGGCGTCGGGATCGCCCGGGTAGCCGCCGGGGTGGACGTCCACCGGCCGGCTCGGCCGCCGCGCGCCATGGTCGGCTTTGCTGGGATCGAGGCCCGCCACGAAGCTCAGCACCTGGTCGAGGCTGCGCTGGTCGGCCGCGCGAACCTCCAGCGTGGCGTCCCGAACGACGAGCTCGACGGCGGGCACGATGAGGTGCACCAGCGGCTGGTCGGCCTCGCCGGGCGCGGCCCCGAACGGGTTGGCCCCCGCGACGGCGTGGCCGAGTTCGAACGCCGCCCAGCCGTAGGCCCGCCAGCCGTCGACGGGCAGGCCGTCGAGCGCGGCCGCGAGGACGCGCAACGGCTCTCCGCCGACCGGGCTGGTCCGCTCGCCTTCCGGATGGGTGGTCACCACCCGGTCGCGGTACAGCCGGACCGTGAACCGGGCTCCGCCGGCGAACCACCAGCTGCCGGTCCGCTCGTACACCACGCTCTGGTCGAAGATTCCGGCCGCGGCGAGGGTCGTGGCGAACATCGCCGGATCGCCGACGACGGAAACAGTCACAGTCCGGTAGAACATCGACACCTTCGGTATCTCCTGCGCGCTGATTCCAGTATTCACCGCAACCATCCGTCTCGGGTTGATGGGGAGTCGGCCGTCGTGCCGGTCGCTGCACGGGCCAGGGTCCGGGCCGAACTGTTGCGACCGGGATCCGATTCGGGATCGGACCGTCA
The DNA here is from genome assembly GCF_025403405.1 of Frankia tisae. Taxonomy (GTDB): domain Bacteria; phylum Actinomycetota; class Actinomycetes; order Frankiales; family Frankiaceae; genus Frankia; species Frankia tisai. The sequence goes on from NZ_JANEZT010000455.1 coordinate 3,298, forward strand.
CCCGGGCTTGCTTCCCTGGCCATCTACAACTAAGGTAAGGATAACCTAAGTATGGGAACATGGGAACCCGCCGGACAAGCGAGAACGGAACTCCCGACTGTCCGACCGGTCCCACCGGGCGCGCGCCGACCGGGGTTTCCCGCCTGCCAGATTCCGTGACCCGACGACCGGCGTTCTCGCGAGGTGGAGATGAGATCCGACGGCATCCGCGAAGATGCACACAGCACGGAGCATCTTCCTTTTCGAGCGGACGGAGATGAGCTGGCCGACCTCATCCGGGAGTTTCTCCGTCAGCCGGTGAATTTCGGCGAGGACGACAATCTGCTCGCTCTCGGCCTCGAATCCGTGGGTCTGATGACAATCGCCGCGCGACTGCGGGCACGCGGCGTGGACCTGCCGTTCAGCGCGCTGATCGAGGACCCCACGTTGCGCCGGTGGCGGCTGCTCGCGGGCGGCCAGCCACCCGCGGACCAGACAGCCACAGATCGGCCGGACGGCAACGCCACGGACGGCAACGCCGACACCGAGGCCGGAGCCACCCGGTGAACGGCGACACCGCGCGCGGCGATCCAGCGGCCCCGCGTGCCGCCGTCGTGACGTCACCCTGGCTGCGCTGCCGGCACCCCCATCCGGCCCCGCGGTACCGGGTGGTCGTCTTCCCGCACGCCGGTGGCACCGCGAACCCGTACTGCACCTGGGCGCGGGGCCTGCCGCCCGACGGCGAGAGCTGGGTGGTGCGCTACCCGGGCCGGGAGGACCGGCTCGCCGAACCCCTCGTCGGCACCATGGACGGGCTCGTCGAACCGATCACCGATGCGCTGCTGCCGATGGTCACCGGCCCGGACACCGCCGGGCCGCTGGTGCTGTTCGGCCACAGCATGGGTGCCTCCGTCGCCTACGAGACGGCCCGCAGCCTGCACGCCCTGGTCCCCGGCAGCGTGGGGCTGCTGGTGGTCTCTGCCCGGATGGCACCGGTCGTCGACGACCGCGGCGACCGCCCGGTCGTGCACCGGCTGCCCCGCGACGCCTTCGTCGACGTCCTGCGGGCTCACGGCGGCACCGACGAGGCAGTGTTCGACCACGCCGAGCTGATGGACCTGCTGGTGCCGATCGTGCGCAACGACTACCGGCTCATCGAGACCTACCGCCCCCCGGCCGACCCCGCCCTGCCGGTGGACATCGTCGCCTTCGCCGCGGCGGACGACCAGACGGTGGCAGTCCCCGACGTGCTCGCCTGGGCCGCGGTGACCACCGCCGGGTTCTCCCACGCCGTGTTCCCCGGCAGCCACTTCTATC
>NZ_JANEZT010000456.1 GCF_025403405.1 Frankia tisae
ACGGCCCACTCGACCTCGGACGCCAGCGACACGCCGCCCCGCCTCCGACCGGTCCTCCCCCCACAACCCGCCGCCACGACCACGACCGCTTGACACAGTCATTCAGATTCCGCGGAACCGCGCCGAACGGTCGGGTCTCGATCCCGACCTTGTCGATCAAGGTGTTCCGCGGAACCGCGTCGCGGGTACGCCGCAGGGCGGGGTGCATGGTGCGCTGCTGCGAGCGCCGCGACCTGTGCTGGCCCCCCGCCGGGGCGAGTCCGTCACGGTCCACCGCTGCCGCGCCTGCGTGGTTCTTCGCCCGACGCCGAAGGCGAGGGACTGGGACCCCGCTCGGACGCCGGGAACCAGGGGTCCCCGTGATGCGCCGCAGGCGCGCCGGGTGGCGTTCCCAGGAGGATCGCCGAAGGCGATCGGACGAGACCCCGTGCGGCGGCCGGGAACCAGGGGTCCCCGTGATGCGCCGCAGGCGCATCACGGGGGAGGTGTTACCGTGAAACCCCGTGGAGGCGTCGGGTCCGGACCGGCGGCGTGACCACGGGAGTTCCACGTGGGCCAGGTGCATGTTACGAAGCACATCTTCGTCACCGGCGGGGTCGCGTCCAGTCTCGGTAAGGGACTGACCGCATCCAGCCTTGGGCGGCTTCTGAAGGCTCGCGGTCTGCGGGTCACGATGCAGAAGCTCGACCCCTATCTCAACGTCGATCCCGGCACGATGAACCCGTTCCAGCACGGCGAGGTGTTCGTCACCGACGACGGGGCCGAGACGGACCTGGACATCGGCCACTACGAGCGGTTCCTCGACGTCAACCTTGACGGCAGCGCGAACGTGACGACCGGCCAGGTGTACTCGGCGGTCATCGCCCGTGAGCGCCGCGGCGACTACCTCGGCCAGACGGTGCAGGTCGTCCCGCACATCACCGACGAGATCAAGGATCGGATCCGGCGGCTCGCGGGCGACAGCGTCGATGTGATCATCACCGAGGTTGGCGGCACCGTCGGTGACATCGAGTCGCTTCCGTACCTGGAGGCGATCCGCCAGGTCCGCCACGAGGTCGGCCGGGACAACGCGCTGACGGTCCATGTCAGCCTGGTGCCGTACCTGGCTCCGTCGGGGGAGCTGAAGACCAAGCCGACGCAGCATTCGGTGGCGGCACTGCGCAGCATCGGCCTGCAGCCGGATGCAGTGGTCTGCCGGTCCGACCGGCCGCTGCCCGACTCGCTGAAGAAGAAGATCGCGATGATGTGCGACGTCGACGACGAGGCGGTCGTCGGGGCGCCGGACGCGAGCTCGATCTACGACATTCCCCGGGTGCTGCACCGGGAGGGCCTCGACGCCTACGTGGTGCGCCGGCTGGGGCTGTCGTTCCGCGACGTCGACTGGACCGAGTGGGACACCCTGCTGCGCCGGGTGCATCATCCGGCGAACACGGCGACGGTCGCGATCGTCGGCAAGTACGTCGACCTGCCCGACGCCTACCTGTCGGTGACCGAGGCGTTGCGGGCCGGCGCGTTCGCCACCGACACCCGGGTCGAGCTGCGGTGGATCACCTCGGACGAGTGTGCCACGCCGGAGCAGGCCGCCGCCCAGCTCGACGGGGTCGACGGGATCATCGTCCCCGGTGGCTTCGGGATCCGCGGCATCGAGGGCAAGCTCACCGCGCTGCGGCATGCCCGCGAGGCCGGCCTGCCGACGCTGGGGATCTGCCTGGGCCTGCAGTGCATGGTCATCGAGGCGGCCCGCGGGCTCGCGGGTCTCGACGGGGCGAACTCCACCGAGTTCGTGTCCGACACCCCACACCCGGTGATCTCCACGATGGCCGACCAGCACGAGGTCGTCGCCGGCACCAGGGACATGGGCGGCACCATGCGCCTGGGCCTGTACTCGTGCACGCTCGCCCCCGGCACGGTCGCCCGCCGTGAGTACGGTGCGCCCGAGGTTGCCGAGCGGCACCGTCATCGGTACGAGGTCAACAACGACTATCGCGAGCGGCTCGCCGCCGCCGGGCTGGTCTTCTCCGGCACCTCACCGGACGGCCGGCTGGTCGAGGTCGTGGAACTGCCCGCCGACGTGCACCCCTACTACGTGGGTACCCAGGCGCATCCGGAGTTCCGGTCCCGGCCGACGCGGGCCCATCCGCTGTTCCGGGGGCTTGTCGCCGCGGCGATCGCGCACGCCGACCGCCGCCGCGGGGTGCTGCCCGTCGACCTGCCGGACGCGGACACCGCCGCCACGCCGAACCCGGGTCCCGAGGCTGATGCCGCGGTGCCGGCCGCGGCCGGCACGGGGCACGCCGGGGGCGCGGGGGGCACGTCCGGTCGAGGTGGTGGCGGTCGGCGTGGCGCCGGTGGTGCCCGTCCGGGGGCCGCCTCGAACGGCACGGCCGCCCTGGTGGCGCCGTGACCGCGCAGGCGCACCGCTACGAGGTCACCGAGAGCACCCTCGCCTACGAGGGACGGATCATCTCTGTCCGCCGCGACCAGGTGCGGATGCCCGAAGGCGATGTCTCCCAGCGCGACGTCGTCGTCCACCCCGGCGCGGTGGGTGTGGTGGCACTCGACGACGGCGGGCGGGTTGTGATGGTGCACCAGTACCGCCACCCCGTCGGCGGCCCGCTGTGGGAGCTGCCCGCCGGCATCCTCGACGTGGCCGGGGAGCCGGCGTCCGTCGCCGCCGCCCGGGAGCTCGCCGAGGAGACCGGGCTGCGCGCCGACCGGTTCGACCTGCTCGTCGACGTCTGGTCCTCGCCGGGGATGACCGACGAGGCCTACCGGATCTTCCTGGCCCGGGACCTGCACGAGATCCCGGCGGCCGAGCGGTACGTGCCGGAGCACGAGGAGGCCGAGATGGGCCTGGCGCGCGTCGACCTCGACGAGGCCGTCGCGCGGGTCCTGCGTGGCGAGATCACCAACGCGATGGCGGTCGTCGGCCTGCTGGCGGCGGCGCGGGCCCGGGCGGCGGACTTCGCCGGTCTGCGTCCCCTCGACGCCCCCTGGCCGGCCCGCCCGGCGCACCGAGGCTGACACCCCGCCTCCGCCCGGCCACGGGCATCGGCTGACGGCTGACGACTGACCAGGCCGGGGCTCGCCCCGCCTGGTCAGTCGTTGTGGACCAGAACGCCGGCGGCCTCGTTGACGACGAGGCCCTGCGCGGCGGCGAGGGTCACCGGGTTCAGCGGGAAGGCCTCCGCGACGCCGGGCAGGGTGAACGTTCCGTCCCAGGTCACGGTGAGGGTCACCTGGTACTGCCCCGGCCGGGCGTAGTCGTGCGACACGTACGCCTCGGGATGGTCACGTGGGGAAATCGCCGAATCGTAGGGCCGCCCGGGCGCGTCGGGGCCGGTCTCGCCGTCGCCGAACTCCCAGTGGTAGTGGGGGATCGCGCTGATCGTGGCGACGACGGGCTGGTCGACGTTGAACGTGTACGACTCCGGCACGGGCGTGTACAGGATCGTCGCCAGGTTCGCGAAACTGCGCCCGGACGGCGCGATGACGATCGACGGTTTCGGTAGGAGCTTGTCTCGCAGGTAGTCGGCGAGCGCCGCCTGCACGGCCGCGATCGGCACCGCGTCGTCGGGCAGCAGGTAGTTGTTGCACCCGGCCATCGTCTGGTCGAACTGGGCGCGCTCGGCCGGCGTCATCGCCGGGTCGGCGCCCACGAGCTCGTACAGTTCGCAGACCGCGGCGGGGTCGTCCGGGCAGTCCTGCCCGCAGGAGGCCCGCCTCGGGACGCCCCCGTCGGCGTCAGCGGGGATCCGTTCGAGCATCCCGTTGTGGTAGCGGTACTGGTAGCCGTTGGCGGTGGCCCGGGTGTCGCAGCTTCCCCACAGCACGCCGACGCAGGGTATTCGGGTCTGGTCGCCGGGAGCCGCGGCGGCGCGGCCCGCGGTGGGCAGCCCCGGCAGCGCTGGCAGCCCCGGGCCGGGCAGCAGTCCGCCGAGACCCGCGAGCAGCACAACCGCGACGGCGAGCACCGCCACCCGGGGGAGCGCCCGCCGGCCGAGGGGATCCGAGGGCGCCTGCGGGACCGTCATGCCGGCCTTGGGGCGTAGCGCAGGGTCTGGATCCGCCAGCCGTGCTGGGTGAGGGTGAGCTCGGCCGTCGCAGCCCGCGTGGGCACGCCGGGGGCGTCGGCGGCGTGCCGCCCGGCGAGGTCGAGCAGCCCGACGGCGCTGGTGTGCAGGGTGAAGGTCACCGCGGTGACGAGCCCGGACCGAGGCCGGGCGGACAGGTCGCTTATCCGGTAGGCGCCGGCATCGGCGTGCAGGCCGCGCTGCTGGAGCGACCGGGTCACCCCGACGTCCAGCGCGCACGGCTGGCAGCCGGCCAGGGCCGACGGCGCGATCACAGCGAGCCGTCCGCCTCGGGTGGCGTCGTTGATCTCGTGGAAGTACGCCTCGACCGTGCGGGCGGCCGCGGCAGGCGCGTCGTCGGATCCCTCACCCGGGGTGGAGGTGCCGGCCCCGGTGGAGGTGCCGGCCGAGCTCACCCTCACCCAGCACGGCTGGCGGATCCAGACCCTGCGCTACGCCCCAAGGCCGGCATGACGGTCCCGCAGGCGCCATCGGA
>NZ_JANEZT010000457.1 GCF_025403405.1 Frankia tisae
GTGCCCTGCGGCGCCACCCTGGCATCGAAATGCCCTCCGTGTGCGGAGCGTGCCCGTCGGCTGCGGATGGCCCAGTGCAAGACCGGCTGGCACCTCGACGACGAACCCCTCCCCGACCCCGACCCGCCCACCGACGACGCCAAAGCCCTGGCAACCCTGCGCGCGGACCTCGAAGCGGCCCGCGCTGACGTCCTGGCGGTCGGCGACACCGGCCAGGCCGGGGAGATCGACGAGCTGATCGGTCAGGTCGACGACGAACTTGCCGCGCTGGGTGTGCGTGGCAAGGCTGCCCCCGACAACCGGGACCGGCCACGCCGTGTCCGCTCGACGAAGCGGCGCCAGGATGCCCCTGACCTGCCCCGGCTCCCCGTCGACCGGCGCACCGTCGGGCGGACCTTCGAAGCGGCGGACGGGACGGTGTGGCGGCCGTCGATGTTCCTCACCCTGACCTGCGACACCTACGGCCGCGTACACAAGGACGGGACCCCGGTCGACCCGGCGTCCTACGACTACCGGCGAGCCGCGCGGGACGCGATCCACTTCCCGAAGCTGATCGACCGGTTCTGGCAGAACCTGCGCCGCGCCGTCGGCTGGAACGTCCAGTACTTCGCCGCGTTGGAACCACAGAAGCGCCTCGCTCCGCATCTGCACGCGGCGATCCGCGGCACCGTGCCCCGGGCGATGCTGCGCCTGGTCGCGGCGGCGACCTATCACCAGGTGTGGTGGCCGTCGGCCGACCGGCCGGTCTACGACGACCACCGGCTACCCGTCTGGAACGAGGATGCCGGCGGCTACGTCGACCCCGACACCGGGACGCCGCTGCTGTCCTGGGATGACGCACTCGACGGCATCGGCGAGGACGACGAACCCGCCCACGTCGTCCGCTTCGGCCCCCAACTCCGCGCCGACGGGGTCACCGCGAACACGGCCACCACCGGCCGGATGATCGGCTACCTGACCAAGTACCTGACCAAAAGCCTCGACGCCTGCCACCAGATCGCCAGCGACCCGCAACGCCGCCACGTCGACCGGCTCGCCGACGCCCTACGCCACGAACCGTGCTCCCCGACCTGCGCGAACTGGCTGCGCTACGGCATCCAACCCCGCAACGCCCGACCCGGGCTAGTCCCGGGACGGTGCAAGGGCAAGGTCCACCGGCGGGAGACCCTCGGCTTCGGCGGCCGGCGCGTCCTGGTCAGCCGGAAATGGTCCGGCAAGACCCTCACCGACCACCGGCACGACCGGGTCGCGTTCATCCGCCAGCAACTCGAAACCCTCGGCGCCACCGGGACCGGCCCGGCCGCACCCGACGGCGAGTCTGACCCGGCCCGGATGGTCTGGCAGCTCCTGCGCCCCGGCGACCCGGCCGCGCCCCGCCGCGAACACCTCCTGTTGCACGCCGTCGTCCAGCGCCACGCCTGGAGGGCCCAACTCGACGCCGCCCGTGCCGCGGCCGGCGGGGGCCTTCTTCCGGCAACCGGCCCACCGCTGCCCGACGCCGCCTGAACCCCACCCCCTGGACATCCACGGAGAGGACCCGTGACCAAGCTCCTGCTCACCCCCACCGAAGCCGCGGAACTCCTCGGCGTCAGCCGCAGCACCATCTACGAGCTGATGAACTCCGGCGACATCGAATCCGTGCGCATCGGCCGGTCGCGGCGCATCCCCTCCGCCGCACTGCACGCCTTCGTCGCCCGGCTGCGCGGCGAAGGACACGCCGCATGACCGGCAAACGCCCCCACACCCAGACCCGCGGACCACCGGCGGCGGGCGCGGCTTCTCGGCAATCAAGACGGTCCCGGCGGGTGCTACCAACACCCGGCCGGGACCTTGATCCCAATCCTGACAGTGCAGGAGCTGAGACCCAATGCCCATCTTCTCGTCCGACGCGCACGGCGCGTGGCGCACCCCCGGCGACGACCACCCGATGCTCCTCGCCCGGGTCGACGACAACGGCGACCACGAACTCACCATCCGCCCCGGCGCGGACATCGGCGACCTGGTCGCCCTGCTCGCCACCCTGCCGCCGAACGCCTTCTTCACCGAACACTACGGCGACGTCGACGCCACCCTGATCTTCCGACCAGTTCCCGAGCGTCCGTCAACCACCCCGACCGGCGGGAATCCCGCGGCGGGTCCGGCGGCGGTCCACGCCTCCGACCGGTAGCGACGCCTCCCCCCTCCCACTTCTTTCCCGTTCCTCTGGTGACGCTTCCACCTGCCGGGGTGTCGGACGGGTCCAGGGCCGACCGAAAGCCAGTCACGCAGCACCTTGGACACGGCCGGCGCCCCGGCAGATCCCTTCCTTCCCAGAGGCACGGGCCTTCCCCGAAGGGACTGATTCCCGGTGACCGAAAGGCGTCGTCGTACGCACGGTGACGGTGGGCTCTACCAGCGTGAGAGCGACGGCCGATGGGTCGGCGTGATCGACCTCGGCTGGATCGACGGCAAGCGACGTCGGCGAGTCGTCTACGGGCGTACCGAACGAGAGGCGCGCGACAAGATGCGTGACCTTCGTAAGGCCGCGGACGGGGGCCAGGACCTCGCCGCGAAGACGCAGACGGTCGCGGAATGGATGACCTACTGGCTCGACGACGTCAAGACGCACGACCGGACCCGGCCGTCGACCCTCACCCGCTACCGCTATGCCTCGGACGGCCACATCGTCCCGGTGCTCGGCAAGATCCGCCTCGACAAGCTCAAGCCGGCCGACGTCCGCCGGCTGCACGCATCCCGGCGGGATCGTATGAAGCCGGCGAGCCTGGCAAAGATTCACGCGGTTCTGCGCGCGGCGCTCGCCGATGCTGTCCGCCTCGAACTCGTCCCCCGCAACGTCGCCCAGGCCGTCAGGCCCCCAAGTCTCGCCTCGGACGAGGAACGCCAGACGCTCACCCCGGCGGATGCCCGCCGGTTTCTGGACGTCGTCAAGGACGAGCGTCTCGAAGCACTGTTCGTCGTCGCGCTGACCATGGGTCTCCGCCGCGGGGAACTGCTTGGGCTGCGCTGGTCCGACGTCGACCTCGACGCCCGGACCCTGCGGGTTCAGCGGTCGGTCCAGCGGGAGAGCGGTGAACTCCGGCTCGTCCAACCGAAGACCCGGAACCCACGGCGCCCCCTGCCCATCCCCACCGCGGCGCACGACGCGCTGAAGAGTCACCAGGAACGCCAGGACGCGGAACGGGAAGCCGCGGGCGAGAACTGGCGTGACAACGATCTCGTGTTCCCGTCCACGCTCGGCACGCTCATGGAGCCGAGGAACGCGGCTCGTCGGATTGAGCAGCTCCGGGGTCGGGCGGACCTCCCGTGGCTGCGTCTGCACGACCTTCGTCACGCCTGCGCGACGTTCCTCCTGGCGGCCGGCGTAGAACCCCGCACCGTGATGGAGGTCCTCGGCCACACCACATCCCAGATGACCATGGAACGCTACGGCCACGCCCTCCCCGAACGCCTCCACGCCGCAGCCGACGCGATAGATGGTTTCCTAAGACGCCCTGGCGCGTAGGGGGAAAGTCAACATCGGTAAAATCCGGACGGTCTACTGATGCCGCGCCATCCCGGAGGCAGGCTAGGTAGGGACGCTTGGTGCGCCAAGCGCCTTGGGCCTGGGACCTAGGGAACCCCCAGTAGGCAGATGGTGACAGGCGCCGGTCTGGTTCCGCATGCGCCGGGGAGTGCGGGATCGGAGTATCGTGCCCCGGCACACCTCACGCAGCCAGGTCTTGCCTCTGGTGCTTGTGCTTCTTGGACATCTGACGTGCCTGGTCGCGATCGTTATCGTGACGCTACTCGGCAATCCGAGTGTGGCTATGTCGATCGGTGCCACCTGGGCAACCACGTGCGGTGTGCTCACGATCTTCTTCCGTACCGAAGCCGGAGGATCATCTCGACGCACGGTGGACGCTTCATCTATTCCTCGACCTGAAAGGTCAGGAAGCGATCGTGGCCGACCCACCAAGTCGACTCGCCGGTCCCCTCGCCGAGAGGCCGGGGACAACAGTCGATCATAAGTCGGGATTGGCTACACACTCGGCTACATAACGATCTTAGGATGCCGCCACGCCACATCGGGGGGTCCGGGGGGTCGTCCCCCCGGGCAGACATAACGGCTGGTGGGAAGCTGCCCGAAGGGCAGCGACCACGAGGAATCAGCGCGTGGAGACGCGGGGATTTGAACCCCGAACCCCTGCCTTGCAAAGGCAGTGCTCTGCCAATTGAGCTACGCCCCCTGGACCTGCCTCGGCCGGGCCGCGCCGCCCGGAGACGGGCGCCGCTCGGTGAAGCGCCCCCTAGCCTACGGCATCGGGACCATCTCGGACCTTCACCACAGTGGGGTCGGCGCGTCAGCGCCCCGCCTACCAGGGCACCGTCTGACCGATTCGGTGCCTGCCCGGGAGCAGGGTGACCCAGCTCCCGCTCCTGTGGATAACTCCGACGCTGCCCTCCAAGGGGTCTCGGCATGGATCCTGTGGATAACTTCCACGCTGACCACCGGAGGTCACTGAGCGGACCCTGTGGATAACTCCTCGCTGACCACCACGGGGCGGGGGCGGGGGC
>NZ_JANEZT010000458.1 GCF_025403405.1 Frankia tisae
GGCAAGGGTGAGGTTTTTTTTTTCATGCAGAGGACGGCATACGAGATGAGCGCTAGTCTCGTGGGCTCGGAGATGTGTATACGAGACAGGCTCCGTGCGCCGCCGAGACCGGCACCGGTCCCACGGCAAGGCCCGGGTCGGTCGATCCGGAGGAGCACGGCGCCGTCCGGGACAGCTTTGCCGAACTCGCGGCCATCGCCGCCGAGAGCGATCCCGCCGAGAGCGATCCCGCCGAGAGCGATCCCGCCGAGAGCGACCTCCCAGGGGGAGATCTCTCTGGGAGAGACCTTCTGGGGAGCGATCTCCCAGAAGGAGATGTCGCGGGGGACGGGCTCGGTGGGCCGGGGGCCGGGTCTGATCTCGTTCGCCAGGACGGGCACGCTCTCGACACGGGCGACGCCGCGGAGCCGACGCTGGCGCCGTTGCTGCTGCACTCCTTGTCCGACCTGCGGGAGATCTGGGTGCCGCTGATCGAGGCGTCCGGCGCGCGCAGCGTGGCCGAGATCGGTTCGGAGAGCGGGGTGACCACCGCCCTGCTCGTCAAGCTGCTCCGCGGCGGCGGCGGTGGCCGACTGGTCGTCGTCGACCCGGACCCGGGCGTGGCCCCTGTCTCGGGCGGCGGGCTCGACGTGCAGGTCATCCGCGGTTACAGCCCGCAGGCCCTCGACGGCCACGCGCCGACCGACGCCTACCTCATCGACGGTGATCACAACTACGCCACCGTGCACGGCGAGCTCACGGCGATCGCCGACGCGGTCGCCCGGTTCAGCCGCTCCTACTTCCCGCTGGTGGTCCTGCACGACGTCGGCTGGCCGGCGGGGCGGCGCGACCAGTACTACAACCCGGACCGGGTGCCCGCGGACGCCCGCCAGCCGCACTCGTGGGACGTCGGCGTCGAGATCGACGATCCCGGGGTGGTCCGCGGCGGTTTTCGCGGGATGGGGGCGTTCGCCTGGGCGCTGGCCGAGGGCGGGCCCCGCAACGGGGTGCGCACGGCGATCGAGGACTTCGTCGCCGAGCACTCCGACCTGCGGTTCTTCACAGTCGCGCCGATCTTCGGCCTGGGCGTGATCGTCGACCGTCGGGCGCCGTGGGCACGCCGGATCGCCGACCTGCTGGCGCCGTGGGTCTCCAACCGCCTGCTGTCCCGGCTGGAGCGCAACCGCGTCGACCTGTACCTGCACGTGCTGCGGTTGCAGGACGCGGCGGCGGCGGTGGCTCGTGCGCGGCAGCGGGAGTGGTCCCGGCTCGACGACGAGCGCAGCCGGCTCGCCGCCCTCGAACTGGAGCACCTGCACCGCATCGGCCAGCTTGAGCACGAGCTCGCCGAGCTGCGCCGGCGCGAGGCAGAGGACGCCGAGCGCGCCGTCCACGGCCACCGGACGGCCGCCGACGTCGACGAGCCGAGGCTCATGCAGGTCGCCCGGATTGCGGGCTTGGCACTGCGGTCCCGGCTGAGCCCGACCGGGCAGGAGCGGCTGGCACGGGTGCAGACCCGGATCGCCGACACCGGCACCGGCCGGACCGCCCTGCCCGCCCTGCGTCGCCGACCGAGCGCCTCGTCACGGGGTGGCCCGAACGGTCCAGACGTTCCCCCGCGAGGGTAGGACCATGGCCGGCCGCCCGGGTACTTCTACACGGCCGTCCTCGGCCACCACCGGCCCTGACGGCCGGCCCCGCGGTCAGCAGACCGGCTGGTAGGGGACGTCGGCGATGTGCCGCTGCCATTCGGTGTCGTCGATCTGCTTCGACGGGTCGGCGCAGGCGGCGGCGATGAGGCTGGCGTCGTCGATCCGGCTGATCCGCACGGTGTAGTCGTCGCTGGCGGTAGCGATGGCGTTGCCGTCCGGCGTCCACGCGAGGGCCTGGATCCAGTCGCCGTGCCCGTTGATCGTGCCGACCGACGCCGGGCGGCCGGTCCCGGAAACGTCCCACAGGTGCACGGTGGTGTCCCAGCCGGCCGTGGCGAGCGTCTTGCCGTCCGGGCTGAAGGCCAGGTCGAACACCCACTTCTCGTCGGCGGGGAACGACGCGGTCGCCGCGGGGCGGGACGGATCGGTGATGTCCCAGATGCGGGCCGTGCCGTCGTAGGCGCCGGTGGCCAGCCGCCGCCCGTCGGGACTGAACGCGACCGTCCACACGTAGTCGGTGTGCGCGGTGATGGCGGCCAGCGGCCGCGGCCGGCGCGGGTCGGTGATGTCCCAGAGCCGGGCCGTCCGGTCGGCGCTTGCGGTGGCCAGCAGATGGCCGTCGGGACTGAAGGCGACCTCGTTCACCCAGCTGGTGTGGCGGTCCAGCACCGACAGTGCGCTGGGATGGCGCGGATCGGTCACGTCCCACAGCCGGGCGGTGTTGTCGTAGCCGGAGGTGGCGAGTATCCGCCCGTCCGGGCTGAACGCGGCGTCGAGCACCCAGCCGTTGTGCCCGAGGATGGTGGCGAGCTCGACGGGATGGCGGGGGTCGCTGATGTCCCACAGGATCGCCGACCGGTCGTAGCTGACGGTGGCCAGCGTCCGCCCGTCCGGGCTGAACGCGGCGTCGAGCACCCAGGACGTGTGCCGGGTCAGGGTCGACAGCTTCACCGGATGGGTCCGGTCGGAGATGTCCCACAGCTGGACGAGGTTGTCCGCACCGGCCGAGGCGAGTAGCCGCCCGTTCGGGCTGATGCCGACGCCGAGCGCGGATTCGGTGTGCCCTCCGAGGACGCTGGCGGTCGCCGCGGCGAAGGAGGTGCGCAGCGCGGCACGGGCCTCGCGCACCGGGCTGATGCGGTAGGCGGCCAGTGACAGCCGGGCGGCGAGATCCGCGTCGGAGTTGCGCACGGCCTCGGCGGCCAGCGCCACGCGCGCCGCCGTCTCCTCCCGGCTTGGCCGCTGGCCGCCGCCTGTGGTCAGCGCAAGCGGCATCAACGCCGCGATGAGCAGCACCGCGAGGATGGGCGCGGCGAGCAGCGCGATGCGCCGCCGGTTCCACCGACCGTGGCGGCTCGGGGCCCCGGGGTCGTCCTCCTCGCCTGCGCCGGCCAGACCGGCGCCTGAATCTTTCGGCTCCAGCCCGTCTGCGAGGGTTCGCTGCTCCCGGTGACCGCCGCCGCCTCTGCGCGGCTCGCCCGGCCTCGGCTCGCCTGGTGCCCGCTCGCCTGGTGCCCGAGTGCCCTGGGCCGGACCTGCGGTCTCCCGGTCGCCGGTGGCCGGGGCGTTGGGACCGGCGCCGACGGCGGGCGAAGCCTGGTCTTGCGCGGCCGGCGGCGGCCACGCCCGTCCGGCAGAGGTCCCGGGCGGGGCGGCGTCGGCAGACCGTGACCGCAGCCGCGGCCACCCGGTCGGCCCGGCGCCGGCTGCCGGTCCGTCTCCGTCCACCCCGATGCGCTGAGGCGGGGCCAGGACCGGCGCCGCGGAGCGGATGACGCGGGTCACGTCCGGATCGGGATGAGTCGATGGTCCCATCCCCACCAGGCGCAGGAACAGCTCCTGTGCGGTCGGCCGGGCGGCCGGATCCTTGCGCATGGCCACCTCGACGATCGGGCGCAGCGCCGGATCGAGGCCGTCGAGCAGCGGTTCGCGGTGCACGACCCGGTAGAGCTGGACGGGCGTCGGGCCGTCGCCGAACGGGAATGACCCGGTGCCCGCGTAGGTGACGAGGCCGCCCCAGGCGAACACGTCCGCCGCCGCCGAGACGGGTTCGCCGTTGGCCTGCTCCGGCGCCATGAATGCCGGGGTACCGACCCGCTGGATCTCCTGGCTCAGCATCGTCTGGGCATCCAGTGCCCGCGCGATCCCGAAGTCGATCACCCGGGGGCCGAGGGAGGACAGCAGCACGTTGGACGGTTTGAGATCGCGGTGCACGAGACCCGCGCCGTGGATCGACGTCAGTGCCGCCGCGACGCTCACCGCGAGGCGTTCCAGGTCGGCCGAGCGCAGCGGGCCCTCCGCGGACACGCTCTGCGCGAGGGTCAACCCGTCGATGTACTCGGTGACGAGGTAGGGCAGCCCGTCCGGTGGATCGACGACGTCGAGTACCTCGGCGGTGCAGAACCGGGCCACCCGGCGGGCGATGTCCGCCTCGCGCCGGAACCGCGCCCGGAACTCGGGCACCCGGGCCAGATCCGGCCGGATGACCTTGACCGCGACGAGCCGGCCCGCGTATCCGATCACCCCGGGACGGCCCCGCCCGAGATAGACGGTGCCCATCCCGCCTTCGCCGAGCCGGCCCAGCAGCTCGACGTGGACAAGTTCCCGTGGGTCGTCGCGTTCGAGCGGCGCAACCGGGCTGCTCGGTCCCGCGCCGGCCGCCCGATCACCGCCGGTCGCCGGATTACCGCCGGTCGCCGGGGCGATCGGACCCGCCGCGTGGGCAGCGCTCCTGTCTGTGGTCGCGTCCCCCCCTGCGGTTGCACCCCCCGGACCCGCGACGCCGGCGCTCGCCAGCCCGGCCGCGCCGGCCAGTGCAGCGTGCGGCAGCGGTTCCTGAGACAGCGGGTCCTGAGACAGCGAGTGGTGGGGCGCCGGGGTGGGGGCTGCTGGCG
>NZ_JANEZT010000459.1 GCF_025403405.1 Frankia tisae
CCTATCACCAGGCCGGACGCCTCGACGACGCCACCCGAGAACTCGACCGAGCCTTGATGGACCGCGACCGCGTCCTCGGCCCCGACCACCCCGACACCCTCGAAAGCGCCCACGACCTCGCCCGCACCCACCTCCGCGCCGGCCGACCCGAACGGGCTGTCCCCCTGTTCGACCGAGCACTGGCCGGCCGCGAGCGGCGCCATCGGCCCCGACCATCCCGAAACGACGAGGACACGCCTGAGCCTCGCCGACGCCCACCTCAGGTTGGAGAGGCCCGCGGACGCCGTCCCGCACCTCGAACGAATCCTCGACCGGCACGAACGCGCCCTCGGGCCCGCGCACCCGACCACTGTCGAGGCACGGGACACCCTCGCCGCCACCTACCGGCACACCGGACAGCTTGAGGCGGCCCGGCCTCATCTCGAACGTCTTCTCGGCGACCAGAGCCGGGCACACGGCGTGGCCAACTCCCGCACTCTGCGCACCGCCGACGGCCTCGCCGAGGTGTACCGCTCGACCGGACGGCTACCGCAAGCCGTCGATCTCAACGAGCGACTCCTGGCCATCCGGGGACAGGTCCTCGGCCCACGCCACCCGGACACCCTCACCACCAGGACCGTCCTCGCCGACACCTACCACCAGGCCGATCGTCCCCGCGACGCCCAGCGGCTCTATCGCGATGCGCTCACCGACGCGCTACGTGAGTACGGCCCGTTTCATCCTGACACCATCCGGGCCCGCCGATCGCTCGCCGACACCGCCAACGGCGCACTCGACGACCGTCCCCGGGCACCTGAACAGCCACAGAGGACGGAGCCCAGGCTGCCACACCACGGTCCGTGAGGCTATTAGCCCAAGCAAGTTACCCTGCGTCGCCCGACTCGTCCGAGTCGGCATCCGATAGCCGATCAAGCTTGTCGAGCTTGCGGGCCAGCCGCTCACGTGCCGACTCTCGCCCACCATCGCCTGCCGATGACGGCCCCCGCCGATCCTCCCTGGCCCGCGCCTCGGCCTGAGCGGACTCCGCGTTCATCCGGTCGCGCGCCTCCTTCAACGACTGCCGTACCTCCTCGTCCTCCCACTCCCTCGCCTGCTCGGCGGCGAGTTCGTTCGTCCAGTCGCGGCCGTAGCGGGCGTTCCAGGTGCGGCTGAACGAGCCGTCCCAGTCGAGCGGGCGGGTGGACTTCCGGTCATCGTCCGTCGGCTCGGGGGTGCCCGGCTCGGCGTCCGTCTCCGAGCCCGCGTCTACCGGCCGCGCCGCGTTGGCGTCTGCAGCCGGATGGGAATCGGGCGGCGACGGACGGCCCGGATCACGTCCGGTGCCGGCGTCGCCTGTCGGGTCAACCGGTTCCGCGGACATCGCCGTCCTCTCCCCGCTCAGGGACCTTGCCGGGCACGGTCATCTGACTGTCTCCCGCCCTACGATCACCTGTGGCTTGATCGGTGGCGGTAGTCCGTCACACCGGAATGTTACGGGGTGAGCCGTCTGCGTGATCCGGCTGGGCAGGTGCCGGTCAGGAGTCCGTCCGGCGGCGGCGCAGCTTGGAGAACCATCCGGCGGTCGAGATCGCGCCGCCGATCCCGCCGCCCGTCAGGAGACCTGCGGCTACACCGGAAAACCGATCGCCGCATTGCTTGCAGAGCCGGCGGCCGGTCACCGTTTCCGTCGGCCGCCCCGACTTCCGCTCCCCGCACTCATCGCAGGCGAAGGTCTCGATGTCACCGCTCCAATCCAGCCGCACCGGATCACCTCGCAGACGAAAGATTCGGCGAACACTTGAGGATCTTGAAGGAACAGAAGGGATCATGACCACACCGTCGAACTGGCGTGATGTCAAGGCCCCCGCCCGCGCGACCGATCCCAAGTGGGACAGCACCACGCGGACAGCCCGCCGCGCTGAGATGCGAAGCCAGATGCTCGCCTCCGTCAGCGGCGCGCAACTCGCCGAGATCCGCAATCAACTCGGCCTCACCCAGGCACAGCTCGCCGAAGCCACCGGCCCGACCCAGGCGAGGATCAGCCAGATCGAGAACGGCACCCCCACGGGACCGGAGGTTCTGCGCACCTACATCACCGGCCTCGGCGGCCACCTCGACATCGTCGCCCACATCGGCAACATCCACCTCACCATCGCCTAACAACCGGCGTCAGCATCTGCTCGACGGCCTGTTCGCCGACCCGGCCGCCACCGTGGATCCGCCAGTCCGCGGCGCCGCCCTCCCGCTCTCCTCCACGGGGTCAACCAGTCTCGCCATGACGCCATGACGTTATGACAACGTCAGTATATCGTTGATGCATGCTCTACCCCACTCCGGCCCTCGGACCTGCCGACGATCAGGTGCTCGGCGAGATCGACGGCCTGCGGGAGGCGCTGCGGCACCAGCTCCGGACCACGCCGTCGAAATGGACGGACGGGCTCCGGAAGTTCCTGACCGCCGATGCTGTCGCAGCCTCGAACTCCATCGAGGGCTTCAAGGTGTCCACGATCGACGTCCAGGATCTGATGGACGGCGAGCGAGACGTCGAGGTCTCCGACGACAACCGCGAGGAGACCCTCGCCTACCAGCGGATGATGACGTACCTCCAGACGCTCCACGACGCCGAGGACTTCAGCTACAGCAAAGACTTGCTCAACGCCCTGCACTGGATGTTGCAAGGCCACCGTCACACCGCGCGCAAGCCGGCCGGACAATGGCGCCGGGGCCCCGTCTACGTCACCGACGCGCGCGACCCCAGCATCGCGGCCTACACAGCCCCGGACGCCGAGGTCGTCCCGGCGCTGATGAAAGAACTCGTCGACTGGCTGAACACCGACGACCGCACCCACCTGCTGGTGCGAGCGGCCATGGCACATCTGCACCTGGTGTCCATCCACCCCTGGGCCGACGGAAACGGCCGGATGTCACGCTCGCTGCAAACCCTCATGATCGCACGCGAGGGCGTCCTCGCCCCGGAGTTCTCGTCCATCGAGGCGTGGCTCGGCCGCCCCGGCAACACCTGGGAGTACTATCGCGAACTCGCCGACCGGGGCCCGACGTACCTTCCCGACCAGGACGTCTCCAGCTGGATCCGCTTCAACCTGACCGCCTACCATCAGCAGGCCCAGACCGTTCAAGGCCGACTCGACCGCTCCGGGCGGGTAGGGGGTGCACTCTCCGCCTTCACCGAGAGCACCGGCCTGGACGAGCGGGTGGTCACCGCCCTGCACGACGTGGCCATGGCCGGCCGCGTCCGCCGCTCCCGTTACGAGCACGCCGAGGGCCTGAGCCTCCAGCAGGCCCAACGCGACCTGCGCGACCTCACCACCGCCGGAATCCTGGAACCGGTCGGTCGAACCCGGGCCCGCTACTACACCGCAGGCCCCCGCTTCCCCCAGCCGGCACTCGACATCGCGCGCACACCCATGACCTTGCGGAATCCCTACACCACCTGACAAGCACCCGCGGGCCGCGCGTAGCCTGATCGGTGGGCACCTCGACAGCTCTGTCGCGGCCACGCGGCCTTCGCCCCGCCCGACCGGTTGGGCGGGTTCCCCGGCGAGGTCGGCGCCGGTGTCGTTGCCGACACCGCGCGCAAGACCCAGATCCGGATTGACGTGGCCGTGCTGGCCCCGTCGGTGCCCGACGAACCCCGCCGCGTCCTGTCCCTCGGCGAGGCGAAGTGGGGCGACGTCATGGATTCCCGTCATGTCGACCGACTTCGCCGTGCCCGCGACCTGCTCGCTGCCCGCGGCTACGACACCCGCGACACCATCCTGATCTGCTACAGCGGCGCTGGCTTCGACCCGTCCGTCACCGCCGCGACGGACGACCGCGTCGCCGCCGTCACCCTCGGCCAGCTCTACGAGGCACCCCCCACCAGCTGACGCGGGCGGATTCCGCATCCTGTTCGCCTTCGATCCCGAGCGCCGCGCGGTCCCGCTCGTCGCCGCAGACAAGGCCGGGCAGTCCCGCACGATGAGACAGCCGTCCTCGGCGTCGATGATGCGGCGGCCCCGTCCCAGGCACAACAGGACAGAGAGATGGCCGGAGGGGGGTGAGGGTGCTCCGCACGCACGGGCCTGCGAACGTCTCCTGGAGCGCCGAGAACGCGGACCTGGAATTCGGCGTCGTCATCGACAACCCCAACCTCGCCGAGGCCATCGAACGAGAGCTACGCGAAGCCGAGGACTTCATCTTCGAACACGTGCGTCCCGACGGGACTCCGGCGAGCGAACATAAGTAACTCAACCGCCGCCGCAGGCCGCAGCACGAGAAACCTGGGCAGGATTACGCCGGTGCTCACGATCGCCAGGAGTGCGGCGAACTGGGCGAGCGCTGTCACGAGTGGGCATGCACTGCTCGCCGGCCATCGACATGGCTCCGAAAGTCGGAGCCGGGGCCGTCGGTGGCGCATCCGATCACTCTCAGCTTGCGCACAGGTTGCACGGTGAGTATCTGGCGTATGACGCAGCCCGAGGACCCCTCCAGCGCGACGGTCCTGCCCAGCGCCGC
>NZ_JANEZT010000045.1 GCF_025403405.1 Frankia tisae
CCCGCCCCACCATGAACCCCGAGATGTTCTGCAGAAACACCAACGGAATCCCCCGCTGATCACACAGCTCGATGAAATGCGCCCCCTTCAGGGCCGACTCCCCGAACAACACCCCGTTGTTCGCCACGATCCCCACCGGATGACCATGCAACCGCGCCGTGCCGGTCACCAACGTCGACCCGTACTCCCGCTTGAACTCCGCGAACCGGCTTCCATCCACGATCCGCGCGATCACCTCACGCACGTCGTACGGCGTCCGCGAATCCGTCGGCACCGCCGCGTAGAGGCCGGCCGGGTCCACCGCGGGCTCCTCGACCGGCTCGACCGCCCACGGCTGGGGCG
Source organism: Frankia tisae (assembly GCF_025403405.1). Lineage (GTDB taxonomy): Bacteria > Actinomycetota > Actinomycetes > Frankiales > Frankiaceae > Frankia > Frankia tisai. The sequence goes on from NZ_JANEZT010000045.1 coordinate 343, forward strand.
CACGCGGCGCCAGGCTCGCCACGATCGACCGGACGATCCGCAGGGCGTGTGCGTCGTCCTCGGCCAGGTGGTCGGTCACCCCCGAGGTGCGCGCGTGCAGCAGGCCGCCGCCGAGCTCCTCGGCCGTCACCACCTCGCCGGTCGCGGCCTTCACCAACGGCGGGCCGCCCAGGAAGATCGTCCCCTGGTCGCGGACGATGACCGTCTCGTCCGCCATCGCGGGGACGTAGGCGCCGCCGGCCGTACAGGACCCCAGCACCGCGGCGATCTGGGCGATGCCGAGCGACGACATCCGCGCCTGGTTGTAGAAAATACGCCCGAAATGCTCCCGGTCCGGGAAGACCTGGTCCTGCAACGGCAGGAAGGCCCCGCCCGAATCCACCAGATAGATGCAGGGCAGCCGATTGTGCAGCGCGACCTCCTGGGCGCGCAGATGCTTCTTCACCGTCAGCGGGTAGTAGGTGCCGCCCTTCACGGTGGCGTCGTTGACGACGACCACGCACTCCCGCCCGGCGACCCGCCCGATCCCGGTGATGATGCCCGCCCCCGGAACCGGGTCGTCGTAGAGCCCGTTCGCGGCGAGCGGGGAGAGTTCCAGGAAGGGACTGCCACGGTCGAGCAGCGCGTCGACGCGGTCCCGGGGCAGCAGCTTGCCGCGGGCGACGTGCCGCGCCCTGGCCGGCTCCGAACCGCCGACGGCCGCGACGGCCAGTCGCTCCTGCAGATCGGTCACGGCGTGCCAGTGCCCCTCGGCGTTGCGCCGGGCCTGCTCGCCGGTGGCATCAACCCGGCTGGTCAGGACCGGCATCGCCGAGGCGCGACGCACCTCGGCGGACCGCTGCCCGGCGATGGAACCGGAACGCACCGCCGTCACAATCACTCCCCACAAAGGTGAACACGACGTTGCCAAATGTGGCGCTCACCCAGGCCGGCACACACCAACCCGAGACGCCCGCGGCCGCATCGGAACATGCTCGCGCATACGGACACGCCCCCTGTCGCACCCGGACCCGCCGATACCGCTCTACCCACTATCGAGCTGAAATGCACAGGTTGTCCCCACTGCGGCTTACCTTATCGGCGACAGCCCGATTCGGCGATCGCTCGGTACGATTCGGCCCATCGGACGCCGGGATCTGCGGCGCCCATCGTGAAGGACGCTCGCCGGCACACTAACGTTGCCCGCCGTGGCCGCGCTGTTTCCTCCAGGCGTCGGGGCCGGCGCCGGTGACGGAGAGTTGGGAACGCTACGCCTAACCGGGCGGCGGGCGCGGGGTCCGGGCCGCCCGGGCGCACCCGGGCGGCCCTCACCTCACAGGTACAGGCCGTGGCGGGTGTTGGCGCCGCTGGGGCGGGGCAGGCCGCGGCCGTCGCGCAGGGCAAACAGCTCCGCGAGGGTCATCGTCGCACCGACCCCGTCGGCGGAGCCGAGCCAGGACACGGCCTCGGCGTGGGGCAGGGCGCCCACCTCGATCTGCGCCAGGCAGCGGCCCGGCCGGACGACAGCGGGATGCAGCCGGAACAGGTCCTCGTTCGTGGTCAGCGCGACGAGCACCTCCCGGCCCTGGCCGACGAGCCCGTCGGTGAGGTTGAGCAACCGCGACAGCTGCTGCCCGGCGGAGCCGCGGCCGTCCCCGCGGATCAGCTCGTCACAGTCCTCGATCACCAGCAGCCGCCAACGACGGCCACTGGGCTGCCCCATCCGGTCGCCCTCGCCACCGTCGTTCCCCCCGACGGCGTCCCCGACCACATCGCCGAGACCACCGGAGTCGCCGAGATCGCCAGAACCGCTGTCGGAGTCATCGGAATCGCTGTCGGGGTCCCCGTCGTCGTCGAAGCCGATCGCGACCTCCATCAGGTACGCCGGGTCGGCGAACAGCGCCTCCGGGTCGAGCACGCAGTCGACCTGGCACCAGGAACGCCACTCGTTGGCGAGCGCGCGCAGCACCGTCGTCTTCCCCGTCCCGGCCGGGCCGTGCAGCAGGATCAGCCGGCCCACCACGTTGTCGCGGCGGATCGCCATCAGCTTGTCGAGGGAGTCCCGCGCCGCCGAGGCGTAGTTGCCGCGGATCGACGACCACCTCGTCGTCGCGGTCCGCCGGCTGGTCCGGATCGGCCCACGCTGGCCGGACAGGTACCAGAAACCCATGCTGACGGAGCTGTCCGAGCCGGTCTCGGCCGCGGACGAGCGCAGCACGTCCTCGAGCACGCCGCGGGCGAGCTGCTCACTTACTGCGGTCACGGTGACCTCGCCGCCACCGCCGCGCCAGCGCACGGACCGCACCGTCCAACCTTCTCCCACCGCAAGGCGGGAATCACGTGACTCTTCAACAACGGAGCGCAACACTCGCGCTCCGGATGGCAACAGGGTCGCTCCGGGGCGGAGCCGATCCACTCGCGCACTGCGAGCCCACGGCTGTTCACCGGTCGTGAAAGGAGCGAGCGCGAGCGCGTCGACGACGTCGTAGGGGGTGTCCGAGTCGTCGAGGCCGACGACAAACGGGAGCTTCATCCCTCCGCTCAGCGACTCGGAGACCGTCCAGGACTTGGGCAGCGACGCTTTCTGACTGGGAACCGACACATCCTCGATGGTCCCGGACTCACCGGGGTTCGACCATCCCGTTACGCGATTTAGGCCGGTACGTCACGCCATTCGGGGGACGTTACCCGCCGTGGGCGGTGTCAGCAGGCCGCTGCGACCTCCATCGAGGCGCATCCGAGCAGGTTGCGAGATCAGCAGGCACGGACACCGACTTCACGGCTACCCGGTCGGCGCGCCTACCCGCCGTCACACCTCGCCCACTCCAAGCTCCGGGATGGAGGTGGTCGGCGATGCTGGGTGGACGAGGCATCCACAGACGGCGACGCGGCGTCACGTGGGTCGGCGAGCTCGGCCGGATCCGCCCGCGGCGCGGCGACACCGAGGCATCGACCGACCCTGGCCCTGACGTCCCGGATGCCCTTGACGCTCCGGATGCCCTGGACAGTGCCGACGCCCCCGACAGTGCCGACGCCCCCGACAGTGCCGACGCCCCCGACGGTCCGGGCTCACTCGGCGACGCGGATCCCCCGGGCGTTGCGGGACCCTACGACGTTGCCGCGCGGCCCGACGACGGCCGGCAGCGGGCGGACTTCGGCGCGCTGCTGATCCCGCGCGTCGCCGGCACCTGGATCCGGCTGTCCCTCGACGGGCCGGTGCAGGCGCTGGTCGCGACCGACGGCTCCTCCGCCCTGGAGCTGTCCGTGCTGGCCGCGCCTCGTGGGCAGCAGCTATGGGCCGCGATCCGCGCGGACCTGCTCGCAGCGACAGCTCCGGACGACCCCGATGCCTGCCGGCCCGGCCGGCGCGGGCCCGAGCTACACCTACCGATCGACGTGGGGTCCGGCCCGATACCCGCCCGGATTGTCGGCATCGACGGGCCGCGGTGGTTCCTCTGCGCGGTCTTCACCGGGCCCGCGGCCACCGATCCGGCGGCGGCGCCCGCGCTCGACGAGCTTCTCGCCGCGACGGTCGTGGTGCGGGGAGACGCGCCGATGCCCGTCCGCGAGCCGATCCCACTGACCACGCCCGACAGCAGGGGCGAGCGCATCATCGAGGTCCCGGCCCAGCGAGCGGCTCCCGAGATCATGAGCCTGGGCCTGCCGCGACCGCGCGCCTGAGGTCCAGGGCGATCTGGATGCCGCGGGCGGCATCCGCTCGGCGCAATCCGGGGATCCGCCCCGACCGGGCTGCTAGCGTGGCCGGTTGTGTCGAGCACCCCGCGGCGGCCCGCCGGCACCGCGGGCGGCGCCCCCAAGCCCACCACCGCCACTGGCATCGCCATCGCCGCCCGTTCCTCCTCGGCGGACGGGCGCGCGGCCCAGGCCTGCGAGCTCGGATGACCGTGCACTTCATCGGCGCGGGCCCCGGCGCCGCCGATCTCATCACCGTGCGTGGGCGGGATCTGGTTACCTCCTGCCCAGTCTGCCTGTACGCCGGCAGTCTCGTCCCCGCCGAGCTGCTGTCCCACTGCCCGCCCGGCGCGCGGCTCGTCGACACGGCCCGGATGACCCTCGACGCGATCACGGCCGAGCTGTGCGCCGCCGACGCCGCCGGTCACGACGTCGCCCGCCTGCACTCCGGCGACCCGTCCCTGTACAGCGCGCTGGCCGAGCAGATGCGCCGGCTGGACGCGGCGGGCGTCCCCTACGACGTGACCCCCGGGGTGCCCGCGTTCGCTGCCGCCGCCGCGTCACTGCGCCGGGAGCTGACGGTTCCCGGCGTCGCCCAGAGCGTCGTGCTGACCCGCACGGCCGTGCTGTCCAGCCCGATGCCGCCCGGCGAGGACCTGGCCACCCTCGGCCGGTCTCGGGCGACACTCGTGCTGCACCTGGCTGTGCACCGCATCGAGACGCTGGTCGAGGAGCTCGTGCCCAGCTACGGACCGGACTGTCCGGCGGCCGTGGTGGCGTGGGCGAGCCGGCCGGACGAGGTGGTACTGCGCGGCACGCTCGCCGACATCGCCGCGCAGTCCCGGGCCGCCGGCCTCACGAAGACCGCCGTGATCATCGTCGGCCAGGCGCTGGCCGCGGCGGGTTTCCGCGACAGCTTCCTGTACTCGCCGCAGCGCTTCGCCCCGGACGGCTGCCAGCCCGCCCCCGCCACGGGCTGGTCATCGGTGCCCGGAGATCTCGACCCGGCCAACTCCGCCAACTCGGCCGACCCACGGTGAGCAGCACCGACCGGACAGGACCCGCGACACCTCCACCGACGCCCCCGGTGGCACGAGCCCCGCTGCGGGTGTTACTGCTGGGAGGCACCGGCGAGGCCCGCCGGCTGGCCCTCGCCCTTACCGAGGTCGGTGGGTTCGACGTCGTCTACTCGCTGGCCGGGCGGGTGCGCGAGCCGCAGGTACCGCCGTCCTGCCGGGTCCGGATCGGCGGGTTCGGCGGTCCGGCCGGCCTCGCCGAGCAGCTACGCTCCGAGCGGATCAACGCGCTGGTCGACGCCACCCACCCGTTCGCCGCCCGGATGAGCGCCTCCGCCGCGACGGCCGCGGCGGCCACCGGCGTGCCGCTGCTGGTCCTGCGCCGTCCCGGCTGGCAGGCCCAGCCCGGCGACGACTGGCGCCGGGTGCCGTCCCTGCCCGCCGCCGCGGACCTGATCGACCGCTTCGTTCCGTCCCAGCGTGGTCCATCCCGGTGTGGTGCGGCCGACGATCCCACCCCGCGGGTGTTCCTGACCACCGGGCGCAGCGACCTCGCGCTGTTCGCCGGGCTGCACCGTCCCTGGTTCCTGGCCCGCTGCGTCGAGGCCCCCACCGGCGCGCTGCCACCGCGGCTCAGGGTGATCCTCGACCGGGGCCCGTTCGACGTGGCCGGGGAGACGGAGCTGCTGCGCCGACACGCCATCGACGTCCTCGTCACCAAGGACAGCGGCGGCGCGATGACCGCCGCCAAGCTCGCCGCCGCCCGTGATCTCGGCCTGCCCGTCGTCATGGTGGACCGCCCGTCCATCCCGTCCGGATTCCCGGTGGTGTCCGACATCGGCCCTGCGACACACTGGCTGATCGGCCTCGCCAGCCCCGGACGGATCGAATCCCACGACGGCCCGCAGGCCGGCCCTGCCGCCGCATCCTGGAGGTCCACCCTGTCGTAACGCGGCTGTCGTTAACGCGGCTGTCGTGAGGGTCTGAGCGGGAGCTGGAGCCGGAGCCGCCCGTGCAACGATGCCTCACATGAGCGTTGACCCGACCCGGTTGCTTGTGCTGGGCGCGGCACGTCAGGAACAGCCAGCGACTGGCTACGCCATCATGCGCGAGCAGGGCGCCACCGCCGCGCTCCTGATCCCGCAGGGCCTCGGACTCCTGCACGCCACGTTCAGTCCAAGCGACCAGGGCAAGGCGTTCTCGATCTTCGGTCCCGTGGTCGGACTCGCCGCCGTCGTCGGGCCCGTCCCGGCGGCGTCCTTGCCGCGACCGGCGCGACTCGTATCCTCCCGCAGTCGCGGCTGGCATCCGCCCCGCGCCTCGACGCCGTCGGGATCCTCCTCGTCAGCGTCGCAGCGACACTCGTCACCAGTTGGGACCTCGTTGGACCGCTGCTGCTGTGGGGCATCGGTCTGGGACTCGTGATCGCACCGCTGTTCGACTTCGTCCTCGCAGCCCTCCACGAAGACGAGGCCGGATCCGGATCCGGCGTTCTCAACGCCCTACAGCAGCTAGGTATCGCGATCGGCGTCGCCATCATCGGCACGGTCTTCTTCTCCACGTTGAACAGCCACGCCGATGCCACTGGCCACCCGGGATACCTTGCGGGTTTCGAACGCAGCCTCCAGGTCGGACCGGGCATCACGGCCGCGGTCTGCCTCCTGACGTTCCTGCTGCCAGGCAAAGCCCGCGAGATGGACGAAGCGCCGGCGCCTGAGGTCGAGGTGACCTCGACGTACGTGTGATCGGCGACGTCCAGCAATGCCACGCGACCCGCGGGTCACAGCCCGCACCTCACGGTGCCGGGTAGCGGCGTGGGGTGAAGACGAGGTCGCGGCCGGTGCCGCGGCGGACGATGCGCGTGGTCGAGGAACCGATGAGCAGCAGGCAGCGCATGTCGACGCCGGCCGGGTCGAGGTCGCCGAGGGTCGTCACGGTGACGGTCTCGGTGGGGCCGCCGACGTCACGCCCGATCACCACCGGGGTGTCCGGCGCGCGGTGGTCCAGCAGCGCCGCGCGGGCCCGCTCGAGCTGCTCGCGGCGCGTCCGCGACGCCGGGTTGTAGATGGCCAGGACGAGGTCGGCCGCCGCGGCGGCGCGCAGCCGCCGCTCGATGACCTCCCACGGCTTGAGCCGGTCGGACAGCGACAGCACACAGAAGTCGTGGCCGAGTGGCGCCCCGACCCGGCTCGCCACCGCCTGGGCGGCGGTCAGGCCGGGCACGACCCGCACGTCGACGTCGGCGAAACGCGGCTGCGCCGCGGCCTCGACGACCGCGGTCGCCATCGCGAAGACACCGGGGTCACCGGAGGACACCACGGCGACGTTCGCCCCGCCGGCGGCCAGTTCCAGGGCGAGCTCGGCACGCTCCGCCTCGACCGTGTTGCCCGACGAGTGCCGGCGCTGGCGCGGATCGGCGGGGACCCGGTCGAGGTAGGGGCCGTAGCCGATGAGATCGTCGGCGGCGGCGAGCGCGGCGGCGGCCTGCGGGGTCAACCAGTCCTGCGCGCCGGGGCCGAGCCCGACCACGACGACCTCGCCCGCGGGCGGCGTGGCCGGCTGGCTTGTGGACGTGGCCGGCTGGCTCGCGGGACCCGCGAGTACCCAGTCGGCCTGGCCGGCACGCAGCGGCGCCGGATCGTCCGGGCCGCGCACCGGGCTGGGCAGCACGGCCAGGGAGAAGTAGGGCACGGTCGCCGGGTCGACCTCGCCGAGCGGGGCGATCCGCTGGCCGGCGGTCGTCGCCCGTTCGACGTACCAGGTGTCGGCGAGCCGGCCGGCGTCGGTGAAGGCGTCGCGGACCCCGGGGAAGGTCCGGCCCATCTTGAGCACGACCGCGGTGTCGGTGCCGGCGATGCGCTCGGCGAGGACGGCCGGCGCCAGCGTGCCCGGGAGCACGGTGAGCACCTCGTTGCCCTCCACCAGCGGGCGGCCGAGCACCGCGCAGCCCGCCGACAGCGACGTCACCCCGGGCACCACCTCGGTCGGGTAGCGGTCGGCGAGTCGGCGGTGCAGGTGGATGAACGAGCCGTAGAAGAACGGGTCGCCCTCGCTGAGGACGACGACGCCCCGCCCGGCGTCGAGGTGGACCGCCAGCCGCTTGGCGCAGTCCTCGTAGAACTCGTCGATCGCCCCCCGGTAGCCGCCGGGATGGTTGGTCGTCTCCGTGGTGACGGGGTAGACCAGCGCCTCCTCGATCTGGTCGCCGCGCAGGTGGGTCGCGGCGATCGAGCGGGCGATGCTGCGCCCGTGCCGGGCGCTGTGGTAGGCGATCACGTCGGCGTCGTGGATGAGGCGGGCGGCCCGCAGCGTCATCAGCTCGGGATCACCGGGGCCGACGCCCACGCCCCACAGCCGGCCCACCGGGCTGGCCGCCGTCGTCGGGGCGACGGCCGAGGACACAGCCGAGGCCGAGGCGGGCTCGGCTGCCGGGTCGCGCGGGTCGCGCGGGTCGCTCATTCGTCTTCGCTCGCGATCGCGTTGACGGCGGCGACCGCCATCGCGCTGCCGCCGCGCCGGCCGTGCACGACGAGAAACTCCAGGCCGGTGGGGTCGTCCACGAGCGCCTGCTTCGACTCGGCCGCGCCGATGAAGCCCACCGGCACCCCGAGGACGGCGGCCGGCCGGCCGGCGCCGGCGGCGACGAGCTCCAGCAGCCGGAACAGGGCGGTCGGGGCGTTGCCGATCGCGACGACGGCGCCGGCGAGACGGTCTGCCCACAGGTCGACGGCCGCGGCGCTGCGGGTGGTGGCGAGCTCGGCGGCGAGCCCTGGCACCCGCGGATCGCCGAGCAGGCACAGCACCTCGTTGTCGGCGGGCAGCCGGCGGCGGGTCACCCCCGCGGCGACCATCTGGGCGTCGCACAGCACCGGCGCGCCGGCCAGCAGGGCTGCCCGCGCGGCGGCGGCGACCCCCGGGCTGAACGCGAGATCGTCGACGAGGTCGACCATGCCACAGGAATGGATCATCCGGACGGCGACCCGGGCCACGTCGGCGGGCAGCCCGTCGAGGCGGGCCTCGGCCCGGATCGTCGCGAACGAGCGACGGTAGATCTCCGCGCCTGCCCGGATGTAGTCGGGACGCGACGATTCCGCCACTGTCACCTCCATGAGCCAGCCTCCCGTCCGTCCCGGCACCGCGGCCGGGCAACCGACCGCCGCGCCGCCACCGCGTCGACCAGCACGTCCCAGTCTGCGGCCGACAGCTCGCCCGGCTCATCGCCGTCCGACCAGGGCACCGCCAACGCCGCGCCGGATCCGCCGTGGATCCGGTAGCCGGCGGCATCCGCGACGACCTCGACCACCTCGCCGGCCGGCTGGCCGCACCGACGAGTGCAGCCCGACCAGTGCACGGGCCGCCGATCCCGGCGGTGCTGCGGGCCGCCGCCCGGCGTGCCGGACCGCACCGGGGCGCTACCTGCCCCCGCCGACCGGCTGGCGTCGCGGCGCACGTCGGCGAGTGCCTTGGCGCATCCCGGGCGCCCGGCGCAGCTCGTGACACCGACCCACCCGGACTCCCGGTCGACGACGAGACCTGCGGCGGCCAGTCGGTCCGAGGCTCCCGCCAGTACCGCAAGGTTGAGGTCGCGCAGCACGACCGACCGCCATGGCGTCACGATCACCTGGCCGTCACCACCGCCTTCGGCGACCGCGGCGAGCAGGTCGAGCTGGTCGGCGTGCAGCCGCCCGAGCGGGACAAGCGCCGTCAGCGCCCACCGGCCGTCGCGCTGCGCGTGCGCGCCCGGCCAAGCACCCACCGGCGCGGTCCCGGCCCCGGCAGCGCCCTCGAACCCGGCGGATGCCACGGCGATGCGGGTGGACGGCACGCCGTCGCGTGTCGTGCCCGCGGCAGACCGAGACGCGGCGGCGGCGGCATCCAGCAGGTGGTCCCGCCCGGTGGGCAGTTCGGCGACGCGCCAGGCGGCCGCGGCGGCGCCACCGGTGGCACGGACGTCGAGGAAGGCGCGGGCGGCGGCGAGCAGCGCGGGCACGGCGGTATCGTCCGGCACCCGCAGTGCGACCGGTTCGCCGGCGACGAGCAGCAGGGTCTCCCCCGCCGGCAGGGCGCGTAAGGCCAGGTCGGCGGGCAGCGCGGCCAGGTCGCCGCTGCCGTCGTCGACGGCGAACAGCATCCGGCCGGGAAGGGCGGCGAGCTCCGGGTCGGCGCACAGCCCGGCATCGAGGGCGTCGACCAGCGGGGCGATGTCACGTAGCCCGCCGCCGGCGCGCCCGGACAGGGGGGAGCCGACGATGTTGCGGACCCGCTCGTGGGTGGCCGACGGCAGCAGCCCGGCTGCCGCGGCCCGCGCGGCGAGCACCGCCGCGGCGCCGTCGGCGAGGCCGCGCAGCTGCACGTTGCCGCGGGAGGTCAGCTCCAGGCAGCCGTCGGAGACGTCGCGGGCGCAGGCCGCGAGCGTGCGCGCCGTGCCGCCGCCGAGGGAGCCGCCGGGGATCCGCAGCCGGGCGAGGGCGCCGTCCGCGGCCGGATGCGTCCGCAGCACGCCGGGGCAGGCGTCGTGGGCGCGCTCCCGCGGGCTGGTGGGCACCGGCGGAGCATACGTGCCCTGCCCGGCACCTGTCGGTTGATCGTTGCCGGTGATGGCATCCGCACAGCACTTGACATGCCCCGCGCCTGTTCTGCGAGGCTGGGATGGCCACAAGCGGCGAACGGCGAGGCATCCCGGGTCCCATCCGACGCGGTCCCGCGCCGCCTCCGGGGAGCGGACCCGCCCGGCACCGGCCGGCTGACGCGGGGCCCGAAACCCCAGGGAAAGGCAAGCGAACCCATGACCCCTGCGCCGCCGCCCGAACCCGACGGCGAGCTCGACGCCGTCGTCCTGCTGCTGTCGACGTCCGACACCGACCTGCTTTCCGCGCGGGCCAGCGGAGCCCGCTACCGGCTTGGCAACCCCGCCCGCCTCGACGTCACCGACCGCACTGATCTCGACGAGCTGACCGACGGCGCCGACGTGGTCGTCGTGCGCATCCTCGGCGGGCGGCGGATGTGGGAGGAGGGCCTGGGTGCGCTGCTCGCCGGGCCGCGGCCGGTGGTCGTCCTCGGCGGCGAACGGGCCCCGGACGCGGAGCTCATGGCCATCTCCACGGTGCCGGCGGGCATCTGCGCCGAGGCGCACGCCTACCTCGCCGAGGGCGGCCCGGCGAACCTAGGCGAGCTGCACCGCTTCCTCGCCGACACGCTGCTGCTCACCGGCGGCGGGTTCGCCCCGCCGGTGACAACCCCGGCCTGGGGCGTGCTCGACCGGGACGCCCCGGGCGGCAAGGCCGGCCCGGTGATCGGGGTGTTGTACTACCGGGCGCATCACGTCGCCGGCAACACGACGTTCGTGGAGGAGCTGTGCGCCGCGGTCGAGCGGGCCGGCGGCGTGCCGTTGCCGGTGTACTGCGCGTCGCTGCGCACCGCCGAGCCGGCGCTGCTCGCCACGCTGGGCCGGGCCGACGCCCTGGTCGTCACGGTGCTCGCCGCCGGCGGCAGCCAGCCGGCGCGGGCCGCCGCCGGCGGGGATGACGAGGCGTGGGACGTCGGGGCGCTGGCGGCGCTGGACATCCCGATCCTGCAGGGGCTGTGCCTGACCGGCGGCCGGGCCGCCTGGGCGGACTCCGACGACGGGCTGTCGCCGTTGGACGCCGCCACCCAGGTCGCGATCCCCGAGTTCGACGGCCGTCTGATCACCGTGCCGTTCTCCTTCAAGGAGGTCGGCGCCGACGGGCTGACCAGCTATGTCGCCGATCCCGAGCGGGCCGACCGGGTCGCCGGCATCGCGGTGGCGCACGGCCGGCTGCGCCACGTCGCGCCGCCCGAGCGGCGGGTCGCGCTGATGCTGTCGGCGTACCCGACGAAGCACTCCCGGATCGGCAACGCCGTGGGCCTCGACACCCCGGCGAGCACGGTGCGGCTGCTGCGGGAGATGCGCGCCGCCGGGTACGACATCGGCCCCGACGACGGCCCGGACGCCTTGGCGGGGGTCGCCGCGCAGGACGGCGACGCCCTCATCCACGCGATCATCGCCGCCGGCGGGCAGGACCCGGCGTGGCTCACCGCGGCGCAGCTCGCCGGCAACCCGGTACGGATCTCCGCGGCCGACTACCGGGCCTGGTACGACACGCTGCCCGCCGACCTGCGGGGCAGCGTCGAGCGGCACTGGGGCCCGCCGCCGGGCGAGCTGTACGTCGACCGCAGCCGCGACCCTGCCGGCGAGATCGTCCTCGCCGCCCTGCGCGCCGGCAACGTGGTGCTGCTGGTCCAGCCGCCGCGCGGCTTCGGGGAGAACCCCGTCGCGATCTACCACGATCCGGACCTGGCGCCCAGCCATCACTACCTCGCCGCCTACCGCTGGCTCGCCGCACCGCCCGCCGAGGGCGGGTTCGGCGCGCATGCCGTCGTCCACCTCGGCAAGCACGGCACGCTGGAGTGGCTGCCCGGCAAGACGGTGGGGATGAGCGCGTCCTGCCCGACGGACGCCGCCCTCGGCAACCTGCCGCTGATCTACCCGTTCCTCGTCAACGACCCGGGCGAGGGCACGCAGGCGAAGCGGCGGGCGCACGCCACCCTGGTCGACCATCTCATCCCACCGATGGCCCGTGCCGAAAGCTACGGTGACCTGGCCCGTCTGGAGCAGCTCCTCGACGAGCACGCCTCGATCGCGGCGATGGACCCGGCGAAGCTGCCGGCGATCCGCGCCCAGATCTGGACGCTCATCCAGGCCGCCCGCCTCGACCACGACCTGGGCCTGGCGGACCGCCCGCACGACGCCGAGTTCGACGACTTCCTGCTGCACGTCGACGGCTGGCTGTGCGAGGTCAAGGACGCGCAGATCCGCGACGGGCTGCACGTGCTCGGCGTCGCCCCGACCGGCCAGGCGCGGATCAACCTGGTTCTCGCGATGCTGCGCGCCCGGCAGATGTGGGGCGGCCAGCGGACGCTGCCGGGCCTGCGGGAGGCCCTCGGCCTCGCCGAAGACGACACGGCCCCCCGCGGCGACGTCGACGCCGCCGAACGCACCGCGCTCGCCCTGGTCACCGCGATGGAGGAACGCGGCTGGGCGCCCGAAGCCGTCCCCGCCGCCCTCGACGCCGTCCTGCCGACCGCGCTCGATCCCGCAGCCGATCCTGCAGCCGATCCCGAGCCCGATCCTGCAGCCGATCCCGCTGCCGCCGGCCCGACCGACCCGGATCCGCGGCGGGAGGCCGTCGGCGCGGTGCTGCGCTTCGCCGCCACCGAGATCGTGCCGCGCCTCGACCGGACCACCGACGAGATCACCAGCGTCCTGCACGCCCTCGACGGCGGCTACATCCCGGCCGGCCCCAGCGGCTCCCCGCTGCGCGGCCTGGTCAACGTGCTGCCCACCGGCCGCAACTTCTACTCCGTCGACCCGAAGGCGGTGCCCAGCCGGCTGGCCTGGGAGACCGGCCAGGCGATGGCGACATCGCTGCTGGACCGCTACCGCGCCGACACCGGTGACTGGCCGGAGTCGGTCGGGCTGTCCGTCTGGGGCACCAGTGCGATGCGCACGTCCGGCGACGACGTCGCCGAGGTGCTCGCCCTGCTCGGCATCCGGCCCGTCTGGGACGACGCGTCGCGCCGGGTCAGCGGGCTGGAACCGATCGGCCTGGCGGAGCTCGGCCGCCCCCGCATCGACGTGACCGTGCGCATCAGCGGGTTCTTCCGCGACGCGTTCCCGCACGTGGTCGCGATGCTCGACGACGCGGTGCGGATGGCCGCCGGCCTCGACGAACCCGACGGCGACAACCACGTCCGCGCCCACGCCCGCGCGGACCTGGCCACCCACGGCGACGAGCGGCGGGCCACGCTGCGCATCTTCGGGTCGAAGCCCGGAGCGTACGGCGCCGGGCTGCTGCCACTGATCGACAGCCGCAACTGGCGCGACGACGCCGACCTCGCCGAGGTCTACGCCACCTGGGGTGGCTACGCCTACGGCCGCGGCGTCGACGGCACCCCCGCCCGCGCGGACATGGAGGCCGCCTACCGGCGCATCGCGGTGGCCGCGAAGAACGTCGACACCCGCGAGCACGACATCGCCGACTCCGACGACTACTTCCAGTACCACGGCGGAATGGTCGCGACGGTGCGCGCCCTGACCGGCCGGGCGCCCGCCGCCTACATCGGCGACAGCACCCGCCCCGAGGCCGTGCGCACCCGGACCCTGACCGAGGAGACTTCCCGGGTCTTCCGCGCCCGGGTCGTCAACCCCCGCTGGCTGGCGGCGATGCGCCGGCACGGCTACAAGGGCGCGTTCGAGATGGCCGCGACCGTCGACTACCTGTTCGGCTACGACGCCACCGCCGGCGTCGTAGCCGACTGGATGTACGAGCGGCTCGCCGAGACCTACGCCCTCGACGCCGACAGCCAGAAGTTCTTCGCCGAGTCCAACCCCTGGGCGCTGCACGGCATCACCGAACGGCTGCTGGAGGCCGCCGCCCGCGGCCTGTGGCAGCACCCGGAGCCCACCACCCTCGACGCCCTGCAGGAGCTCTACCTCCGCACCGAAGGCGACCTGGAGGACGGCCCCGGGGGCGCCGGGCCGGCCTGACCCGATCGGGCCAGGCTCGCCCGCCCGCACCGGGCGGACCTGCGGTACCCCCATCCGGGGCCGTTCGGCCACCTGTCGGATGTGCCGAATGGCATGTCGGGAGCCGTCACGGGCCTTGTCAGCCCTGGTGTTCCGCGACGGATCGGCCCGGGGGGTCCTGGTCCGGATGGGCCCCGAGGGGGACAACCAGCCCGGATCCGGGAAAATAACCAAGGTGCGGACGACACTTCTGCTCGTGGGGGACGAGGCCGTTCTGCGGCGTGACCTGGTGCCCGCCCTGCTCGGCGAGGGTTACGGCGTCGAGACGGCCGGAACCGGCGAGCAGGCCCTCGCCCTGCTGGCCGCATGCGGCGCGCATCTGGTGCTGACCTGCCTGCCGCTGGCCACCGGCGTGCCATGGCTGGACGAGCTGACCGACGTGCCGTGGCTGGACGAGCTGGTGTTCGGCCCGGCCGGCGATACTCGGTCCGATCCGGACGGCCCGGGTGGGGCCACCGTGCCGATGGACGGCCTGGAGTTCTGCCGCCGGCTGCGCGCCGCCGGCGACGTCCCCCTCGTCGTCGTCGCCGACCGGCTGGACCCGACCGGCGTCGTCGCGGCCCTGGAGGCCGGTGCCGACGACTACGTCACCGCTCCCCCGATCACCCCGGAGGTGCTGGCGAGGCTGCGGGCCCTGCTGCGCCGGGTCCATCCGGGGCAGGCGACGGCAAGCTCGCTGAGCGTCGGCGACCTGCAGATCCGCCCGGCCGAGGGGATCGTCAGCCGGTGCGGCGAGGACCAGCACCTGACCCGCACCGAGTTCCGGCTGCTGTGCGAGCTGGCCGTGGCGGGCGGCCGGGCCGTCACCCGCAAGCAGCTCCTGGAACGGATCTGGGGCTACAACTACTTCGGCGGGGCGCGCATGCTCGACGTCCACGTCCGCCGGCTGCGCCGCAAGGTGGAGGTGGATCCGTCCGCCCCGACCCACATCCTCACCGTGCGCGGCATCGGCTACCGCGTCTGCTCGCCCCCGCCCCCGGTCTCGGCGGCCTCGACAGGCACGACAGCCTCGGCGGCCTCGACAGGCACGGCCGCCCGCACCGCACCGCACCGGCCGTCCCCCGGCGCGCTGGTTACCCGTTGACCGTTGCGAGTTGTGAAGCATGAGTGAGCCTTCGTCTTGCAGCCGCCGTCGATGCGGTGGCGCTCCCGGTCTGACCGGCCGCAGCCGTGCCGGGTTCCCGTTTCACAGCCAATCGACCTCGGCCGGGTCGACCACCAGCAGCCCGCGGCCGTTCGCCGCAAGCGCGGCCTCAACATACTCGGCACCGAACCGGGCGAACCGGTCGCGATGCTCCACGACGATCGTGGACACGCCCGGGTCACGCAGCAGGGCGAGGAACTTCCTCCGGTGGCCGTTCAACGCCGAACCCACCTCGGTGACCACCCGATCGACAGGCAGACCCCGCCCGGTAGCCCAAGCGGTGACCCGGGCGACCTGCCGATCCAGGTCCGGTTCCTGGTCGGCGGACGACACCCGGGCGTACACGGCGGCCAGCCCGGCCGGCCGTGCGGCGGCATCAGGCTCCACAAGGATCAGCCGGCCCACTCGGCGGGCCGGTACCGGCAGCTTGCCTTCCCGGAACCAACGGTACGCAGTGACGTGATGCACACCCTCACGCTCAGCCCACTACTTCAAGTTCACTCATGCATCACACCACGCACTCAAACCGCAGCAGTTGGCAGCCCCTGGCTGCCCAACGCGACCCTGCGCATCAGCGGTCGATCCTCTCCTGGTAGACGGCGATCTCCTGGTAGACGGCGATCTTCTTGTCGATGGCGGCGAGGTTGCGCTGGACCTCGTCGAGGCGCTCCAGCACCCGGCGACGATGCTCGGTGAGCAGCGCCAGCCGTTCGGCCTCGTTGCCCTCGCCCGCGCCGGCCAACCGGGCGTAACGGGCCATCTCCCGGATCGGCATGCCGGTCGTCCGCAACCGGGTCAGGAACGTGACCCAGCGGATGTCGCCGGCGGAGTAGCGCCGGTGCTGGGAGGTGGCCCGGGCGACCGGGTCGCGCATCAGCCCGGCGCGCTCGTAGTAGCGCAACGTGTGGGTGCTGACCCCGGTGGCCGCGGCGGCCTCGGCGATCGTCAACGTGCCAGCGCCGTCCTCGCCCACCAGCGGGTCGAACACCGGCTCCTCGCAGGTGGCGTGGAGCGGGTCGCCCGGCTCGACCACGCCCGCCGGTTCGGATCGCGGCGGGACCTGGCGAAGCGGGGCCTGCCGGGACGATGCCTGGCGAGGCGGTGCCTGCCGGGGTGGTGTCTGCCGGGGCGGGATGGTCGGGCTGGACGTCGTCGCGGGTGCTTCGAGCGTGGCCATGACTCCAACGCTAGAACCTGGAGCGCACTCCAAGTCAAAACGCCCGCGATATCCGCAGGACGTCGGCTCCGGCCTGGATCACTGCGGTTCCGCGGAACACCGGGATCGCTTCAGAGTTGGGCGCGGCCGGCGGGGTCGGGCAGGTCGGTTGTCCGCAGCGGGGCGGCCACGAGGCCGGCGAGGTAGCGGTCGGGTCGGACGAGGGCGATCGGGAGCGGCCGGCGGGTGCGCAGCGCGCGCAGCAGCGTGCCGTCGAGATCCTCGACCGCCGGGCAGGAGACGTCGCTGACGGCCCGCAGACCGCCGGGGGCGACGACGGTGAGCGCGATGGCGGCCCGCCGGTCCACCCAGTCCCGGGCGGCGGGGTCCATCCCGGCGGTCGGGTCGATCCCGCGGCCGATCAGCGTCCAGCCGTCGGTGAGCAGGTCGTCGAGGCGGATGATACGGCCGTCGAGGGTGCGCAGCCGCGGGTTCGGCAGGATCCACCCGGCGGCGGGGCGGGTGCCGGCGACGCCGCGGGGTAGCCGCGGCCGCGGGCGGGCCACCCCACCCCGAAGCGCATGGCGCACGCCGGGGGCGTGATCGAGGGTGACCATCGCCGCCCGGGTGAGCCGGGACAGGCGCGGGTTCGTCGTCTGCACGACCCGGCCGACCCGCAGGGCCGCGGACGTCATCGCCGCCACGTGCGGACGGCGTTCGCGCTCGTAGGCGTCGAGCAGCTCCTCGCCGGCGAGGCCGCCGACGGCCTCGGCGAGGCGCCAGGACAGCGCGGCGGCGTCGCGCAGCCCGGCCCCCAGGCCCTGGCCGGCGAACGGCGGCATGCTGTGCGCGGCGTCCCCGGCAAGCAGAACCCGCCCGACCCGCCAGCGCGCGGCCATCCGGGCATGGAACGTGTAGACGGCGGTGCGCACCACTCGGACGGCGTCCGGGTCCACCCACTCACGCAGGAGCGCGCGGACGCCGTCGGTCTCGGCCATCCGCACCGGGTCCTCCCCGGGCAGCAGCATCCACTCCCAGCGATGGCCGCCGGGCATCGGCATGGTGACCGCGGGGCGCCGTGGGTCGCAGACGAACGAGAAGTACGGCAGGTGAGCCAGCGGCGTCGGCGTCTCGACGTCCACGACCAGCCAGGGCTGGGTGAAGGTCGACCCGGTGTAGTCGACGCCGAGCATGCCACGCACCGGGCTCGAGGCGCCGTCGCAGCCGACCACCCAGCGGGCCCGCAGCCGGCTGCCGTCGTCCAGCTCGACGATCACCGGGCCGGCCTGGGTGTCCGAAGCATCCGCGCCCGTCGGCCCGCCGTCCTGGCGCAGCCCGGTCACCGACCGTCCCAGATGGACGGTGACGCCGGGCAGGGTGGCGATGCCGGCGCGCAGGTCGCGCTCGAACGAGGGCTGGTGGAAGAACGCCGCGACCGGGGTCCCGAGCTCGCTCTCGCCGAGACCGAGCTCGATGAGCACACGCCGGTCCGGCCCGAGAACGGCGCTGCGGCCGCTGGTGTGCACGCGGTCGAGGAAACCGGCCAGGCCGGGTAGCCCGACCAGCAGCCGCAGTGTCTCCTCGTCGAGGCCCACCGCCCGGGGCAGCGGGAAGGGTTCCTTCTGCGGATCGACGAGGCCGACCGACAGGCCGTGACGGCCGAGCAGCGCCGCCAGCACCGCGCCGACCGGGCCGTAGCCCACCACGAGTACGTCCAGGACCGTGTCGTCCGTCATCGCTGTCCCCTTCACCCAGGTCTTCTACTCAACGTAGAAGACCTGGGTGCGGAACGCCAGGACACTGCCGCAGTACCTCCGCCGGCCACCACACCCTTCATATTTTTCCTTTTCCGTGACCGGCTGTGCGCCCACCCGACCTGCCGGACCTCGTGGTAGCCCCGGCGCAGCAGTTGTTCGAGCCAGTCGGCCCGCGGCCGGGCCGAATACTGCCGGACCCTGTAGCCGCGGTGCCGCGACGGCCAGCGCCCGCGGCCAGGGCGAGGTCCGCGTTCATGCCGGGCCTCGGCCGGATATCGATGATTCCGCCGACTGTGGTGCCGACGAGCAGCCCCAGCTCATACGCCAGATCGGCGTGAAAACGCCGGGCCCAGCGACGGTCCTCTCTGGCGGCATAGGAGACGAAGAAGTAGCTCTTCATCCCGCACCCTCGATATACCGCCACTGCCCAGGCAGGCTGCCAGCTCGCCTTCCCTGCTTTCCGTCAACCGGCGGCGAAGGCTCCTACACTCCGCGCACTTCCCAGTGTTCGGGTTCGAGGCGCAGCCATCGGTCGATCTCCTCCCGCCACCAGATCCGGGTACCGCCCCAGGTCGCGGTGCGGTTCACGACCGCGGCGGGGCTCGGCGCGGCCGGATCGACCCGGAGCCGATGATCGATGGCTTGACGGGTGAGGCCCAGGGCGCGGGCGATATCGCCGGAGCCGACGAGCAGTGGTAGGTGATCCACGTCTGCCGACGTTAGCCAATCCAGCCCCTTCCGCGCCCGCGACGTCGGCGCCACGGGCGCCACGGGCACCTTTTCGGCGCACAGTGGAATCGGTATCTGCCGGAGAGTGAGAGAAATCGCCAGAATCGACGCCGAGCCGAACCCGCATCCACCATCCGGTGACCGACCGTCCACGACGCCGTCGCCACCGCTGGCGCGGACGGCGGCAGTCGACCCGCCGGCCGGGGTGGTCGCCCCCCTGGCGACAGCGGAGTCTCGGTGATGCGCTTACCGGCGGCGCCCGTCTGTGCTTGGCTGATCACGTGTCTTGGGCCGTTCACCGGTCCGGTCGATCGATCGGCGAAAGCCGCGGAAACGGAGAACAGTGGGCATTGATCTCGCCAAGGGTGGCAGTGTCGCCCTTGCCGAATCCACCGAAATACTCACACATATCACGGTCGGTCTCGGCTGGGATCCGAACCGTCCGGGAGCGGAGGAGTTTGACCTGGACGCGAGTGCGATCGCCCTGCAGGAAAGCGACCGGGCACCCGGCCTGAGCTATTTCGTCTACTACAACAATCTGAGCAGTCCGCGCGGGGAGATCGTGCACCGCGGCGACAACCTCACCGGGGAGGGCGCGGGCGACGACGAGCAGATCGAGGTACGGCTCGACCTGCTGTCCAGTGCGATCACCCGCATCGTGTTCCCGGTGAGCATCCACAACGCCGACTACCGGCACCAGAGTTTCGGGGATGTGCACGGCGCGTACATCCGGATCGTCAACACCGACACTGGCGACGAGCTGGTGCGCTACGACCTGTCGACCACCGCCGCGCGGGACACTTCGATGCTGTTCGGCGAACTGCACCGCGACGGCGGCGGCTGGCATTTTCGCGCGCTCGGCGAAGGCGGCGTCGCCGGCCTGGCGGAGATCGCACGCGGCTACGGTCTCGATGTCTGAACCCGCCGCCTGCCAGCCCGAGGACGGGCGCTCAGCCCGAAGACGGACTCAGCGGGGGATGGAGGTGTGCTTGAACTCGTTGAGCTCCGGCCAGCCGGTCAGCAGGTCCACGACGCGCTCCACCGCCCGGACCGACGGCGCCGCCTCGGCGCCGAGCGGCGCCCGGTTCATCAGCCGCACGAAGACCGACTGGTCGTCGGCGATGAACGTGGGCACGCCCCAGACGGCGTGGGAGGCGACGTAGCGCTCATGCTCGGCCTGCACCCGAGCCAGCCCACCGTCGTCGACCCGGGCGAGCACCTCGTCGGCGGGCAGCCCGACCGCGGTGAGCGTCTCCCGGATGACCGCACGGTCCTCCAGATGCCGGCCCTCGTCGTGGCGGGCCGCGAACAACGCGCGATGTGCCGCGGGGAACAGGTCGGGGTATTCATCCCGGATCACGACGCCGGCCTGCAGCGCGAGAATGCCGGAATCCTGCTCGGGCTTCTCCCAGACGCTGGGCTGCCCTTCCTCGACATGCGCCTGCCCCAGCGAGAAGGGGATGAAGCCGACATTCCAGTCGGCACCG
This sequence comes from Frankia tisae, assembly GCF_025403405.1. Classification (GTDB taxonomy): domain Bacteria; phylum Actinomycetota; class Actinomycetes; order Frankiales; family Frankiaceae; genus Frankia; species Frankia tisai. The sequence continues at coordinate 20,911 of NZ_JANEZT010000045.1, forward strand.
GCCGCAAGACCGGTGAGCACGTGTTCATGCGCGTTGCGCGCAAACGGGCAGCGGTAATCCCAGGTGATCGCGAACGTGGCGGAGGTCATACCTTGGGCAACAGGGTCGCCCCCGGCGATGTTCCGCATCGACCAGCCCACAGCTCACAGACGACGGGCGACGGGCCGCGGGCGACGCCGGCGAGCGGGCCGGCGAGCCGGCGGGCGGCGGTACGGTCAGCGGCGGGCGCCGCGGCGTCCGCGGGGCAGCTGCGGCGGCGGCTGGTGAGGCAGATCACGGGGTATGCGGCCGGGGTGGTCGAGCCCGGCCGGGTCAAGGTCACGACGGGCGGCGATCAGCCCGCGGACGTACAGAACCGCACCGATGATCACCAGGGCGTCGTCGATCAGCCCGATCGGCCCGAACGGGATCTCGGGAATGGCGTCGACTGGCGAGACGACGTAGGCGAGGCTGGCCAGAGTTGCCACGGTGCCGCGCAACGGCAGGTCGTACCGGCGTATGACGACCAGGGCGGCCACTGCCAGCGCGAGGCCGAGGGCCACGAGCACGCCGAGGACGACGAGCAGCGTCGTACCGAAGCTGTCACCCATCATCCACTCCACTCCAGGTCGGTCCCCGGCAGGCCGGTCGGCGGCCAGGGGGACGATGATCCCTGACGGCATGCCCGATGTCCGGTCGTCGTGAACATCCATCCCGCCCGCCGGTGCCGGTCCAGTCCGCCCCACGCCGTCGCCGCGCTGCCAGGGTCGCCGTCGCCGCGCTGTCGGGGCCGCCATGCGGTCGGGGCCGCGTTGTCGGGGCCGCCATGCGGTCGGGGCCGCGTTGTCGGGCGGGAGACGACCGTGGTTCGACCGACGGGCGGACACATGCCGGTGCGCGCCGGTAGGCTTTTCGACGTGTCCTCCGCGGAGTCGCTGGCGCCACCCGGTCGGCTGATGGCCGTCAGTGATATTCATGTTGGTTATTCCGAAAACCGCCTGATTGTCGAGGGTATCGAGCCGGGCTCGCCGGAGGACTGGCTGATTCTCGCCGGTGACGTGGCCGAGGTCGCCGGCGAGATCGAGGCGATGTGGCGACTGTTCACCGAACGTTTCGCCAAGGTGATCTGGGTGCCCGGTAACCACGAGCTGTGGACGGCGAAGCACGATCCCCTGCGGCTGCGCGGCGAGGCGCGGTACCGCCACCTGGTCGAGGTCGCCCGTGGCCTCGGCGTGGTCACGCCGGAGGATCCGTACCCGGTGTGGACGGGCGAGGGCGGTCCGGTAGTCGTCGCGCCGCTGTTCGCCCTGTACGACTACAGCTTCCGCCCGGCGGGCACGGCGACGAAGGAGCAGGCCCTCGCCCTGGCCCGGGAGACCGGGGTGGTGTGCACCGACGAGTGGCTGCTGCACCCCGATCCGTATCCCACCATCGACGACTGGTCCCGGGCCCGGGTCTCCTACACCGCCGAGCGGCTCGCCGCCCTCGACCCGGCCGTGCCGACGGTGCTCGTCAACCACTGGCCGCTCGTGCGGCAACCCACGGACATCCTGCGTTACCCGACCTTCGCGCTGTGGTGCGGGACGACGTCCACCGCCGACTGGCACCGGCGTGCCCGCACGGCGGCGGTCGTCTACGGCCACCTGCACATCCCCCGCACGACCTGGTACGACGGCGTCCGCTTCGAGGAGGTCTCGATGGGGTATCCGCGGGAACGCATCGCGTGGGAGGCCTACGGCCGGCCCTTCGCCGGCCCGCGGCAGATCCTGCCCTACCCGCCGGAACCGGTCGACGCCGAGGGGGCGCCGCGCCGGGTGGCGTCGCAGTCACCGTCGACGGCGCGGCACTGACCGCGATGCTGGCCAGTCTGCTGCCGGACGCGGCCGTCGCCGTCGAGGCCTTCGAGGACGACCCGAGCGCCGTGCTGTTCCCCGAGGAGGCCGCGCTGCTCGCCCGCGCTGTCGACAAACGGCGCCGCGAGTTCACCACCGCCCGAATCTGCGCGCACCGGGCACTGGCCGGCCTCGGCCTGCCGCCGGCGCCGATTCTGCCGGGCAATCGCGGCGCGCCCCAGTGGCCGGCCGGGGTGGTCGGCAGCATCACCCATTGCGCCGGCTACCGGGCGGCGGCGGTGGCGTTCGCCGGCCGGCTGCGCACGATCGGCATCGACGCCGAGCCGAACGAGCCCAACCCCAGGGGCGTCACGGCGCAGATCACCGTCCCGGCCGAGGAGGGCTGGCTCACCACCCTCACCGACACCCGACCCACCCTGCACTGGGACCGGCTGCTGTTCAGCGCCAAGGAGTCGGTGTACAAGGCGTGGTTCCCGCTGGCCCAGCGCTGGCTCGGCTTCGAGGACGCCGCCCTCACCATCGACCCGGGCACGGTGCTCGCCGACCCGGCGTCCGCGGTGCCGGCCCGCGGCACGTTCACCGCGAAGCTGCTGGTAACCGGGCCGACGCTCGACGGCGGCGAGCTCACCGGCTTCGACGGCCACTGGCTCGCCGACCGGGGCCTGCTGCTCACCGCCATCACCGTCCCGCACCTCGACGGCACGCCGGTGCCGCCGGTGCTGGACGCGCCGTGAGGCACCATCGCGGGCGCCGCTCGCTCGCCGCCGGGCGACGCCGCCCCGCGGTACGAACCGGGCCAGGTGCCTTCCCCGCCGGCCGGCGGCCACGCACGAGAGGCATGCAGGGCCGCAAGCCGCGCTGAGTAATGCAAGCCGCGCCGAGTACCGCACCGGCCCGCACCGCCGCGCCCTGGTTCCGCCACGGTGCGCAAGGGCCGGTGCGCCGCGCCGGGGGTGGCCGGTCGTGCCGAGGTAGGAAGGGCTGTGCCCATCCCTGAAGACCGCGGCGCGACGCCGCATTCCGCCGATCCCGGCCGCTCCCCCGGGCCACCGACCGGCCCCGCCGCCCGGACGGCGGCCGGCGAGTTCGTCCTGACGCTGTCCTGCCCCGACCGGCTGGGGATCGTCTCGGCGGTCTCCGCCTTCCTCGCCGGCGCCGGTGGCAACATCGCCGACGCCGCCCAGTTCGGCGACACCGGTTCGGGCCGGTTCTTCATGCGGGTGCACGTCGTCGCCGAGGAGCCGGGTCTCACCCTGGACGCGCTACGGGCCGGCTTCGCCCCCGTCGCCCGCCCGTTCGCGATGGACTGGCGGATCCATGACCTGGCGGTTCGCCCTCGCGTGCTGATCCTGGTGAGCCGGTTCGGACACTGCCTCAACGATCTGCTCTACCGGCACCGGTCGGGGCTGCTCGACGTCGACATCCCCGCCGTCGCGTCGAACCATCCCGACTTCGCCGACCTCGCCGGCTCCTACGGCATCCCGTTCCATCACCTGCCGGTCGACCCGACCACCCGCGACCGCCAGGAGCAGGGGATCCGGAAGATCATCGAACGGGAGCGGATCGACCTGGTGATCCTCGCCCGCTACATGCAGATCCTCTCCCCTGAGCTGTGCGCGCTGCTCTCCGGCCGGGCGATCAACATCCACCATTCGTTCCTGCCGAGCTTCTCCGGCGCCCGGCCCTACCACCAGGCACACGCCCGCGGGGTGAAGCTGATCGGCGCGACCTCGCACTACGTGACCGCCGAGCTCGATGACGGCCCGATCATCGAGCAGGACGTCATCCGGGTCGATCACGCCGACGGTCCCGACCGCCTCGCGGCGCTGGGCCGCGACGTCGAGTGCCGCGCGCTCGCTCGCGCTGTGACCTGGCACGTCGAGCACCGCGTCCTCATCAACGGCCACCGCACGGTCGTGTTCTCCTGACCCTGCCCGCTCAGTGGTCGGCGGGGGCGAGGACGGCCCAGCCGAAGGGGGGCAGGCTGGTGAGGGCCTGCGCGGTGCCGGCGTGGAGCAGGTCCGCGTCGCCGGCGAGAAGCCGCGCGGCGCCGGGTGCGGGGCAGTCGGCGGGGTCCCCGGCGAGGTTGAGCGTGACGAGCAGGCGCTGGCCCTCGGCACTCGTCTCGTAGGTCAACTGCTCGTTGGCCAGGTGCAGCGGACGGGTACGGGCGGCGTGCAGCCAGGGGTGACGCCGCCGCAGGCCGATGAGGTCCTGGTGCAGCCGGTAGATCGGCCAGCCGTGGGGGGCAAGCTCGTCCGCGCCGGCCGGGAAGGCGGGACGGACCGCGTCGTCGCCGCCGGCGCGATCCTCCTTGACGCCGACGAACGCCTGCTCGTCGCCGTAGTAGACGCTCGGCGTGCCGCCGACGGTGCACATCACGACGAGGGCGTGGGCCAGGTGCCGCGGTTCGCGCAGCCGGCTGGCGAGCCGAGTGACGTCATGGTTGCCAACGAAGGTGAACGGCACGAAGGTGTCGAGGAAGCCGTTGTGCCGCTCCAGCGCCCAGGACAGCTCGAACAGGTTCGCGTCGTTCAGCGAGCTCCAGATCGCCTTCCACAGCTCGTACTGGGTGACCGCGTCCAGCCCGGTGCGGTGGACGATGTCCGGGTAGTCGCCGTGGATGACCTCACCGACCAGGTAGGCGTCCGGGTGGGCACGGCGCACCTGGGGCAGCACCCGCGCCCAGAATTCGGCGGGGACCGCGTAGGCGGCGTCGAGCCGCCAGCCGTCGGCGCCGCGGTCAAGCCAGTGGTTCATGATCTCGGTGGCGTGGTCGGCGACGGCCGGGTTCGCGTGCCGCAGGGTGACCAGGCCGTCGTGACCTTCGAAGGTCGCGTAGTCGGGACGCCCGTCCGGCCCGGTCGCGCCGGTGGGGACGAACCAGTCCGGGCGCGGTGGCGCACCCCCGCCGTCGGGTGACGCGGCGAAGGCGGGATGCTCCCGGCCGACGTGGTTGAACACGCCGTCGAGCAGGATCCGCAGGCCCCGCTGGTGGGCGCGGGCAACCAGGTCGTCGAAGTCGGCGTCGGCACCGAGCCGCGGGTCGATCCGGAAGTGGTCGACCGTGTCGTACCCGTGGGTCGAGGAGTCGAAGATCGGTCCCAGGGCGAGGCCGGACGCCCCGAGCCGCACCGCGTAGTCGAGCCAGTCGGCGATCCGGGCGAGCCCGTGGACGGGCCGCCGGTCGGCGCCGGTGGTGTCGGCGCCGGTGAACCCGAGCGGATAGACCTGCCACCAGATCGCGTGGCGCACCCAGCCCGGCTCGCCGGTCGGCAGCGGTTGCCGGTGGGCGGTCAAGCGGGCCGTCCCGCGACGGTGCCGCCCGCGACGCCGCGCAGGCTCACCGGGGGATCCGCGAGCCGTTCGAGCAGGCCCGCGGCGATCCGCAGCATTTCCACTTCGGCCTCCGTGAAGATATCCATGGCCTGGGCGAGCCAGGCGTCGCGATCCGCCATGTCACGGACGAGCGCCTCCCGCCCGGCCGGCGTGATCGACAACACCGCGGCCCGCCGGTCGCGCTCCTGCGGGCGCCGGCTGATCAGCCCGGCGACCTGCAGCTCGGCGAAGGTACGCGACAGTGACTGCGGCTGATGCCGCTCGGCGGCAGCGATCGCACCCGGGGTACTCGGGCCGAGCCGGTAGAGGTGACTGAGCACGCTCAGCTTGGTCCCGCTGAGCGCGCCGGCCGGCCGCTCCGCCCGCAGCCGCCGGCCCACCTGCGTCACCGCCCGCCGGACCGCCGCGGCACTCTCCACCTGTCCCGATCGCACAGATAGCACGCTACCACGTACTATCAGTACTACTTTTATTGTCCATTACGGCAATTCTGCCGGTTACTAGGGACAGGATTAGTTCGGCTTGACGACTATCTCCGAGCCCGGCTCGATGGTCGGCGACCCTGGGGCGAGGCCCGCCAAGCTGCCCGCCAAGCTGCCCGCCGAGCGACGAGCCGAGCTGCGGCGGGCGATGGTGACGATGGGGGCCGCGCTGGCCACGTTCGGCACGTCACTGGCACTGCGTGGGCTGACCGGCTCGGGCGCCGGAATCTCCGTGCTCGGTGTGGTCC
>NZ_JANEZT010000460.1 GCF_025403405.1 Frankia tisae
GGCGAGGCGATCCGGGAGGAGGGGGCGGCGGGGTCGTTCCGCGGGATGCGCTTCTCCGACCTGCCTCCCGACGGCGCGCCGCCGGTCGTCCTCGGCACCATCGGGCCACGCGGGCTCGACCTCGCCGGGCGGGCGTTCGACGGCGTCATCCTGCACCCGTTCCTCACCGTCGAGGCGGTGGCCACCTCGGTGGCGGCGGTGCGCGGCGTCGCGGAGCGGGCTGGCCGCGACCCCGCATCGGTCCGGGTGATCACCACCCTCGTCGCCGCGCCCGACCTGCCGCCCGACCGCGCGGACCTCGCGGTGCGGGCGCGGGCGGTCAGCTACTTCCAGGTCCGCGGCCTCGGGGAGCTGCTCGTCGAACGCAACGGCTGGGACCCGGCGGTGCTCGACCGGCTGCGGGCCCATCCCACCCTGACCGGACGCGGCATCGCAGACACCGCCGTCACCCGCGACCGGCTGGTGGACTCCGCCGAGCTGATCCCCGCGGAGTGGTTCGACGCCGGCGCGGCGATCGGGTCGAGCGCCGCCTGCGCGCGGCGGGCGGCGGATTACCGCGCCGCCGGCGCCGACGAGGTGCTCGTGCACGGCGCCTCCCCCGCCGAGGCCGGCGCCATGGCCGCCGCCTGGGGCGCGCTGCACCCCCGTCCGGCCGCCGCACCCGCCTTCGCCACTGCGGGCGGCGCAGCCGCCGGCTGACCCGTCCCGCGAGGAGCGACCCGTCCCGCAAGAAGCAGCCAGGCCCGCGACGAGCTACCAGTCCGCGAGGAGCAATCAGGCCCGCGACGAGCACAGATGAGGAGTCGCCGTCATGCAACGCACGCTCTTCGAGGCCGAACACGAGGAGTTCCGTGAGCTGGTGCGGACCTTCGTCACGAAGGAATGCCAGCCGCACCACGAGGAGTGGGAACGGGCTGGCGTCGTCGACCGCAGCGCCTGGCGCCGGGCCGGCGAGATGGGCCTGCTCGGGCTCACCGTGCCCGAGCAGTACGGCGGCGCCGGGCTGAGCGACCCCCGCTACGACGTGATCGTCACCGAGGAACTGGCGTTCGGCGGCATCACCGGACTCGGGCTGTCGCTGCACAACGAGCTGCTCGCCCCCTACCTGGTCGGCCTGACCAGCGACGCGCAGAAGGCGCGTTGGCTGCCCGGCTACTGCTCCGGCGAGACCGTCACCGCCATCGCGATGAGCGAGCCCGGTGCCGGCAGTGACCTGCGCGGCATCCGCACGACCGCCCTGCGCGACGGCGACCACTTCGTCGTCAACGGCGCCAAGACCTTCATCAGCAACGGTCTGCTCGCCGACCTCGTCGTCGTGGCGGTCAAGACGGACCCGGGGGCCGGGCGGGGCTCGCTCAGCCTGCTCGCGGTGGAGCGCGGCACCCCCGGCTTCGAGCGGGGGCGCAAGCTCGACAAGGTCGGTCTGCGCGCCCAGGACACCGCCGAACTGTTCTTCAGCGACGCCCGGGTGCCGGCGACCAACCTGCTCGGCGAGGAGCACCGCGGGCTGCACTACCTGATGCGCAACCTGGCGGCCGAGCGGCTGTCCATCGCCGTCGGCAGCGTTGCGAGTGCGCGGCGGGCCCAGGAACTGACCAGGCAGTACGTGCGCAGCCGCACGGCGTTCGGCACCACGATCGGCAGCTTCCAGAACACCCGGTTCGTTCTGGCGGCCCTGCATGCCCGCACGCTCGCCGTCCAGGCGCTCGTCGACGGCTGCGTCCAGGCCAGGATCGCCGGCACGCTCACCCCGCAGGACGCCGCCGCGGCGAAGCTGCTCGCCACGGAGCTGGAGTTCGACGCGGTCGACGCCGGGGTCCAGCTGCACGGCGGCTACGGGTGGATGGAGGAGTACCCGATCGCCCGGATGTACCGCGACGTGCGGATCACCCGGATCTTCGGCGGCAGCAGCGAGATCATGAAGGAGGTCGTGGGTCGCGCGCTGCGCCTCGACGACCCCGCTGCCCCCTGAGCCCGGCCACCTGCTTATCCGGAGACTTCCGCGTCCGATTCATCCCTCCGGACAAGCAGTGCCGATTTCATTCGACTCACGAGTTGACAATAATGGTGGACCTTCCTACGATGAGGTCATGGGAGATGCGATGGTGGGCGAGCGTCGGGTGTACCGGGAGAACGACGCCGACATCCCGAGCGAGTTCTCCGACCTGCTGGTGCGCATGCTCGTGCACCACCTGGAGAACTCGACGAACCGGTACTACACCGAGCTGCTGAGCCACCTGTGGGAACGCTGCATGACGCTCGCTCCCGAGGAGCGGCTGAAGACGACCTTCGCGAAGCTCATGCAGCAGGAGGTCGAGCACGGCGTCATCACGGCGCGGATCCTGGCGGGCCTGGGCGTCGGCACAATCGAGCAGCCGATCAAGCAGTACCTGTTCCACCTGCCCATCGACACGTTCTGCGACATGGCGTACTTCAACGCCCTGGGCGACCGGGTGGGCTGCTACATCGGGGAGACGTGGGAGGACGTGCCCTACGAGCCCCTGTTGAACGTGGCGGAACGCCTGCACAAGGACGAGGTGTTCCACGCGACGTTCGGCCTGTCGAACCTGCGCCGGGTGTGCGCCGACCCGGCCGGGCTGGCGGAGGCCAACGAGAAGATAAAGATCTGGTGGCCGGCCGCGCTGGACATGTTCGGCCGGTCGGACTCGGAGTTCAGCGACGCCTACGTCCGCTGGGGCCTGCGCAAGCTCAACAACGCCCAGCTGCGCCAGCAGTACATCGCCGACACCCGTCCGCTGCTGGAGGAACTCGGCATCACCGTTCCCGCGGACACGGCGAACCGCCGCTTCCTGTAGGGGCGCGCGCATGAGGCAGGACGGGGCGCAGCCCCCCGCCGATCCCGCACCGGGCCCCGCGGCGCCGCGCACCCGGACGGTCGACGTTCACCGCTACGGCCCCGACGCCGTCGTGCTCGACGTCCACCTCGGGCAGTACCGCGAGGTCTTCTTCGTCCTCACCGGCGACAAGAGCGTGACCATCACGATGCTCGACGGCAGCGACCCGACCCATCACGAGGCCCAGGTCTTCGTCTTCGCCAAGCCGTGGCAGTGGTCGCTCGACGCCCCCGACGAGGAAGTCCTGCTCCGGGTGTGGCAGTCCGTCGGCGTCCAGCGCTGACCCACCCGCGAACCACCGGACTTGCGCAAGTTAGTTATATCTTGCACAATAGTTACTGTGTCTATAACTAACTCACATGTTCCCGCCGGCCCGCCGTCGGCCCCGGGCGGACGAGTGCTCCTGATCGGCGCGTCTCGCGGTCTGGGCCTCGCCCTGGCCCGGGAGTGGGCGCAGAGCGGTCGACACGTCGTGGCCACCGTGCGCGGCTCGGACCGGACCCCTCTGCATGACCTCGCCGACACCTGTGCCGAGCAGATCGAGATCGAAACCGTCGACGTCACCGAGCCCGCCCAGATCGCGGCGCTGCACGATCGCCTGGCGGACCGGACGTTCGACCTGCTGTTCGTCAACGCCGGCGTCACCAACCAGCCCGAGGGCACGGTGGCCCAGACCTCGACCGACGAGTTCACCCGGGTCATGGTCACCAACGCACTCGGCCCGCTGCGCGTCATCGAGGCCCTCCAGGACCGCGTCGAACCCGCGGGCACGATCGGGGTGATGTCCTCCGGCCAGGGCAGCGTGGCCAACAACGAGCGCGGCGGCCACGAGGTGTACCGCGGCAGCAAGGCCGCACTCAACACGTTCATGCGCAGCTACTCGGCCCGCCACCGCGACGAGCCCCGAACCCTGGTCCTGATGGCCCCCGGCTGGGTGCGCACCGACCTCGGCGGCCCGGACGCCCGGTACACCATCGACGAGAGCATCCCGAACGTCGTCAAGACCCTCGACGCCCTCCAGGGGACACCCGGACTGCACTACGTCGACTTCCTCGGCCGGACAGTAGCGTGGTGAACGCGAGGCGACCAGCCGATCCCGCCCAGCAGGCCTGGGCCCTCCTGCACCGGTTCGTCGAGGCCCAGAACCGCCGGGGCGAGCTCGCCGAGGCGCTCGGCTTCCGCCTCGGCGGCGGTCGCGGAAAAATCCTCTTCCAGCTCCGCGACGGCCCGGCGACCCTCGGCCAACTCGCGGCGGCCAACGGCATCGACGCCCCCTACGCAACCCTGGTCGTCGACAAGTTGGAAGCCCACGGCCTCGTCGAACGCCGCCCACACCCCGACGACCGGCGCCGCAAGCTGGTCACGCTCACGGACGCCGGGCACCACGCCATCGCGACCGCCGACGCCATCCTGCTGCGCCCGCCCCCGGCGATCAGAAGCCTTCCGGCCGACGACCTCGAGCAGCTCACCGGACTCCTCGCGCGTCTACTCGAGGCAGACGCGGCCGAACCCGACGAGGAGAAGTCGTCCACTCCGGCGGCACCGAATCCCGGATCAGACGACAGTCACCTGGGCAGTCGGTCAGAGTGATCGTTGCCCAGCGGGGCAGCGGGGCGCCGGC
>NZ_JANEZT010000461.1 GCF_025403405.1 Frankia tisae
GAACGTGCTCAGGTCATCGCCGATGTTTTCGCCGCCGCCTTCGGCGAGCCGATGGCGGCGGATGCCGCGGCGTTCCGGCGCAAGTTCCGCAAGACGGCGGCCTCGCCGTGGCGTCGTCGGACCTGTTGACGCTCGCGTCCACCTCGGGTGTGGTGCACGCGTTCCTGCAGCCGGCAAGGCTGTCGACGCGGGTCGGCCTGCTCGAAGCGCCCACCGTGGTGGAGAACTACGAACGCCGCTTCGCGCAGGTCGACGGCGTCACCCCGGTCGACGACGACACCCGGGCCGCCGTGCTGGCGGCGTTCGAGCGGTACCTGGCCACTGTGCCGCCGAACCGGCGGACCCGCCTGGTCTCGCTGACCGTCAAGGACGTGGCGGCCCGCCGCGGGATCTGCATCGGCAGCGCCGGCCTGCCGTCGTACAACCTGCTCGTCGAGGGTCAGACGCAGGCCCTGGACAACGACGTCGTCCTGCTACATGAAGCAGGGGCAGGTGCCGGCGGTCAGCCGGTTCGTCTCCGACGAGCGGATCCGCGACTACTTCGACCATCAGGGGCATCGCACGGCGCTGTCGCAGCGTGCGTTGCAGGCGCACAGCGACACCTGGCTGGGCCACACGGAGCTCGACGGCGTCGGCCCGCTCGTCGCCGAGGTGTCGCCGTACGCGCAGGACCTGGACGGGTCGGAGGTGAACGAACCCGAGCAGATGCTCGCCCTCGTCGCCGACCTCGGCCGCTCCACCGCCCGCATGCACGCCGTCGCGGACGACGAGAGCGAGCACGATCTGGTGGACTTCTCCACCGAGGACGAGATCCACGCCGCGATCTCGCGCGACGACAGGGAGTTCGTCGCCTCGCTGGTCGACTTCGCCCACGACTACGGCGCCCAGGTCCAACGGGACCATCAGCTCTTCGTCGACCTGTTCCGCAACGGCCAGCTCATCGAGGTGGACTGAGCAGGACATGGCCGAGGACGGAGAAGCCGCTCACGCGGGAACGGCGCGTACATACACGTTGTCGGAATAGGAACGGGCCCGGATGTCGAACGGCCCGCCGCAGGTGATCATGATTAGTTGCCGTGGGCCCCGCGATCCGGCGAAGGCCGCCGGATCGACGCCGCCGGCCTTGGCCCGGGCGAAGACCCGCTGGACCCGCCACGCGGTCTGCGTACCGCGTGCGTCGCTGGTGTAGACGAGGTCTCCGGTGTGCAGGTAGGCCAGGCGTCCAAATGCGAAGGGCGGCATTCCCCGCCAGTTCACGTGCCCGACGAGGGTCACCTCCCCGGAGCCGGCGTCCAGCGCGGCCGAACCGGGCCACAGCCCGACCTCGGTCGGCGTCCGCGGCGGGGTGAGGACGCCGTTGTCCTCGGTCGCCCGCCCGATCCGGGCGGTGATACCGAGCGCCGGAATCCGGACACTGGATGCCGGTAGATCGGGCTGGCGCCGGGCGATCTCGGCCGTGCTCGCCCCGTCGGATTCGGGCGGCGGCCCGGGTAGCCGCGGCCCGCCGGCCCCCGCCTCGGGCAGCGGCGCGGCCATGGGGGCGGGTCTGGTCGGCCAGCCCAGGATGGCCAGCACGATCCCGACCACCATCAGCCCGGCGAGGGTCAGGGCGCCGAGGACGGGCAGTGCGGCGGCCGGACGTCTCATGGTCGGGGGTGACCCGCCACGGTCGGCGGCCCGGCGGTGCATTCCAGCGGTGGTCGGATCAACGCCGGCGTCTGGTGCGCCGTGCCCCGAGTGCCCCGAGCGCGGCGAGCGCGCAGCCGGCGGTCACGGTGCCGAGCACGACCAGCTCAAAACCGCTACGCCCGGGCTCGTCGGGCTGCCCCCCCGCCACGGCCACCGGTGGCTGAGCATCCCGCTGAGCTCCCGGCGCCGACGATGCACCGTCGTGGCCATCCGACGAACCGGGCCCGTTGCCCGGGCCCGCCTGGCCGGAACCGCCTGCCGCCCCGCCGCCCACGGCAGCGCCGCCCACGGCGCCGCCCGTCACGGGGCCAGCGAAGCCGGGACCACCGGAGCCGGGGTGACCGGGAAGGCCGTCAGGGAATCCGGGTAGCCACGGCAGGGGCGGGAAGACGATGAACGGCTTGTCGGGCGGGATCGGCACGCTGGCGAAAGCGGGCGCCGCGACCACCCGTCCACCCTGAGCGGTGGCGGAGGCGTTCGCCACGTTGGTGGCGATGCCCGCCGCGACCTCCTCGGGCGTGATCGTGTGATCAGCAACCGTGCAGGTCAGACTCTGCCTCGGGAGAAGCGACGTGGCGGGGCAGCGGACGGGCCCCGCCTTGGGATCGTCCACGGTTACCGCGGACACCACCGTGTTCCCGGTGTTCGACACCGTGATCGTCCAGCGCACCCGGGCGCCGGCACCGATCTTGTCGTCCTTGCCGGCGCCCACCAGGATGCCGCGCTTGGTAGCAGCCAGCCCAGGTGTTCCAAGGACGATGAGGCTGACGGTGGTCTCCGGCGAGCTACTGCCTGCCCTGGCGGGCAGTCCCGGCAGGACGACCAGCATCGCCAGCAGCGCTGCCGTCGTCAGCGCTGCCGTCGTCAGCGCGGCCGACAGCGTTCGGGCAGGGAGACCCTTCGGCGCCGCCGAGTCCAGCAACGGTCTCGCCATCACAAGATCCCCCACTCGGCGCCATGAAGCGTTACGCAGAGTAATGTTGCTCGGTCGTGGCCTGGGGTCAAATCGGCGGTGACTGCGGGCGACCGAGCCGGCCGCCGGTATGGCTGGCCTGCGCGTGCGTGCTGTACAGACGTCGGCGTTAGGCGGGCATCGGGCGATTTCGCGGCGTGCCACCACGCAGGGTTAAGGAAGCGCGCGCCGGTGGGGCGGCCGTGTGGGACAGGGCCGCCGCTGGTCAGGGGGACGAAGCGCCGCCGGGGGAGCCGGACGCTGACGCACCGGTTGGCGGCGGCAGGACGGTCAGCTGGACGCCGTAGCCGACGCACGAGCTCGCGGTGTCTTCGCAGCCGTCATACAGGCTGCCGGAAATCTCCAGATACAGCCGACCCGGGCCGGTCCCTGGCGGGATTCGGACGGTCACCTGGAACCGACCGTCCCGCGCCACCGGCACGGTCGCGAGTTCCACGGCAGCGGCGCCGGCGCCGGCCTGCACGGCGGACACCCGGTAGATCGTGCCCGCCGGGAGCCTGCGGTCGCAGCGCAGGCCGCCGGAGGACACCGTCACCGCTTCACCCGCCCGTGCGGAACTCGGGCGCGCTTCGGGTGGCTGCGGGAGACACGAGCGATCGGGGTGGGCCAGGCCGCAGCCGACGACGCCGGCCAGGACCAGCAGCGCGACAGCGAGGACCGCTGCTGTCACAGCTCGCGTCCGCCGTGGACCCGCAGGGGTGCGCCCAAAGCGCGTGAGTGGCATCTCAGGAGCCGGGATTCACCGGCAGTGGCAGTGGCAGCGGTAACGACCAGACGGCCGCGCCGGGAGCGACGCCGGTGCCGGCGATGGCGCCCGCGACGTGTGTCTCGCCGCCGGCGACAGCGATGCCGAACAGCTCCATGCGCGCCGACGGCGCGGCGCCGGCCGACACCGACACCGACACCCAGTGCTCGCCTCGACGGTCGCCGACCAGCACGATCGGCTGCGGACCGGCGTCGGTGGCGCGGGAACCGACGGCCAGCGTCCGGCCGTCAGACAACCGGGTCAGCGCGCCGACGACCACGCCCGAGGGCAGCGTGGTCTCGTCGAGAGTCCAGCGGGCGCCATCGGACGAGCGGCGCAGCCGGGTCACCGTCGCGCTTCCCGCCAGCTCGCTGCCGGCGGCCAACAGTGTGCCGTCGGCCAGTTCGACTATCTGGTCGACGTGCTGTTCGGTGGGGCCGCCCAGGGTCGACGTGTCCATCTTTGTCCAGTTTGTCCCATCGCGGGAGCGCCAGACGGCCCCCGCGCCCGTCGGCCCGTCTGCCCGGCCGACGGCGAGCAACTCGCCGCGATGGGCGACGACGTCGGTGATGCCGCCGGTCAGGCCGCCGGCATCCCCGAGCGCGGCCCAGTGCCGGCCGTCGTGTGACGTCCACACCGCCGGCCGGGCCGTCGCCGGATCCTGGCCCCCGATGACGGACGATCCGACGGCGACAAAGCCGGGCCCGTCAAGGTAGGTCACCGCGCTCATCGTGCCGCCGCCGCCGCCGCCGCTGCCGTCCGGCTGGCGGAAGGCAGCGGTCCGCCACGTGCGCCCGTCCGCCGACGACCAGGCCGCGGGGGTCGAGCCGGCCGGCCCGGCTGCTCCGGCCGCGGATGCGTGGCGCCCCACAGCCACCTGCACCCCGTCCGCACCGACCGCGAGCCCCGTGACTACGGCGTCCGCCGTGTCCGCCGGACCCGCTGGGCCGCCGAGCAGGCGTTCGTCGAGCCGCAGGGCGGTGGTGCTCGCCGTGGACGGTCCGGAGCCGGCCATCGCGGGCCCGTCCTCGATTCCGGCCCGGCCGCCCGAATTCCGCGGTAGCAGGA
>NZ_JANEZT010000462.1 GCF_025403405.1 Frankia tisae
GGGTTGGGCAGGCCGGGACCTGCGGCCAACGCGGCGCGGCACGATCGGCGACCCGGCGGCCCGTTCCCGGGTCCGCATCCGGTCGCCGGGAGCGAGGCATTCGGCGGCGTCCCACGGACCGGGGCGACGGACAGGTGGCCCCGGGAGCCGGACCGCCGACGCGCCGGCGGCGGTCCGGCCGCGGGCGACCGTCTCAGCGATCGGGAGCTCGCGGTTCTCAGCTACCTGCCGACGATGCTGACGACAGCCGAGATCGCGGCCGAGCTCTACGTCTCGGTGAACACCGTGAAGACGCACCTGAAAAGCATCTACCGCAAGCTCGACGTGCCGCGCCGCCGGGACGCTGTGCACCGGGCCCGCGAACTCCACCTGCTCTGAAGCGGCCCCATGCCGGCCGGCGGGCATCCGGCGCCGTCGGCGCGACGGGCGTCTTCAGATTCCAGCCTCGTCCCGAGGTTCCGCCGGCTCGGCCTCCACCCGTCCTCTGAAGACGCGTTGTTCGAGCGCGAAGTACGGGCGTTGCGCGAGGTCCGGGCGTTGCGTGGGGTCCGGGTACGGTTCCGGCAGCTCGGGCGCCTCCGCGTCCTGGGCAGGGGAGGCGGCGGCGCCGAGGGCGTCCGGGACGGTCAGGGAATCCGCGGGTGCGGATCGGCCGGCGAGACCCCGTCGGCCGTCGGCCAGCGGGATCGTCCGCCGCTCGCGAGCGGCGGCCCGTGCCGGTAGCGGCACGACCGCCCGGAGCACGCAGATCACCGAGGTCACGATCCCCGCGACCATCAGAATCAGGCCCAGAACCGGGAGATCTACCCCGGCCACCCGCCACGTCAGGGCATATCGAAGCGTGGCACCCGCCACAACCAGGAAGACCGACAGTCCCAGAGTCATCAGTCGTTCACCTCGTTTGTCCCGCCGGCGGGACGGCGGCGGACCGGGATGGTCGGCGGCCGCCAGGCTTCGGCGGGAGGGTATCGGTGGCGCGAGACCGTACTGGGCCTCAGCGATTTCGGCGGGCTGCGTCGTGGGCGTTGGACCTCGCGGGGGACCGGTGGAGGTGCGCCGATCGAAACGGCGGGACGCCTATATCAATACCCTCGGTGACGATGGCCCATGCTGATGAGGCACTTAGTGGGAGGGTGGTCACCCATCGTGGAGGGTGGCGGGTAGTGGGAACGTTTCGCGACCGTCGCACCGGCTGCCGGTCGGCTGGCTGGATCTCGGCGTTGGCCGGCGATCGGGGTGCCGCGAGGCTCGCACACCGCCGACGAGGTGGCCCCTTTAGGGGATGGTTCCGGGAGGGAAAAATCACGCGAAGTAGTCGCTTCACGCGCGAGGGTGGCAGCCCCGGAAAGATATGGCCGGGTTGAGAGCACGATTCTCCCACTCAAGCGGTGGGTTTGGCTCGGCGGAGAATGAGGGGCGTGGGCAACTGGTGGCGTAGCGAGGGAGGTGGGCCCTACGCTTGCCGAACATGTCCACCTTCACCGGAAATTCACCCGGTGGCATCGCCACAGCCGGGCCACCGCCCGGTTTGATTCTGAGTCTGACCCCCGGAGGCACGCGTGACCGACCGAGTTCCCCTCTCGACCGATGCTATCGGCGAGGACGCACCCCATCGGCCGCGAATCGGCGTGACCGTGGACACATCCACAGAGATAGGCATGGCGGGTCACATCGCCAGGCGAGCCTCGGCAAGCTCACCCGCTCCGCCGTCCGCCCCACACCGTGCGGCGCCAGCGCCAGCGCGGCACCCCGCACCGACCACGAGCACGGGCAGCGCCGCTGCTCGGCAATTGTCTCATCCCCGCTCCGGGCCCTCGATGACCGGGTCCCCCATGGGACGCGGTGAGGTTCCGGGCCAGCCGGGCGCGCCGATGCGCCCGGGCATGGCCGCCCGCACCGGCGCCCCGATGCCGCGTGACCTCGCGCTCGGAGCGGCCGAGCTGCGCGGCATCCTGCGCGTCGTGGAGGACTGCGAGCGGGCCTCTTCGCTCGCCTCCTTCCGCGAACTGGCCCTCGACGGCATGGCCCGCCACCTGGGCTATCGCCATTCGGCCTTCTTCCTGGGCGCCTCGATCGAGACGGCGTTCCAGGACGCCCGGCCCACCGGCCGGGGCCTCGCCCTGCGCCTCGCCGGCCCGTACATGGAGCGCTACCGCGAGCTGGAGGCGCTGAGCAACCCGGAAAGCCTGCGCTCGGTCCGCGAGCGTGGCCTTGCCACCCTCGATGACCTGGGCGTTCCGGAGCGTCCCGAGGTGCGGATGCGGCTGGAGCGTTTCCTGCGCGCCCACGGCATCCACGCCAAGCTGCTCGTGCGCCTGTTCGGCCCGTCGAACGTGGGCGCGCTCATCTCCCTGCTGGACTCGCGGCCGGGCGCGTTCGGCCCGCGGGACCGGGCGGTCGGTGCCGTCCTCGGCCGTCACCTCGGCAACCTGCTGCGCTTCTACATCCGGACCGATCCTGGTCCGTCCGTCGCGGGACGGCTGTCCGCCCGTGAGCGGGACGTCGTGCGACTCGTCGCGGAGGGCCGGTCCAACCGGCAGGTCGCCGAGGCGCTGTGCATCAGCATCGACACGGTCAAGCACCACCTCACCCACGCTCTCGTGGCGACGGGATGCTCGAACCGCACGCAGCTCGCCATCGCCTGGCAACGGGAGACCAGCGCGTTCGCGCCCCCCAGCCCGCCCCGGCCCTGACTCGCCGGTCGAGGAACTGACCCAACCGTCGGAGATCCCCGGCCGCGTCCGGACACGGGGGTTCCGGTTCGAGGTCACGCGTCCGCGGCCCGTTG
This sequence comes from Frankia tisae, assembly GCF_025403405.1. Taxonomy (GTDB): domain Bacteria; phylum Actinomycetota; class Actinomycetes; order Frankiales; family Frankiaceae; genus Frankia; species Frankia tisai. The sequence continues at coordinate 2,789 of NZ_JANEZT010000462.1, forward strand.
CCGCCTGGTGCCCCTGGCTCTGCCCCCTGCCGCCGATCCCACCCTGGACCCCGGATATCGGTCCTCGGCCGCGGCGGCGGTCCTCATGCCGGCCGGTCGTCTGCCGGCCGGCAGCGCGCCGGGCCTGCCCCGGCAGCCTGCTCTGGCCGGGCATGCCCGGCGCGGAACCGACCCCCGTGCCTCGCCGGCGCGGGCGCCCGGTTCCCATCACCCAAGGGGCCCGCAAGCCGGCCGGTCCTGCCCGAACGGGCGGAAGGCCGGCGCACCGACGCGACGCGCCACGGGCGCGCCTCGACAACCTGACCTCCAAAACCTGACTTCCGACGAACCGCGGGTGGCGCGGGCCGATACCGGCCGCGCCACCCGCGGTCGTTTCATGTCCCGCCCGCGCCACGGGCCAACCCCGTCCGCGCGCCTGGGGGTTTCGGGTGCTGCCATCCCCGCGGCCGGCGGCCCCCTTCTCCGCCTCACCGCAGCCCTTCATGCCCGCTGCATCCCGGTTGCCATCCGTCCTGCCCGGTGGCGTCGGCCGCCGATGGAACGCCAGGGCGGCCCGAGCCAGGGACCAGCCGGTCTCCGTATTCTCCGGACTTGCGGTAGATCATCACCTTAGCGGCTTCTGCGAGAGATGCGCGGCATACCCCATCTGTGGGATGCTGTCCTTTGCCTGTCGTAGCAGGCCGGTTCGGTTAGGTGGCGCAGTGACGAACGCCAGCATCATTCCGCCCGGCCCCGCTTGCGGCTGATGGCGCGCTGTGACTAGGTTGACCCGTGTCCTTGCTAGCCGGGAGGGGCCCGAAGGGGCCACCCGACCGTCGGTGACTGACCCGGCCGGCGGTTACCACGATCAATTTTCGGATGCTCTTCACCCGTGGTTCGATACGTCCCGGGGCGCTACTCTCGCCGCCGATTTCTTCTGACCTTGCGCGTGCCGGTCCGTGCCCGAGGAATGTAGTCTCGGCTGTTCACCGTCCCTTTAGCCGATCGAAGTCGAATGGAAACCGCCGGGTTCGGTGGCCCGGGATACCGCCCTGCGTGCTACCAATTCGTAACCTCCACCGATCGACGCCGGGATTGATGAGGTCGCCCGGTGCGCATCCGCACGGGCTCTGCGTAATCCCGATCCGCGACATCACCGACGATGTCCGGCGGTGGGGGAACCGCTGGACCGAAGGAGTCCCGACCAGGTCACGGCGATCGTCGCGGCGCCCTAGGGCGTGTGTGATCGCGATTTTGGCCTGCCACCGTGCAGTGCTCCGGACCGAGCCGACTAGTATTCCGCGCACGTTGACGCTGTCGGGTCGGCTAAGCAAGTCGGCCGCTCCGGCCGCCGGTCGCACCAGTTCCACGAGAGTTTTTGGGGGTCGGTTCGCTTTCCGCGTAGTCAGTGCAGATGCAGCTTCCCCGGGACGTCTGTCGCCCAGCGGCACCGGCCAGGAGGTCACCGATGATGTGGACGATCCTGTCGTCCAGAACGTGTCCATCACGTTGGTTTGGTGGGTGAACCTCTTGTCCTGGATATGTCCTTGTGGTGACCCGGGGGCGGACCACGTGCCGGATGCGTGGGACCGATCGGACGCTCGGACGGCCTCGGCGGGCCTCATGACCCGGACTAGTTCGTCCCCGACAGCACCCTGCCCCCGGCCGCGACCTGCCAGGAGGACCTGCCGATGACCACCGCACCCC
>NZ_JANEZT010000463.1 GCF_025403405.1 Frankia tisae
TCCACCGCCCGGTACACATTCTCGCCGCCGTTACGCTCGATCTCCCTCGAAATCACCGAGTGATGCCTGCCGAGCGCCTTCGCGATGAACCGCGCCGAACGATTCTTGCCCAACTCGCGGGAAATAACCTCCCGCTCCTCGATCGTCAACTTCTCCCGCCGACCCATCCACCATCCAGCCCCTCGACGCCAACACGATCATCCTATCGAGGCGTCGCTACGACCATTTGACCCCGCCGCCTCAACCCCGCTTAACTTCGAAGACCCCGTTATCGGAGCTCGGCGCCGCGAGTTGCACGCATGGCCCTGGGATCAGCTGTTCTCGGGATCGGACAGGTGGTCTTTTCGGCGGATGACAGGTTGCTGATTACTGGTAGTGCCGATCGGACGGTGGCGCTGTGGGACATCACAGATCCTGCCGCGGCAGTTCTGCGGTCCGCGATCACACAGCGGGGCAGGGTTCATGCGGTGGCGTCTTCCACGGGAAATGATCTGCTGGCAGCCGGCGGACTCGGGCGGGTCACGACGCTGTGGGATATCGCAGACTGGTCATCTCCGGTTCGGCGCGCGACTCTGGACAACCAGCGGATGACAGTCGAGGCGCTCGCATTCTCTTCGGATGGCAATCATGTTGCTGTTGGGAGCGGCTATCGTTCGAGACTATGGGGTGGCGGCCCAGCGCCCGTCACGGTTTGGGATGTCGCGGATGCCACAGCTCCTGTCCGCCGAGCTACGTTGAACAGTCACCGGATGTCGGTGCTAGCCGTCGCATTTTCGCCGGGTGGAGTACTGGCCACGGGAGGTGCTGATCGATCTGTCATTCTTTGGGATATGAGTGATCCCGCAAATCCGCGGCAGATTGCCTCTCTCAGACATGATGCAATGATCTGCTCTCTCGCGTTCTCGCCTGATGGTCGCCTGCTTGCGGTGGCGGACGAGGTTGCCGTCAGAATATGGAACATCGCAGACACAAATGCGCCGTTTCGCATCTAAACGCTCCCGCACCGCCATAATGTACTTGCTGTGGCCATCGGCGACAGCGGTCAACTTGTGGCCAGTGTTGACGGACCGGCGATCCTGCTCTGGGACCTCCGTGATCCGGGTGTGCCGCGTCGGATCGAAAAGCTGGCCGGCAACCGCGGTGAGGCGTGGTCGCTGGCTCTTTCCCGAAACGGACGATGGCTGGCCAGCGGCGACGCGTACGGCACTACCAACCTGTACCTGCTCGGCGAGCACTTCAGTCCGGATCTGCCGTCCGATCGCGCGGATTGATGGTTGCACCGCTCCGAGTTCTACGAGCGTGTCTCGTGTGGGGCTGCGCCGGGTACATATCTGATCATGGATGTGATGGAGAGCAGCCTTGCTCTGCGGCTGGTCCCGGATGATCTGTGGGAGCGGGTGGAACCGTTGCTGCCCCGGTTCGAGTCCCGCCGGCAGGGTGGTGGGACCGCGCCGATCGAGGATCGGGCGGTGTTCACCGCGGTGGTCTATGTGCTGACCGCGGGCTGTGCCCGGCGGCATCTGCCGACCGAGTTCGGGGTGCCGGTGCCCACGGCGCACCGGCGGTTCCAGGCCTGGACCCGGGCGGGCGTGTGGCCTCGGCTGCACCGGGCGATCCTCGACGCCCACGGGGCCGCCGGGCGCGTCGACTGGTCGTCGGTTGGTCGTCGGTGATCGTGGACGCGGCCAGCCTGCGGGCGAAAAGGGGGGAAGTTTGACCGGTCCCAATCCGGTCGATCGTGGCAAAACCGGCTCGAAGATTCATGTTCTGACCGACGCGGGCGGCCTGCCGCTGGTCGTGGCGGTCTCCGGGGCGAACCGGCACGACAGCCAGGCCCTCATCCCGCTGGTCGCCAGCATTCCTGCGATCCGGTCCCGGCGGGGGGCGCGGCGACGCCGGCCCGCGACGCTGCGGGCGGACAAGGGCTATGACTACCCGGACCTACGTCGTTTCCTACGCCGGCGCCGCATCACCGTACGCATCGCCCGGCGCGGCGTGGAGAGCAGCGAACGTCTCGGCCGGTACCGGTGGAAGGCGGAGAGAACACTGGCGTGGCTGGGCGGCTACCGCCGGCTGACCGTCCGTTACGAACGCGACGGCCATAACTTCCTCGGGTTCCTCTGCCTCGCCGCCGCGATCACCTGCTGGAAGAAACTCCCCACCTGAGAAAACCTCTAAAAAGCCAGGTCAACACCGGTGGCTGAGTTCTGGCACCTTACACGTCGGTGTGTTCGAAGTGCTCGACATGCCAGAATGGTGACTGATCGGCGATTTTAAGTCACCCTGGTGGCCGCCGGGGTGCTCGCGGCGCCCCGGCGGCCGCGCTTCGAAGGGAGAGTCCCATCCTCAGCGCTGCCAAGCACACCAATCTCGCGGTGGCATTCCTGCTCGAGCTCGCCGTCTACGCGGCGGTGGGCCTGTGGGGCTACCAGGCTGTGAGCGCTGGTCGATGGCTGAAGGCGGGCGCGGCGCTCGGCTGCGTTGTCGTCATGGTCGTCCTCTGGTCGCTGTTCGGCGCCCCGTCCGCGACCGTGACCCTGCACGGTGGCGCGCTCCCCGCGTTCCAGGCCGCGTGGTTCGCCGTCGGTGTGGTCGCCCTCGGGGTGACCGGCTGGCGGAAGCTCGGCCTCGCCCTCGCCGTGCTGACGATCGTCAACCTGGTCCTTGTCTACCACTGGCACCAGCAGAACGGCTGACCGGCCCACCCAGCGCAGCCGTCCGCCACCGGAGTTGGCGGGCGGCTGAGCCCTGTCTGTCGGACTCCTGCGAGACATGAGGATCATCGAGACCTCTGTAGCGCAGGGCGATACGGGATCTTCGGAACCAGTGACGTTGACCATGGCAGACATCGCCTCCTCGAAGCAGGAGGATGGCGGGGTGAGCTCGTCTGGAGGACCGCGGGGGACGAGCGGCAGCGAGACCGCCGGCCAGACTCCCAGCGCGGCCGGGTGACGCCGTCACCAAGAAGACGGGATGAAATCCGGGACGATTCACTCCAGGCCGGCCACCTGGCGTTCAAAGCTGCCGTCGCTCGGGATGGAGCATCCTGAGTGGATGGTGCACGATCTGCGCCACTCCCACTCAACGCTTCTACCCCGGCGGACCGTACAGGAAAGGGTTAGGGCATCCGCCGCGCGACGTCACCGACGCCTACACCCACGTCCCCGACGAGGACCGGTCGAGATCCTGCGGGCTGCCGCGACTGCGCCGGCCAGAGCCATCACGACGACAGTACGATTTCTGATTACTGCTCCCCTTTGTTGATCGACTCCCGGGATCAGGGCGCTACGCCCCTGTCTGCCAGCAGTGAACCATTCCGGGCCCGGTGGAGACCTGCGGGGTTCCAGAAGTCGGCCTGGGTTTGTGACCTGGGGTGATGCGACGGCGCGGGGTCGATTCTCCCGGCGTGGGTACATGTACCCGTTGCAAGTAGAGGGACAGGGACTTGCCAGATCAGGACGGTTTCACCGCGCGGGCGGATACGGTGAGGGGAAAGTCCTGGTTCACCACGTCCAACTCCGCCACCGTAACGTCCTCCACGGTCAGGCCCTGGAGCGCGCAGACGGCGGCCAGGATGTTGCCGTGGCCGCGCACGTCGTCGTCGGGCAGGCCGGCCGCGGTGAGTTCGGCGCGCAGCCCCGCGGGAGTCCATCGGTACAGATCGGAATCCCGGTCATGGGGATCGAGCCGGGCGAGGGCGGGGACGGTGAGGAGGAGGACGCCGCAGGGGGCGAGGGACTGCCAGAGATTCGCCAACGCCGCCTGCGGGTCGACGTACTGGAGGACCTGGGTGACGATCGCGCAGTCGTAGGCCCCCGGAGGAAGGCTCCCGACCTTGTTCAGGTCCGCGTGCAGGGTGAGGTCCGGATTGTCGGGGTCGATGTCGACGATCGCCAGCTCGGCCGGCGCCCCGTACAGGGCGCTGTAATGGGGGTTCTTCACCTCCATCACCCGGTTGCCGGTGTAGTCCGCACGGTGGGCGGCCATGAAGCCGTCGATGTAGTGCCGGTCGACCGGCCGCCCCCGCTCGTTGCCGTACCAGGCGGAGAACGGGCTGGTCCGGCGCAGATTCCCCCATCGCACCGGATGGCGCTGGCGGTTCGCCGCCTGCACCGTCGCCCGCGCCGCCGCCTTGCCGCGCCGGACAAGCCCTGACACGTCCACCCGCGCAGCCTCCCCGTTCTCGTACCGATCCCGTCATGGCCGTATATGACCGGACACTATTGGTATCACCTGGGGTGGGTGCGACCGCCGGCTATATGAAAATGTGAGGGGGTGGGGGCTTTGGCGTTACACGGGGTAACGGCATGGCGTGTCTCATCGACCGTTGCGAGTTGTGAAGCATGAGTGAGCCTTCGTCTCGCAGCCGCCGTCGATGCGGTGGCGCTCCCGGTCTGACCGGCCGCAGCCGTGCCGGGTTCCCGTTTCACAGCCACCTGCCGCGCGAACGCGGTCTTACGGTCG
>NZ_JANEZT010000464.1 GCF_025403405.1 Frankia tisae
GGCCACGAGCACGGCCGCCGTGCGCCGTCGTGGTGAGGCCGGCCCTGGCTGGTCCGTCCCGGAGGATGCCGCCGAGGGTACGATGATCATCGATCGGGGCGGTGCGGCGGCCGCCGGTCAGCCACGGCCGGGTTCGACCCGGCCCGAGGCCCCCCAGACACAGCAACCCGAATATCAGCAGCCCGGGTACCCGCAGCCCGCCTACGACCAGGCCGGGTACGGGCAGCAACAGGGCAATCACCCGGAACGCGGCGCGGCGATCGGTCAGGACGGGCTGGCAGGGGTCGGCGGGGCGGGGCAGGGCGGGTTCGGCGCGGGTGCGCCGCCGACCGGCACCACCGCCGCCGCGAAGCCGCCGCGGCGGCGTCGGCGGCGCGGTCGGCTGCTGGCGATCGTGCTGGTCGTGCTGGTCGTCCTGTTCGTCGTGGGTGACCGGGTCGGCGTGGTGGTCGCCAAGGGGCAGATGCGCAAGCAGGTCGAGGCGGCCGTCGCCGAGAACATCAAGCCCGGCGACCCGGTGCCCAAGGTGACCGACGTGAGCATCGGCGGCTTCCCCTTCCTCACCCAGGTCCTGTTCGGCAAGTTCACCGACATCGGCGTCGGGATCGACGGCATTCCCACCCCGGGACCGAAGATCTCCTCGGTGAAGGCGCACCTCAAGGGCCTGCACGTGCCGCTGGGGGACGCCCTGACCGACAACGTGGGGCAGGTCCCCGTCGATGACGTGCGGGCCACCGTCGGCATCACCTACGCCGACCTGAACGCCTTCCTCGCGAAGCAGGCGGTTCAGGTCCAGGTCGCCCCGGTGGACGGTGGGAAGAAGGTCGAGCTGAGCGGCACCATCGACGGCCCCTTCGGGCTGGGCAGTACGAAGGTCAGCGGCATCACCACGTTCGAGGTCAACGACAACAAGCTGACCCTGGTGCCGTCCGCGCTGTCGGTGGTGGGCGGCCTGAACTTCACCATCCCCGTGAGTTTCCAGATACCGGTACCGATTCCGGTGTCCGGGCTGCCGTTCCATCTGCGCATCGTCAAGGCGTCGACGAATGCCACCGGGCTGTCGCTCACCGCGACCGCCAAGGATGTCGTTCTGCCGGCGTCCTGACCTGCCCACCGATGACCATGCCCGCCCGGAACCCGATCTTCCCCGGGCGGGCATGATTCCGGCCACATTCTCGACGCCGTCCTGGCCGGTGTCGCTCGCGCGATCGCCTGGGGGTCGCCGCGCCGACGCCTCCGAGGAGGTGGTCCGGGCCCGTCCAGGGCCGTCCGGTCGCCCATCCGGGCCAGGTGGGCGCGGCGTGGCTCGTCACCTTCACATGGCGCGCTTGCAGGCATTTCCAGGGCGCGAAGCAGGCAGTCGTGGCACCGGTGGGCTCGCCATGTGAATCAGTTGTGTGCGGACGGTCGGATACTTGAAGCCGTTCGGTGCCCCCTCGGTCGGATCGGCGACAGATGTCACTCCCGCAGACCGCCGGCCGGCATTCTCATAGGGTGCCGCACGGGAGTCGCGTGTCATCGCCGTCGCCCCCGTGGCACGGTCGTCGCGGTGGCGGCCCGACCGGGGGGGCAACGGCGGAGAAGATCCGTGCAGGATAACCGGCATTTCGAGGATCAAGAGGCGGCAGGAAACCGAGAGATGTCCAGAGGCCGAATGCGACGGCGGCCATGCCGTTCGGCTGGCCGGTCAACCGTCACCCGGGGTGGATCAAGGTCATCCCTCGACGCTACGATCGGACATCCGGCATGATCGGTCAACCCGCGTGACTGCTCGGCGTGGCATCACCCGTTGTCCCGGTGGCGCCGCTCGAAGCGGTGACATCGCTCGGCTCGGTGACATGACCTGGCGTAGTTACAAGGTGGAGTTCGGCGGGACAACCCGGCCAGCGTCCCGTCGCGAAGGGGGAAACACGTGCAGACGACCTTCCTGAGAGTCGTCACCGAGGCCGGTGCGGCCACCGTGCCGGCCGAGGCCCAGTTCATCATCGGCCGTGCCCGGACCGCCGACTACGTCATCGCCGACAGCCGGGTCTCCCGCCGCCACCTCCTCCTCGAACAGGCCAGCAGCGGCTGGATCGTGCGGGACATCAGCTCCAACGGCACCTGGATCGACGGGCAGCGGATGCCCGAGTCCGTGTCGGTGCACGACGAGGTGCGGTTGCGGCTGGGCACCCCCACAGGCCCCGAGGTCGTCGTCCACCCCGAGTTCCCACAGGGCCGCGGCCCGATCGACGAGCCGGCCTACGACCCCGGCTACGACATGCAGACGATGCTGCCCAACGCCGCCGGCTACACCCCGCCGCGGCCCACCTCGGGCCGGGGTAGCCGGGGCCATCAGGGGCCGACGAGCCCGGCGCAGCGCGGTCGCGACTACGACTACGACGACCACCGCCGCGACGAGCATGCCGGCGGCTCCACCAGCCTCGAGCAGGAGCACGAGCGGCGCACCACCTACCGGCTGCGCCAGGGCACGATGTCGATCGGCCGCGCCCGGGACAACGACATCGTGATCACCGACCTGCTCGCCTCCCGCCGGCACGCCGAGCTCTACATCGGCCGTTCGGGCCTGCAGATCGCCGACCTCGACTCGGCCAACGGCGTGTTCGTCAACGGCCGCCGGATCAACCGGACGGAGGTCGGCCAGGGCGACGTCATCGCCGTCGGCCACCACGTCTTCCAGCTCGAGGGCGATCAGCTCGTCGAGTACATCGACTCCGGCGACGTCAGTTTCGAGGCCGACGCCCTGAACGTCTGGGCCGGCCAGAAGCAGCTCATGCACGACATGACGTTCAAGCTGCCCGGCCGGGCGCTGCTCGGCGTCGTCGGGCCGTCCGGCGCAGGCAAGTCCACCCTGCTCAACGCCCTTACCGGGTTCCGGCCCGCGGACAAGGGCGCTGTCCGCTACGCCGGCCGTGACCTGTACTCCGACTACGACGAGCTGCGGCGCCGCATCGGCTACGTGCCGCAGGAGGACCTGCTGCACACCTCGCTCACCGTGCGCAAGGCCCTGGAGTACGGCGCCGAGCTTCGCTTCCCGCCGGACGTCACGAAGGCGGAGCGGCGCACCCGCGTCGACGAGGTCCTCGCCGAGCTCGGCCTGACCCAGCACGCGAACACCCAGGTGTCGCGGCTGTCCGGTGGCCAGCGCAAGCGGACCTCGGTGGCCCTGGAGCTGTTGACCCGGCCGACCCTGCTCTACTTGGACGAGCCGACCTCCGGTCTCGACCCGGGCATGGACAAGAACGTCATGGAGTCGCTGCGCAAGCTGGCGGACGACGGCCGGACAGTCATCGTCGTCACCCACAGCGTCGCCCAGCTCGATCTGTGCGACTACATCCTGGTGTTGGCCCCGGGCGGGTACGTCGCCTACTTCGGGCCGCCCCAGGACGCGCTGTCCTTCTTCGGCAAGCGGGACTACCCCGATGTCTTCCTCGACCTGGAGGCGACACCGGGCGTCGAGTCGGCCGCCCGGTTCCGCAACTCGCGGTACTACGTGCCGGCGTCGATCACCGCCCCCTCGGCACGGCCGGCGCCGGAGGAGCTGCCCTCGCTGCGCCAGCAGTCGGTGGCCTCCCAGCTTGTCACGCTGAGTCGCCGAACCATGGCCGTCGTGGCGTCAGACAAGTCCTATCTACGGTTGATCATCGCGTTCCCGTTCCTGTTGGGACTGATACCCAGAGCCATCGGCGGCAACTTCGACCTCACCGCCGAGCAGGCTAAACAGTTCTCGCCGAACTCCGACGGCCCGACGATCCTGCTGATCATGGTGCTCTGTGCCTGCTTCATGGGCATGGCGAACTCGGTCCGCGAGATCGTCAAGGAACGGGCGATCTATCGCCGTGAGAGAGCCATCGGCCTGTCCCGCACGGCGTACATCGGGTCGAAGGTCCTCGTCCTGATCCTGATCACGGTGGCGCAGTCGATCCCGTTCACGCTGATCGGGCTGGCCGGGCGAACGCCCAAGGCCGGTCTCATCCTCGGCAGCTCGCTGCTGGAGATGCTGATCGCGGTGATCGTGGTGTCGCTGGCCTCGGCGATGCTCGGTCTGTTGATCTCGGCGCTGGTCGACAACGCCGACAAGACGATGCCCCTGCTCGTCCTGATCACGATGGCCCAGCTGATCTTCAGCGGCGGCATTGTCCCGGTCAAGGGCACCGCCGGCCTGGAGCAGGTCGCCTACATCGCGCCGGCGCGCTGGGGGTTCGCGTCGATGTCGTCGATCGCCGACATGAACCGCATCACCCTCGCCGGCATTCTGCGCCCGGACGGCTCCAAGAAGCTGATCAACCCGAAGGCCGTCGTCGACCCGTTCTACGACCACACCGCGTCGACCTACCTCACCGACATCATCGCCGGCGCCGTGATCGGCATTCTGTTCATCATCATCGTCTCGATGCTGATCCGCCGCATGGACCCCAAGACCGTCAAGCGCGCCCCCGCCACCCCCGTCAGCGG
>NZ_JANEZT010000465.1 GCF_025403405.1 Frankia tisae
GCGCCGACCAGCACGGCTCGCCCGGTGCGCATCGCCTCGGTCATCCGCTCGTTGTCGGTGAAGACCCGGCCGCGCAGGTGCTCCTGTCCCGATCCGTCCACCACCCCGACGACCAGCCCGGCGGCGTCGGGGACGAGGATCGCCGCGAGGCGGGCGGCGGTCGCCTGCCGGGCACGGCGCGCCACCAGCTCGAGGGCCTGTTCGGGTTCGGCCACCGACAGCAGCGCCGTGGTGATCTCAGCGCTGGCGGCCAGCCAGGCCTGGCGGCGCCGCGTCGCCTCGTACAGGCGGGCATTCTCGATCGCGAAGCCGACCGCGGCGGCCAGCGCGCTGGCCAGACTCTCGTCCTCCAGGGTGAACTCGCCGCCGCCGTGCTTCGCCCCGAGGAACAGGGTGCCGAACGCCTCTCCCCGCACCACGATCGGGACGTTGAGGAAGGTGTCGAATCGGGGACGGCCCGGGGGGAACCCGACGGCGGCCGGATCGCGCGTGGCATCGGGGACCCGCAGCGGTCGGGGACTGCGCAGGCTCTCCCCGATCAGCCCGCGCCCCAGCGGCAGCCGGCCGATCATCGCGGGCACACCCTCGGCGAACCCGACGTGGATGAGTTCGGTGATCTCGCCGGCCTCGCCGATGACCCCGAGGGCACCGTACTCGGCGTCGACGAGCTGGCTGGCCGCCTGCGCGATGCGGCGCAGCGTGACCGGCAGGCTCAGTTCCCGGGCGACGTCGACCACCGCGTCGAGCAGGCCCTGCATCCGCGACTGCGTCGACGCCACCGCGTCGACCTGCGCGGACAGGCGGGTACGCAGCTCATCGAGTGACGAAGGACCGACCAGGGCCGGCGATTCACTCATCGGAGGGCACAACGGTCATCGCGGGTGATTCCTCCTCGCTCCGCCCGGTTCCCTGTCGGACCCCCCGGCGAAGAGCGGTCACCCGAAGGTGGGATCACTGTGGCGTGCAGAATATCCACCAGCGCGATTTCGGGGAACACCTGCCGCGGCGGCCCGGGTCCCTTCCGCCGCCGGCGCCCGGGTCCGCCGCGCCGTCGCAGACACGACGTGGTCCGCCGTCGCGCAACGTGGAGCGTGGCCGCGACCAGAAGTACAGTGTGCTGCATGGCAGTGCTGCACCTCTTCCTGCATCGCGATCGCGTGACGGACCTGGGTCGGGCCGTCAGCGCGGCGTGTACCGGGCGGGTCTGAGGCGCCTCGTCGCCGCCGCCCGGCGGGTCGGCTGACGAGTCCCGTCGCCGCCCTGCCGTGCCCTCACCGGCGGACTGGCGCGCCCCAGCCCCGTCCGCCTTCCGGTCCCGCACCGCGTCGGGTCCGGCCGAACGCTCCCCGTGCGCTCCCGAGCGCGCCCCGCCGCCCGGTCGCGGCGTCCCACCGGGGTGAACGGCCGCCCCCGCGCTTCTCTGCCTCCTGCCGGCCGTCCTCCTCCCGGCCGCCACGGTGGCATCGCTCGCCTCCACCGTTCTGGGAGTCCCCGTGCCTCTTCTGCACCCGGCGCTCGTCGCCGACCCGGCCCGCCACGTCGAACCCTTCGTGCCGACCGAGTGCCTCAGCGACGAGCCGGGCACCGTCGACCTGGCGACGCTGCGGGATCTGACCGCCGCCCTCGCCGGGGTGCCGCGGATCTGGCGTCCGGTGATCCACCACCGGCCCGACCGCCGCTGGTACACCCGGCTGCTACTGTCCGCGACGGTCGAGGTGTGGTTGATCGGGTGGTACCCGGGGCAGCAGACCGAGGTGCACGACCATGGGGGCGCGCTGGGAGCGATGGCGGTCGCCGAGGGCCGCGTCGAAGAGGACCGGTACGACCGGAACTGGGCGATCACACGGGTCCGCGAGCACGTCACCGGCGCCGCCGTCGGTTTCGGCGCGGCGCACGTGCACCGGGTCGCCAACCGCGGGCTGGAGGTCGCCACGACAATCCACGCCTACTCCCCGCCGGAGCTGCCGATGCGCTTCGCCCCGGCGCAGAGCGACGCCGACGTGCGCGCCGTCATCGGGACGGCCGTCCCCATGACAGCCGTCCCCATGACAGCCGTGGCGGCCCACGCCGGGCAGGACGTCGCCGCCGGCGCTGGCGCCACGCGATGACTGCCGGCGCGAGCCGGATCGACGCGCTGCTCGCCGCGGCCCGTTCCCGGCTGCGCCGCCTCGAGCCCGTCGAGGCGGCGCGGGCCCTGGCCGAGGAGCCGGGCAGCGTCCTCGTCGACATTCGGCCGGCCGCCCAACGGGCCGCGGAGGGGGAGATCCCCGAGGCTGTGATCGTCGAACGCAACGTGCTCGAATGGCGCTTCGACCCCACCAGCGACGCCCGGCTGCCGATCGCGACCGGTGACGACCTTCAGGTCATCGTGATCTGTTCCGAGGGCTACACCTCGAGCCTGGCGGCCGATGCGCTGCGCCAGCTCGGCCTGTGGCGAGCCACCGATGTGATCGGTGGATACCACGCCTGGGCCACTGCTGGCCTACCAACCCGCGGCGGTGCGTGACCGGCCGGCACCGCTCGCCCCACCCGGCGGCACGCCACCCGGTCCGCTCGCTTACCCCGAGCCACGTTCACGGCACTTGCACCAGCAAAGGCGTCGAATGTGGTTCTGCGCACATTTCGCGGCCGAATCCGGCCTGACGGCGCCACCCGAACGGGGTGCCCCCGTTCGTCATCTGCCCGCAACCCGGCCGCGCGCGGCGCTGGATCGGTGATCGTAGGCCGCTCGACGGGGGCCCCCGTGGCCCGAGTCGGCCACCCGACAGTGATCTCCCCGACGCCCGTTTCCGCTGTCCACCAACGATTCCAGCCCCGACGGCACACGCCGGCCGGCATGCAGCCGCCACTCCCCCAGAGATCATCGAGCTCGGGCCGAGGCGACACGGGCCCTGCGGACGGTGCCCCGATGCGCCCCCGGACGATCCACCGGAGCACTCCGGACGTCCGCGTTCCGGAACCCTTGCTATCCGGTTGAGAGACGTCTACGTTCCTCGGTTAACGAGACGAGACGGGATCGTTTCCGAGTGGAACCCGCCCCCGGTACGCCAAGCAAATGGCGCCGTCGGCGGATTCCTCCCGGGAACCCCAGGGGGCTTCTCGCCGCAAGAAGGTTGACCTGCCTGTCTGGGGTGTCGCGCTACGCCGGATTTGGCGGTCTGCAAAGCATGTGTCCGCCTTTGCAACGTCAGCAGGAGACGGTATGCCCAGTCAGCCCAGCGTGCTATCTGTCCGAAGCTCCGCCGCACTCAGTTTCCTGTTCGCCACGTATCCCTGCGTCTGCGTCAGCGGTGAAGCCCGATGAGCGCCGGCGTACCCGTTCTTCCCGGTCGTGATCTGCCGCCGCAGCCGTTCGGGGCCGGATGGCCCGCGTACTGGCGTCAGGATGCGGCCTGCCGCGACGGCGATCCGGACGCGTTCTTCCCCCCCGACGGCCGCAACACCAAGGCCCGGGCCGCCGCCGAAATCCGCGCCCGCAAGATCTGCTCCGAGTGCCCGGTGCAGCGTCCCTGCCTGGCCACCGCGATCTTCCGGCAGGAGGAGCATGGAGTGTGGGGTGGGCTGACCTCGGACGAACGCGCCACCGTCGTGCCGCGTGGCCGCCTGAGCGCCGAGGACGCGCTGGTGTTCGCCGACCGCCTGCTGCTGTCGGCCTCGGTCGCCAGCTGACCCACGAAGACACCCTCGGCGAACGGCCCGATCCCGGCCCGGGGTCGGGCCGTTCGCCGTCGAGGGTCGCGTCGAGCCCGCCCGAACTAGCGTGCGTGCGGACTTCGGCGCATTCCCCAGCTGGTATATTTCCGCATTCCTGAACCGCTCGACGCGGCCGTGTGCTGGAATGCGAGTGCAGCCATGTTTTCCACGTTCGGTATCACGTCACTCGGCGGTGTCCGGTGAGGCCGCCCCACCGGTTGCTGTTGCTCCGCCACGCCAAGTCCGACTGGGCCGACGGATCCACCCCCGACATCGACCGGCCGCTGTCCGACGCCGGTCGCCGCGGCTGCCGGCTCATCACCCGCCACCTCGCCGACCACAGACTGGCCCCCGATCTCATCCTGTGCTCGGCCGCCCTGCGGACCAGGCAGACCGTCGAAGGCATCGCCTCGGCGCTGCCCGCGGACGTGCCGGTGCTGGTCGAGGACCGCCTCTACCTGGCCGAAGCGCAGGCCCTGCTGGAACGGTTGCACGAGATCGACGACGGGGTGCCGAGTGTCCTGCTCGTGGGGCACAATCCCGGCATCCACACGCTCGCCGTGGCCCTGCTCGCCCCCGGCGAGCGGCTCCGGATCCCGACCTTCCCGACCGCCGCGCTCGCCGTCGAGGACCTGGCCGTGCCGCGGTGGGCCGAGCTCGGCCAGGACTCGACCCGGCTCGTCTCGTTCGTCACCCCCCGTGCGCTGCGCGAGCGCGCGGAACCCCCGGC
>NZ_JANEZT010000466.1 GCF_025403405.1 Frankia tisae
ACTCAGGGGGCGGGTGGGGTGGACCGGGCGGCCAACGTGGTGGCGGCCGAGGTGAGGGAGACGACGCGCAGTGGACCGTTCAGTACACCTCCAGTGCCTTCGACGCCTTCTGCAAGAAGAACAACATCCGCCGTTCCCTCGGCCGCACCGGAATCTGCTACGACAACGCCGTTTCGGAATCCTTCTTCGCGACCTACAAGAAAGAACTGATCCACACCCGCCCCTGGCCCAACAACACGCCGCCATTCCACCCTTGACTACTTGACACCCAAGGAATACGAACTAGGCTGCAGAAATATCAGCCAGCTGGCAGCCTAAAAAGGTGTCCACAAAAGCGGAGACACTCCACCAGTCATGGGAGCACTGCGGAAAGACGGAAATCGGCAGACCAGGATCTAGCACGAGACCGGATCGGTAGGAGACGATGAAGAGTAAATCCATGATTTTCCTCGTCCTCCGCGGAGTTCTTGTTGGCCTTGTAGTCGGGATTCCTCTCGCGGGAATTCTGCTGCTTACTACAGGGGTGCCGGGTGGTGGCTACGACTGGCATCGATTCGCGCTTGACGTACTTACCGCGACAGCGATTACTGTCGGTGGGTCGGTTGGAGCCGGGATACGGCAACGCAAATCAGGGTCTGCTTCCGAAAAAGGGTAGCCATGAAGGC
Source organism: Frankia tisae (assembly GCF_025403405.1). Taxonomy (GTDB): domain Bacteria; phylum Actinomycetota; class Actinomycetes; order Frankiales; family Frankiaceae; genus Frankia; species Frankia tisai. The sequence continues at coordinate 666 of NZ_JANEZT010000466.1, forward strand.
CCGAATGGCAAAAAGATCCATCCGGTCCTCGGTATGAAGGCATGAACGTCCAGGCGGGTCCAGTTCCTCACCTCGACTCCTTCGCGGGTCGAGGTGAGGAACGTCGATGCGTCGACGGGTCTGCCGACGACGACCACCGTGGACAGCGTGACGCTCACCACCGGTTATGACTCGTGGGGTCAGGTGACCTCGCAGACCGACGCGGACGGCAAGACCGCGGCGACGACCTATGACGTCGACGGCCGCATCGCGACGGTGAACGACGGCAAGGGCACCTACACCTACGATGGTGGTTCGGGGGGAGCACCGTGGTCTGTTGACGAGTCTCGGTGTCGGCGCCGGTAGCGCGCCGTCGACGTTCACGGCGGGTTACAACGCTGATGGGAAGCTGACGTCGCAGACGTATCCGAACGGCCTGGTCGCGGCGACGCGGTATGACGACAACAGTGAGCCGACTGCGTTGTCGTATGCCGAGGATGGCACTCCGTGGTTGGCGTTCGCCCAGGCCAACTCGGTTTACGGCCAGATCCGCCTGGATGCGACGCCGGCGTCGACGAAGTCGTTGGGCTATGACCTGTCGGGTCGGTTGACGTCGGTGGCGGATACGGTGAGTTATGGTGGTCCGGCGTCGTGCACGACGCGGTCGTATGGGTATGACGGGGATTCGAATCGGTTGTCGTTGACGAGCTACCCGGATGGTGGGGGTAGTGATGCGGGTACCTGCTCGACGTCAACGTCGGCCACCGGTTATTCTTTCGGCTATGACCAGGCTGATCGGCTCACGAACAGCGGGTATGTCTATGATCTGTTCGGTCGGACGACGACGGATTCGTATCCGCCGGGCAGGTCGTCGGTCAGCATCGGCTACTTCGTGAACGATCTGGTGGCGAGTGAGACTATGGGTTCGTCGACGAGGTCGTATGCGTTGGATCCGGCGCGGCGGGTTCGGTCGTGGTCGGACGGGTCGACGACGTCGGTGAACCATTACACGTCCGGGTCGGGGGACAGCCCGGCGTGGATTGGGGTCGGTTCGTCCTGGTCGCGGAACATTACCGGTATCGGCGGTGACCTGGCCGCGGTCCAGACCGATGGTGGTCCGGTGACGTTGCAGTTGGCGAGCCTGCACGGTGATGTGGTCGCGACCGTCGACGACTCGACCTCGGCCGGTTCGCCGGCGAGCTATGCGGAGTCCACCGAGTTCGGCAGCCCGTACTTCCCGAGCTCGGCCTACCCGCGTTACGGCTGGCTCGGCGCGAAGCAGCGTTCCCGGGACACCCTGTCCGGCCTCACCCTGATGGGCGTCCGTCTCTACGACCCCAACCTCGGCCGTTTCCTCCAGACCGACCCCGAACCCGGCGGCTCGGACAACGCCTACGACTACGCCCACCAGGACCCCTACAACACCTTTGATCTGAACGGACGTCTCTGCATATTCGGCAAGCATCGCCGTGGAGGATGCCGCGGTGGAACCGCCTGGAAGAACCGCGGTCAAATAGCTGGACTCCTTGCCTTTTGTGCATGCATGCATGCATGCTCGCGTCGGCTGGAGCCTGCAGTGTTCTCGCCGCCGCAGCACTGGGTGCATTTTTCTCGGTAAGAGTAGAGTCGCTGGCGAGGAATGGAAATTGGCGACGTCCTAAGCGGTGGGCGGCGACTATTGGCTACACCGCAGCGGACTATGTAACTTATCGTTTCTATCACGTCCGTCGCGGTGGCCTGATGGGGACCAGAATGCTGCCCTTCTCCGTCGCGGTTCGTGGACGAGGTGGTGTCGGACGTCTAACCCGCCAGGTCGGCGCTTTGGGTTGGGCCGTACAGCCATGGTTCTCCTAGCATTTCCCGTCGACGTCTCCTCGTGGGCCAGCATGCAGGCAATACCGATCGTCAAACTGTCGTCACAAACACTGCCGTCGACGTCGGCCTTCTCGGCATCGCCTCAAGTCACCAACTACGGAAAGGATATCCTGATGGAGCATAGGCAGCGTGCCTGAGCGATCGTCGACCCTGAGGATGGCGGCTCTGCGTTATCGGGGTCTTCGAAGTTAACCGGGGTGGGTGTGGAATCCTTGCCGGGTTTGGTGACCGTCCGTGATGTTGGCTCGGTGTGGCTTCGTGTGCTCGGCGTGGGACGCCGGCATGTCGTGACATGAAAAGGCCCGCAACCCGGGCGATCTTGGTTGTTCTCACGCAATCAAGACGCCACAGGGGTTACGGGCTTGGACGATCATATGCGTGCTGCGACGTTGTTGGTGGAGTTGGACGGTCTGGTGGTGCGCCGCGTCGAGCGGCAGACGGACGGGTCGCGGCTGGTGTGGCTGGAGACCGTGGACGAGGCGGCGCGGGCGTGCCCGTCGTGCGGGGTGTTCGCGAGTCGGGTCAAGGGTGTGGTGCGCACCCGGCCGCGTGACCTGCCCTGCGGGTCGGCCGGTCTGCGGCTGGAGTGGGTCAAGCGGCGTTGGTACTGCGACGAGGCGGGGTGCGCGCGGGGGTCGTTCACCGAGTCGCTGCCCGCGGTGCCGGCCCGGGCGCGGCTGACGGCCCGGCTGCGCGCGGAGGCTGGGCGGCGGGTGGTCGACGGGGTCTGCGCGACGGTCGTGGCCGCCGCCCGCTCGCTGGGGCTGTCCTGGCCGACGGTGATGGACGCGGTGCGCCGGCAGGCCGCGGACCTGGACGGCGGCGCGGCCCCGCCCGTCGAGGTGCTCGGGATCGACGAGGTGCGTCGGGGTCGGCCGCGCTGGTGGCCCGCCGGGGGCCCCACGGCCGCGCCGGCGCTCCCCGCCGCCGAGCCCGAGCCGCAGGACGGCGAGCCGGCGGGTGGCGAGCCGGCGAAGGCCCGGGTGCTCGCCGACCGGTGGCACGTCGGGTTCACCGACCTCGCCGGCGGGCAGGGGATGCTCGGCCAGGTCGAGGGCCGGACCGCCGACGACGTCGCGTACTGGCTGGCCAGCCAGTCCGCGGCCTGGCGTGACCGGGTCCGCTACGTCGCGATTGACATGTGCACGGTGTTCGTCGCCGCCGTCCGCCGCTCCCTGCCCCACGCCACCCTCGTCGTCGATCACTTTCATGTGGTGCAGCTGGCGAACGACGCCGTCGCGGAGGTCCGCCGCCGGGTCACCACCGTGCTGCGGGGCCGGCGCGGCCGCGACAGCGACCCGGAATGGAAGATCCGTAACCTGCTGCGCCGCAACCGGGAGGACCTCACCGACCGCCAGCTCGCGAAGCTGTGGAACACCCTGATCGACCTCGGTGAACCCGGGCAGACCATCCTGACCGCCTGGATCGCGAAGGAGGAACTTCGTCACCTGCTCGCCCTTGCCCGCACCCACCCCGACCGCACCGTGATCGCCCACCGGCTCACCAGGTTCTACACCTGGTGCGCCGACGCCGCTGTCCCCGAACTCGAACGCCTCGCCACCACCGTCAGCACCTGGTGGGACCGCATCGAGGCATTCCTCCACACCGGGATCACCAACGCCACCAGCGAGGGCCACAACCGGGTCGTCAAACTCGACGCCCGCAACGCCTTCGGCTACCGCAACCCCGAAAACCAGCGGCTACGCACACGCTGCGCAACCACCCGACGAACCCGCGGATGCCGGCGGATTCAAGCGGTCATAGCGACGCATGCTTCGCCAGCAAATCGTTGAAGACTTCGACCGGCTTCGCCCAGCCCAACGTCTGCCGCGGCCTTCCGTTCAGCTGTTCGGCCACCTTATCAAGCTCG
>NZ_JANEZT010000467.1 GCF_025403405.1 Frankia tisae
CTCGTGGCTCCCGTGGCTCCCGGCGCAGGTGCCCGGCCGGGCACCCCGTCCGCCCGGCTGATCGGCGCCCTCGCGGCAATCCTCGTGGTCGGCGTGCTGGCCGCGGTGCTGGCGATCGTCCTCGGTGGCGGCGACGACGGCTCGGGCCGCGACACGGCTGCCGTCACCGCCGCCGCACAGGTCTCGACGCCGGGCGGGGTGCCCCCCGCCGGCGGCGAGTCGGCCGGCACGACCCCGTCGGTCTCGCCGTCCGCGTCGCCGCGGTCGATCAGTACGCCGTCGCCGACCAGAGCCGTCGAACCCCGGATCCTGTACTCGGGGAGGGTCACCCTCTCCGACGCCGGCGGCAGCGGGGGATCCTTCGACGCTGACACCCCTAGCAACAGCATGGCCGTGCTCGACGGCGGTGACTTCAAGATCACCACGTCCGGCTACTTCACCGGTGACGGGGGCTCACTGGCGCCGACCTCGGCCGTGGACTACCCGACCTGCCACGCGGCCTCCGGCTTCGGCCTGGCGTTGCGGGCCGCGGATCTGCGTGCGGGCCTGCAGCTGTGCGGCAACACGAGCGAGGAGCGAACCGTGGGGATCACGGTTGACGGCTTCCAGGGCGACGAGCGGGGGCGGCCGACGAGCGTGACCTTCAGCTACACGACGTGGGCAAGGCCCGACGAGAGCTGACGCGCCGGCAGAGTCGTCAGGTGCCCAGGGGGACGTCGGCGTCGTCCTGCCGGCCTCGGTCGGATGCCGCCGCACCCGCCCGCGCGGCGGCGTCAGGTCCGGGCGGCCGAGGTCCGTCCCCGACCGGGATCGGACGGGTCAGCAGCACGGTGAGGAAGATGACCGCGACGAGGATCGCGCCGACGGCGAACGCCTCGGCCACCCCGTGGGCCAGGACGTACCTCGTCAGCTCGCCCGAGGCGAGGCCGGCCGGCGCCCCGCCGCGCGCGTGCCGGCTGGCGCTACCGAAGACGGTGACGAGGACGGCCAGCCCCAGCGACCCGCCGACCTGCTGGGTCGTGACCATCATGCTCGCGGCCGCCCCGGACTGCTCTGTGGGAACGCCCGCGACGAGGCTGACGCTCAGCGGCACGAACAGCAGGCCCAGGCCGGCGCCGAACATGAGCAGCGGCCCAAGCGCGATCGACACGTAGCTGCTGGTCACCGAGACCTGCGCGAGCCACAGCATGGCGCCGGTGCTGAGCGCGGCGCCGACGAGCATGAGTGGCTTCGGACCGGCCTTGGGCAGCAGTTTCGACGCCCGCGAGGCCGACACCAGGATCCCCAGGGACAGCGGGAGGAACGCCAGGCCCGCACGCAGCGCGCTGAGGCCGAGGATCTCCTGGAGGACCTGCGTGCCGAAGAAGAACATGCTCAGCATGCTTCCGGTCAGCAGCAGCAGGAGGAGGTAGGTCCGTGCCCGGCTGGCGTCGGCGACCAGCCGCAGGGGGACGACCGGCTGCACGGCCCGCGCCTCGACGGCCGCGAAGACCGCGAGCGCGACCACGGCGAGCACGAAGGCGCCGAGGGTCCGGCCGTCGCCCCAGCCATCCGAGGAGGCGCGGATGAACCCGTAGACCAGGGACGCGAGCCCGACGACGGAGCTCAGCGCCCCGGCCGCGTCGAAGCGGCCCTCGCCGCGCGGCGGTGTGTGCAGGTACCGCGGAGCCAGCAGCAGGATGGCGAGCCCGAACGGCACGTTGATGAACATGACCCACCGCCAGGACAGCCAGGTGGTGAGCATGCCGCCGGCGATCAGCCCGATCGAGCCGCCGACGCCAGCCACCGCCGCCCAGGCGCCCATCGCCCGGGTGCGCGTGGGGCCCGCCGGGAAGTTGGCGGTGATGAGCGCCAACGCGTTCGGCGACGCGCATGCGGCACCGACGCCCTGCCCGACGCGGGCGGCGACCAGCATCCACGGCTCGGTGGACAGCCCGCCGAGCAGCGAGGCGATCGTGAACAGGGCAATCCCACCGAGCAGCGTGGCGCGGCGTCCCAGCAGGTCACCGGCCCGCCCGCCGAGCAGGAGCAGACCCCCGTAGGCCAGCGTGTACGCGTTGATGACCCAGGCCAGGTCGGTGGCGGAGAAGTCGAGGGTCTCCCGCATCCTCGGCAGGGCGACGTTCACGATCGTGATGTCCAGGACGAGCATCAGCTGGCAGGTCACGATCGTGACCAGCGCGATCCGCGCGCGCCTCGCCTCCTCCGGCGGCGGCTCGGCGGCGGTTTTCTCCGGTGACGACGAGGACATGGCGGCCTCCCGACCAGCGCTGCTTAAGATACGGTCGCGTATCCAATTTGGAGAGTAGCAGAGCGCCGCCGACCGATCGCCCACCTCTGCGATGAGGTCGCCCCGACCGCCTGCGGCGGACCCACGTGCCCCAGGCGCCCGCGTCCGGTGGGCCCGCCCCGTGCCCGCGGCGCGCGCCGACCGGCGGCGTCCCGCCCGGGTAGGCTTGGACTTGGACCAACGATCCGCTGCCTGGGTGTGGCGCCGTCGACGGCGATGCGGTCGGCAGGTGGGACCGGCGGACGGGAGGCGAACGATCGTGGGCGTCGTTCCCGCCGACGCGCAGCGGGCGGAGTCGACTCGCGGTGCCCGCACCGGTGTGGTCGCGACCCGCCGCCGCGGCGACGCGTTGCTACGAGCGATCTTCGACGCGGTGTTCGACCAGCTCCGCAGCGCCGGCTACGCCAACCTGACGATGGAAGGTGTCGCGGCCGCCGCCGGGACCGGCAAGACCGTGCTGTACCGCCGCTGGGCCACCAAGGAAGACATGATCGCCGACGCGCTGCGGCACCGGCTGCCCTCGCCGGGCGCCGTACCGCTGACCGGCGACGTGCGCGCGGACATCCACGCGCTGCTGCGCTGCGTGCAGGCGTCGTTCAACTCCACCCGCGGCACCGCGTTCCAGCTCGTGTCGGCCGAGGCGGGCTGCGACCGTCCCGCCGTCCGCCAGACGATCATCGACCACGTGGTCGAGCCGTGCATCCAGCTCATCGGCGAGGTGCTGCACCGGGCGGCCGAGCGCGGCGAGATTCGCCCCGAGGCAGCCGGCGACCTGGTGGCCGCCAGCGGGCCCGCCATGCTCGTGCAGTACTCGCTGATCCGCGAGCCCGTCGTGCCCGACGCGTTCGTCGCCGCAGTCGTCGACCAGATCGTCCTGCCACTGACGACCAGGTCCGCGGGCGCCGAGCACGGCTGAGCGAGACACCTGTCCGCCCGGCTGACGGCGGGACGCAACGCGCTCAACCGGCGGGATGTACCCAGGTGGTGTCCTGAAGCCTTCCGCTCTGCACTATTTTGGTGATGACCGGCGGGCATCGTCTCGACACGAAGCGCCAAGGCCGGGCCCACCAGTGCTTATGACGGAGTGTGATGAGTTCTGCGGACGGACGCGTCGATGCAGAAACTTGAACCGGGGGATCCGTCGACGATCGGTCCCTACAACCTGCGCGCCCGGATCGGCGAGGGCGGCATGGGGCGGGTGTTCCTGGCCCATTCGCCCTCCGGTCGGCTGATGGCCGTCAAGGTGGTCCGGCCGGAGCTGGCCGGGGACGGCGGATTCCGGGACCGTTTCCGCCGGGAGGTCGCCGCGGCGAAGCTGGTCAGCGGGGCGTTCACCGCCCCGGTGGTGGACGCCGACCCGGATGCGGCGACGCCGTGGCTGGCCACCCTGTACGTGCCCGGCCCGTCGCTGCACGAGGCGGTGGCGAGCTGCGGGCCCTTCGGGCCGTCCGTGCTTCGCCGCCTGGGGGCCGGCGTGCTGGAGGCGATCGTCGCCGTGCACCGGGCCGGTGTCGTCCACCGGGATGTGAAGCCGAGCAATGTCCTGCTCGCCGCCGACGGACCGCGCCTGATCGACTTCGGCATCGCCCGCGCCGCCGACCACACGGAGCTGACGCGGGCGGGCGACGTCCTCGGCACCGCCTCGTACATGTCGCCGGAGCAGGCCGCCGGTGGTCCCGCCGGGCCGGCGGCCGACGTGTTCTCCGCCGCCGCGGTGCTCGTCTTCGCCGCGACCGGGCGCGGCCCGTTCGGCCGGGGCGACCCGGCCGCCATGCTGTTCCGGGTCGTGCACGGCTCCCCGGACCTGACCGGGGTGCCGGCCGATCTGGGCGACGCGCTGCGATCCTGCCTGGCGAAGGACCCCGCCGCGCGGCCCGATCCCGCCATGCTGCTGCGCTGGTTGGCCGACGGGGTGGAGGTCGCGGCCGAGACCTGGCCACCGGCGGTCACCCGGATGGTGGCGCAGCGCGCCGCCGAGATCGGCGAGCACCTGCCGTCGACGCGTTCGGACCCGCCCAACGCGTGGCCGACGCCGGACACCCCCCGCTCGCCGACCCGGGTCCTGGCC
>NZ_JANEZT010000468.1 GCF_025403405.1 Frankia tisae
TGGCACGATCGGGAAGATGAGCACGCGGCAGGGGTCCCGGCCGGGACCGGTGGTGGCGGTGGTGGGGCCGACGGCCGCGGGCAAGAGCGATCTCGGCATCGCGCTCGCGCTCGCGCTCGGCGGTGAGGTCGTCAACGCCGACTCGATGCAGCTGTACCGCGGGATGGACATCGGCACCGCCAAGGTCCCGCCGGCGCAGCGCCACGGCGTGCCCCACCACCTGCTCGACGTGTGGGACGTGACGCGCGCCGCCGACGTCGCCAGCTTCCAGGCCGACGCCAGGCGGGTGATCGACGACCTGCTCGGGGCCGGCCGGACTCCGGTGCTCGTCGGCGGCTCCGGGCTGTACCTGCGCGCCGCCCTCGACGATCTGACCTTCCCGGGCACCGATCCGGCCGTGCGGGCGCGCTGGGAGCGGGAGCTGGCCAGCCGTGGTGCGCCGGCGCTGCACGGCGAGCTGGCGCGGCGTGCGCCGCGGGCCGCGGAGGCGATTCTGCCCACCAACGGTCGCCGGATCGTGCGCGCACTGGAGGTCGTCGAGCTGACCGGAACCTTCGAAGCCACCCTGCCCGAGCACCGATCCGTCTACGACGTCGTCCAGATCGGGGTGGACCGGACCGACCTGGACGATCGCATCGCCGAACGGGTGGAGAAAATGTGGGGTGCGGGTTTTCCCGATGAAGTGCGGGGGTTGGTAGAAAAGGGCCTCAGGGAAGGTCGTACGGCGTCCCGTGCGCTGGGATACGCTCAACTGCTTGCCTGGTTCGACGGAGCAATGGACTCCGCCGAGGAGGCCAAGCTGGCCACAATTACCGCGACGCGGCGCTTTGCCCGACGGCAAAGGTCCTGGTTTCGCCGGGACGAGCGGATAGTCTGGCTGGACCAACCGGATGTCACCCAGGTGCTACGGCTGGTGGGTTCGCTCTGACGGGTGATCGGTCAGACTGCTCCAGGGGGACGGGTCGGCGCCGAACCGTGGCGCCGTCGGCGCCCGGCGCGCAGTGGCCGGTCCCGCTCGGCGTCTGGAGAGATCGATGTGACCGCGCCCTCCGCTGCTGCCGGTTCCCCACCCGACCTGACACTTGTTCCCGCCCTCTATGCCGCTTTCGACGATGGTTCGTTACGGCTGCATTTCCAACCCGAGGTGGACCTGCGTAACGGGTCCGTTCCGGGAATGGAAGCCCACCCGCGTTGGCAGCATCCCGAACGCGGCGTGCTCGGCCCGGCGGAGTTCATGCCGATCGCCGCCGCCGCCGGCCTCGTCCACCAGGTCGACCAGTGGGTCCTGCGGATGGCGGTGACCGAGGCGCGCACCTGGCATCGAATGGCCGCAGGCACGCCGATTCGCCCGCCCCGGCTATGGGTGAACATCGACGGACGCCAGCTCGCCAGCCCGGCCTTCGTCGCCGAGATCGACCGGCTGCTCTCGCGCCGGCTGCTGCCGGCGGGGGCGATCGGCCTGGAGCTCAGCGAGCGGGATCTCGGGCTCGCCGCGCCGGTGGTGCCCCCCCTGCTGGAGTGGCTGCGTACCCTCGGCGTCGCGATCGCCGTCGAGTCGTTCGGTACCTGGTTCGGGTCGCTGGCGATGTTCGACCTGCTGCCCCTGGACCTCGTCAAGCTCGACGGCGTCTTCCTGCGGGCGACGATGCGGGACCTGGAGGGGGAGGCGGTCGTCGCGGCGATCGCCCGGCTGGCCCACCAGCGGCGGCTCACCGTGGTCGCCGATGGCGTGGACACCGCCCGGCTGGCCGCCCGGGTGGTCGACCTCGGCTGCGACCGGGCGATCGGGCCGGTGTTCTGCCCGCCGGTCCCGGTGGAGGACGCCCGGCTGATCGCGCTGGGTCGGGGCCGCCCGGATCGCTGGTACAAGCCCCCGGCGCGTACCGACGAGCGGATGCGGGAATGGGTGCGCGCCGCCGGGGGATGAGGCGCGGCGGCGGCCCGGCCGGGTGAGCCGTACGATCGCCTCGTGCGGGACGACCGGCAGCTGCGCTTCGTCAAGGGCCACGGCACGGGCAACGACTTCGTCGTGCTTCCCGACCCGGATGGCGACCTCGAGCTCACCGTGGACCTGGTCCGTGCGGTGTGCGACCGGCGCAGGGGCGTCGGCGCGGACGGGGTTCTGCGGGTCGTGCTGTCCGCCGCGGTTCCCGAGGCCGCCTCGCTTGCCGGCACCGCCCGCTGGTTCATGGACTACCGCAACGCCGACGGGTCCATCGCTGAGATGTGCGGCAACGGTGCCCGGGTGTTCGCCCGCTACCTGGTGGCCGCGGGCTATGCCCAGCCCGGCCGGTTCACCATCGCGACCCGGGCCGGCCTGCGGCTTGTGGAGGTGCCGGCCGAAGGGGACGTCACGGTCGAGATGGGCCCACCGCGGCTGTCCGCCGGGCCCGGGTCCGCGGTGTCCGTTGCCGACCGCGACTTCACGGCGGTCGGGGTGTCGATGGGTAACCCGCACGCGGTCTGCTTCGCCGACGATCTTGACGTGCCCGCGTTGCGCGGCCTCGACCTGGCCCGTCCCCCCGTCTTCTCCCCGGTGGACTTCCCGAACGGGGTGAACGTCGAGATCGTCGTGGACCGGCCGGGCGGGGTCGCCATGCGGGTCTACGAACGCGGGGTCGGGGAGACGGCCTCCTGCGGCACCGGCGCGTGCGCCGTCGCGGTGGCCTGGGCCGCCCGCCGCGGCCTGCGCCCCGCAGCCCCTGCGGCCGGGGAGGGCGCGGTGTCGGCGGTCGAGGTCGAGGTCGACGTTCCCGGCGGCGGCCTGGTGGTCGTCTGGAGCCCCGACACCGTGCTGTTGCGGGGGCCGGCCGAGCTGGTCTTCGACGGGGTGCTGCGCCCGGCGGCCCTGGGTGCGCGCGGGGCCGCCGCAACCACCGACGCGGCCGGGGTCGCTGACGTCACCGAGATCCTGGCGGCCGCGGGGCTACCGGGCCCCGCCCACACGTCCTGACCCCGGTGCCGGGGCTGACCCCGGTGCCGGGGAGGGCCGGGGCGTGTCCGCGGACGACGACGTCCGATTCCGACAAGACCGCCCGGCCCGGACCGTCCTACGGTTCGTTCATGCCATCCACGTTCAACCTCACCGGTCTGATCGTCGCCGACATGGCGCGCAGCCTGGCCTTCTACCGCCTGCTCGGGCTCGACCTGCCGGCCGGCGCCGAGACCGAACCGCACGTCGAGGTGACCTTGTCCGGCGGCCTGCGCCTGGCCTTCGACACCGAGGAGACGATCCGTTCCTTCGACCCGGCCTGGACGCCGGCGCCCGGGGGTGCCGGGCGGGTGAGCCTGGCCTTCGCCTGCGACAGCCCCGCCGAGGTCGACGCGATCCACGCCGAGCTGCTCGCCGCCGGCCACACCGGCCACCTGCCGCCCTGGGATGCCTTCTGGGGTCAGCGTTACGCGACCGTCCTCGACCCCGACGGCAATCACGTCGACCTGTTCGCCCCGCTACCGGCCGCGCCGACGCCCTGACCGGGACGGCCACCAGCCTCAGCGGGACGGCCGCCGGCCTCAGTCTTGCCCGGCCGGGCCGGGACCGAGCAGGCTGGTCAGCGCGACCCCGGTGAGGGCGCGCACATCCCGGGCGAGATGGGCCTGATCGGCGTACCCGGCGTCGGCGGCCACCGCCGCCAGGCGCCGGCCGGTCCGTGCCGAACGCACCGCCTTCTGCAGCCGCAGGATGCGGGCGAGCGTCTTCGGGCCGTAGCCGAACATCTGCTGACAGCGGCGCAGCAGCTGGCGTTCGCTGAGCGCGGCAGCGCGCGCCATGTCCGCCACCGGGGATCCGTCCCGGATCCCGGCGACGATCGCCGGGACCAGCGGATCGCCCAGCCTCGGATGCCGGGGGCCGGTGGCGACGGACGACTCGAGTATCAGTGCCGGATCACCCGCGTCCGCGAGCCGTTCGGCGAGCCGGCGCGCCGGTGCCGCGCCCCACAGGTCGGCGAGCTCCGTTCGGCGGTCGCGCAGCTCGGCGGCGGGAACCCCGAGTCTGGCCGGCCCGCGGCCGGGGTCGAAGCGCAGGCCGATGTGGCGCACCCCCGGCGCCCACCGGGCGAGCTTGGCGACCGTGTCCGGGCCGGCGACGATCAGGCGGCCGTCGGAACTCCAGATGATGTCGATGCAGCCGTCCGGCAGGATGCGGTGGATCTGCGCGGTTCGCCCGAAAGGGGATTGCTCGCCCGTCGGCGGGTGTCGCTGCGGCGGTCCGGCGCCGGCCGGATCGAGGTCGGTGGCGGGCCCGGACGGGCCGGCGGCGGACCACAGCGTCGCTGGTAGCCGGCTCGCCGGCCGTTCCCAGTACACGGCGTCGACGGTACGCGGCCAGGTCGCGTCCGGTGCGAAGG
>NZ_JANEZT010000469.1 GCF_025403405.1 Frankia tisae
GCCCCGCCGAGGCGTCGCTCTCGGCGAACAGCCGGGCCAGGGTCGGCGTCACGAGCAGCACCGGCAGCAGCAGCACCGGGGCGGCGGCGAGTAACGGCAGGATGCCGAGGCGGCCCCGCCACCCGACGAGACCCTCGGTCGTGCCGGCGAGCCGGACGAAGGCCCGCCGCAGCCCCTCGCCGTAGAACGAGGCGGGCACCGCGGCGGCCACGACGACCAGCGGCGACATCGTCAGCGCCGCGTCGAACGCGGCGAGCACGACCGCCGGGGCGCCGAGACCGTCCGGCAGCGCGCCGGCCAGGGAACGGCCGAGCTCCGCCGTGGGCGGCCGCCCCAGCAGCAGGCCGAGCAGGTTGACGGCCACCAGCACCCCGGGAACGATCGCGATCGCCGCGTAATAGGTGACGCCCGCCGCGAGCAGCGCGAGATCGTGACCGCGCAGCGCGCCGAGCACGTCCCGCCCGAGCACCATCACCCAGCGCAGCCTCATCACCCAGCGCAGCCTCATCAACCAGCGCACCTCACCAGCCAGCGCAACCTCGTCAACCAGCGCCGTCTCGTCACGTCCCCGCAGTCAGCCGGCGGTCCTCATCCTGCCCGCCCCGGCCCTGCGCGGTGCTACTCGATGACCCGAAGGGTGGAGGGAATGTCCATCCGGCGGATCCGGCGGGCCGCGGCCAGCGGCGCGACCGCCACCGCACCGACGCCGAGCAGCACGATGACGGCCAGGGTGCGGCCCGACAGGATCGCCTGCACGCCGAGGTCGGGCAGCGTCTCGGCGAGCAGCACCTCCACGGTGTAGCGCAGCGCCCAGTAGCCGGCGGCGATCCCCAGCAGCGTCCCGACCAGGCCCATCACCGCGCTCTCGGCGACGGTCAGAGCGAGCACGGTGCGGGTGGACAGGCCGTAGGCGAGCATCGTCGCGTGCTCGCGGCGCCGCTCGTCCACGGCGATGCTCATCGCGTTGTAGGCGATGAGCAAGGCCAGCAGGAGCACCACCACCTCGCCGATCCGCAGGATCCCGACGAAGGTGCGCAGCAGGGCCCGGATCTCCTCGATGCTCGCCGTCGCCGCCGCCACCGACGCCACCCCCGGGATGGCGGCCAGCGTCCGGGTCGCCGCGTCCCGCCCGTACCCGGGAGCGGGCTGGACGACGAGGACGTTCGTTGTACCGGCGAGCCGGAACGAGCCGGCATCGGCGTTGTCGAGGAACACCACCGAGCGCACCGGGAAGGCGTGGATGCCGGCGATCCGCAGCGGCGTGTCAACGGTCCGGTAGCCCGTGCCGACCCGCTGCGGATGCCGCAGTGTGATCGTGTCGCCGGGGTGGACACCCAGGTCGTGGGCGGCTTTCTCGGCGATCAGCACACCGCCGGTGCGGGATCCGGAGACGACCGACGGCGACCACAGCCCGTGCCCGATGTCGAGGATGTAGGTGAGCACGTCGATGGGCTTGGCCGTCGCGTCGCCGCCGTTCCCGTTCCGGGCACCGATCCCGCGCCCGCTTCCGGCCCCGGCCCCGGCCCCGGCGGCGAAGATGCGGCCGGGTAGCGCCAGCGTCGAGTCGGTTTCGGTGACGGCGGGGGAGCGGCGCACGGCGGTCACCGTCGGCGAGGACACCGGCTCGACCCGGGGAAGTATCACCCGCAGCCGGTCGGGGGCGCTGGTCGTCAGGTCCCTCTCGGCCCGGTCGGTGGTGCGGGTGAACGTGTCCAGCTCGCCGGTGAACACCACCAGAGCCGTGATCACCGCGGCGATCGCGACGGCGGTGAGCAGCAGCCGGCGTGGGGCGCGGGCCAGGTTGCGCAGCGGCATCTGGGCGAGGCTGCCCCCCGGCAGCCGCAGCCGGCCGAGCGGCCCGGCCAGTGGCCCCGACCCGCCGGCCACGGCGCTGGCCCGGATCGCCTGGACCGGCTCCACCCGCACTGCCCGCCACACGGGCGGCAGGGCGGCGAGCACCGGCAGGACCAGGCCCACGGCCGCCGCCCGGGCGAATACCCCGACCTGGAAGTTCGTGTGCCACACCGGTAGCGGCCAGACCCCGCGCAGCAGCGCGCCCATCGCGGCGCCCACGACGAGGCCCACCACGACGCCGGCGACCACGCCGAGCACCCCGACCTGGACGCCCAACAGCAGCGGGCGCAGGGCAAGCCGCCGCGGCGGCACCCCGAGGGCCATCCCGATGCCGATCTCCCGGCGCTGCGCGTCGACGACCCGGCCCACCAGGTTGAAGGCGGCGAACACCGCGCCGATCAGGACGACCACGGCCAGCACGTCCCACAGCCGCTGGTCGCTGTTCACGTCGTCGTAGAGGATCCGCCGGGTCTGGATGTCGTCCCGGTCGGTCACCGTCACGCTGGTGCCCGGCAGCGCCGCGGCCAGGGCCCGGGACAGCTCGGCGGTGAACGCGCCGGTGTCCGTGCCCGGCCGCAGGGTGAGTACCAGGTCGTTGACGGCGCCGGGCTGCCCGGTGAGCCGCTGCGCGGTCGGCAGCGGCAGGTAGAGCACCCCGAAGCCGGACTGGGTGACCAGACCCGGCTGCTCCCCGGGCAGGATGAAGTACTCCGGCGACTGCCCCTGCCCGACGTAGCGCACCTGGCCGCCGCCGCTGGTCCGCACGGTGCCGCTCGGGGGCAGATGGTTCGCGAGGGCGAAGGTGCGGTCCAGGACGCCGACGTCGCGTCCCTGGTCGGCAGGGACGAGCCCACGCCCCCGGGCCACCGACACCGCGTCCACCGGCGGCCGGGCGGTCAGGTCGATGCCGACCAGCTCGCCGCGGGAGAGCACGGTGTGCCCGGGGCGGGAGGCGTCGATCTCGGTCGGCAGCACCAGCCGTTCGGCGTCGCCGGTGACGGCCGCCGCGGATGGCAACGACCGGACCACCGCCGCGAGCCGCCCCTGCGCCACCGTGGCCCCGGCCCCGACGGCGACGCGCAGGTCGTGGACGTTCAGCCGGGCGTAGCTGGCGTCGTAGGACTGCCGCCGCCACTGCGAGGAGCTGGTCAGCCCGGCGTAGAGCCCCGTGCCGAGGCCGATCATGATCGCGATCGCGACCACGAGCAGCAGGCGTTGGCGCAGCTCACGCAGCGACCAGCGCCACCACAACCCAGACGACGTCATCCGTCCGTCCGCCCGGTCATCCGGTCACCAGCGCAGCTCCGCCACCGGCAGCCGGCCGCCGGGCGGCGGGCCGTCGTGGACGATCCGCCCGCCGGACAGCTCGACCACCCGGTCCGCGATCCGGGCGATCTCCCGGTTGTGGGTGACGACAAGGACGGTCCGGCCCTGCTCGGACTGGTCGCGCAGCAGCTCCAGGATGCGCACGCCGGTGGTGAAGTCCAGTTCGCCGGTCGGCTCGTCGGCGAGCAGGATCGGGTTGCCGGTGGCGATGGCGCGGGCGATCGCCACCCGCTGCTGCTCCCCACCGGAAAGCTGGTGCGGGAAGTGCGTGGCGCGCTCGGCGAGTCCGACCCCGACGAGCACCTCGTCGGTGACCTCGCCGGCCCGGTCCCGCCCGGCGACGTCCGCGCCGAAGCGGACGTTCTCCCGCGCGGTGAGCGCCGGGAAGAGGTTGAACGACTGGAACACGAAGCTGACCGCCCGGCGGCGGACCTCCCGCCGGATCCGCCGGGACGCAGCCGTGACGTCGACGCCGTCCAGCCGCACCGTGCCGGTGGTAGGAGTGTCCAGCGCGCCGATCACGTTGAGCAGCGTCGTCTTGCCGCAGCCCGACGGCCCCAGGATCACCAGCAGGCAGCGCGAGCCGACCCGCAGGGTGACGTCCGCGAGCGCCGTGACGCCGGTCGTCCCGCCGTCGTAACGTTTCCCGACGCCCTCCAGGTCGATGCGGACCGCCTCGGGGGCACCAGGTTCTTCGGCGGCACCAGGTTCCGCGGCTGCTGCCCGGGCGGCCCCGGCCATCCCGGGCTTTCCGGCCGTCGCAGTTTCCCGGCCGGCCGGGCTACCGGGCAACGCCACGCTCGGCCCCCTGTCGTCGCGCTCGCCGGGCTCCGGTCGCGCCGGGCTCGGGTCAGTATCGGCGCGCCCGGCACGACGCAGGGGGAAGCGGCCGGTGGCCGGATTGCGCGTGCCGCCGGGCAACGCCCCACGAATCCGACGGCATCCACCGGGGTCCGCCGTCGGGCACGGCGGACCCCGGTGGATGGGGGTCCGGCGGCGGCGCCGCGCATCCGCCGGCGCCCCTGGCGGATGGGGGTGACGCGGCGGCCGCCACCGGTGGGGGAGTGGTCAGCGGACGGTAGTCGTGGTGGACGGTAATCGTGGTGGAGGGTGGCTGCCCGCCGGTGGGCGCCATGACGGACCCGCTCGCCGGTGG
>NZ_JANEZT010000046.1 GCF_025403405.1 Frankia tisae
GGTGCACGGTGAGGGCGTGCCCGGGGCTCATCAGTCCGGGAGCGGGCTGGTTGAGGAACCCGTCGGCCAACGCGACCAGCGCGTCGGCGTCACGCTTGCGGTCCCGAGCCGTGAACACGCTGTCTCCGTCGGTGGGCACCTCATCGGCCTCATCCGTCCCGGCCTCGTCTGCCTCGGCATCGCTGGTGGTGGTGAGGGGGGTGGTGGTGTCGAGGCTTGTTCGGGCTGTTTCCAACGCGGCGATCAGCCGGGCGCCTTCATCCGGAGGCAGGACCGCGGTCACATGGAGCATGCCATCGTCGTCGGAACGCCACACCAGCCGCTTCGCCGCCCGCAGGATCCTGTTGTCGCCGCGGGCCTGCCGGACTGACCGTGCCAGCCGTTCGATCTGCCCGGCGGTGCAGAACCGGGCATGGGTCAACCACACCTGCTCGGACCGCGCATCGGCGACCCGGGTCACCGCCCGCACCTTCGAATACGACAAGGTCCCCGCCGCGAACGCCGCGCGGATCGCGGGAAGCTCCTCCAACGCGTGCGCGGTGGCGAGTTGCTCCCGGGCGGCGCGTAGACCGATCCCGCACCGCCATGCCAGCCAGTGGGCGCAGGACGCGATCCCGACCCCGGACCAGCCTTCCCGCCGGTCGAACGCCGCCACCGCCAGCAGCCAGCCACACGTTGCCGCCGCGATCCGCCCCGCCCACCGGCAGATCACCTCCTCCACCTCCGGCAGCGGTGCGGCCTCCACATCCACCCCGATCAGGGCGGACGCCACCGACGACGCGGACGGGACAGTAGGAGACGGGACTGCGGACGCTTCCATCATCATGATCACCGGGCCAGGGGTGTCGACGAACAAGCGGACACGAGGATCGTCGCACCCACCACCGACAAAAACCGGCCCATGATCCACCAGGGTGGGTTGGCCAGCCCCAGACCTGGCAACGTTGACGCGGCGCCGAATCCGGCCGACGGGGAGCCCTGGAATCGATCATGGTGTTCCGCGGAACCGTCCGCCGGGTGCCGGCCGCGCCGAACCAAGATGATCAAAGTGTTCCGTGGAACCAGGCAGCCCGGTTTCCGGCCAGATCCGGACGGCCGGACCACGGCTTGACACGGAATCGTGCCGCGCGCGGTGGGAGTCGGGTTCCCGACCGCGCGCGGCACGGGCCTTCAGCGCAGGCCGGAGCGGACGAAGCCGCTCACGACGTGGCGCTGCAGCACCAGGTAGATCACGAAGATCGGCAGGCAGGCCAGGCCGGCGGTCGCGGTCAGCGGGCCCCAGTCGTCGCCCTCGGTGGAGCTCATGAAGCTGCGGATGCCGAGCTGCAGCACATCGTTGTGCCGCTGCAGGACCAGCGCCGGCCAGAAGTACTCGTTCCAGGAGTTGACGAGCAGCAGGATGCCCAGCGCCGCCAGGGCCGCGCGCAGGTTCGGCACGACCACCGTCCACAGCGTCGACCAGGACGACCGGCCGTCCATCCGCGCCGCCTCCAGCAGCTCCTTGGGGAAGCTGTCGAGGTGCTGGCGCAGCAGCAGCACGCCGAGCCCGGAGACGATGTTCGGGACGATCACCCCGGACAGCGTGTTCAGCAGCCCGAGCTGGTGCAGCAGCACGTAGTTCGGCAGCATGGCGACCTGGAACGGCACCAGCCAGCTACCGACGAAGGCCAGGTAGAGCACCCGCTTGAGCGGGAAGTTCCAGGCG
Organism: Frankia tisae; assembly: GCF_025403405.1. Classification (GTDB taxonomy): domain Bacteria; phylum Actinomycetota; class Actinomycetes; order Frankiales; family Frankiaceae; genus Frankia; species Frankia tisai. The sequence continues at coordinate 1,706 of NZ_JANEZT010000046.1, forward strand.
GCGAAGGCGTACGCGGCGAGCAGGCTGGTCAGCAGCTGCCCGAGCGCCGTGAGCACCGCGACGACGGTGGTGTTGAGCAGCAGCCGCAGGACGTCGACCTCGTCGATCGCCGTGCGGTAGCTGTCGACGGACAGCGGCCACGGCAGCGGGTTGACCTCGTAGACGTCGTTCGGTCGCCGCAGCGACGTCGCGTAGAGCCAGTAGATCGGGAACACGCAGGCCAGGCCGAGCGCGGCCAGGGTGAGATGGCCGACGACGACGCGCGTCCTCGACCGACTCCCCGGCATCACCGGGACGTCGAAGTTGGTCATCGGCGCGCCCTCTCAGTCGTCGTGGATGGTGACGCGCTCGGAGATCCACAGCAGCACCGCCGCCACCAGCCCGAACCCGAGGAAGAACACCACGCCGGCTGCCGAGGCGAGGCCGGCGTCGAAGCTCTGGATGCCGTACTCCCAGAGCAGGTAGTAGACGTTGGTGGTGGCGTCGACCGGACCGCCCTGGGTGAGCGAGTCGATCAACGGGAACGTCCACTGGGGCGCGAACAGCAGCACCGTGGACAACACCAGGAACACCAGCGTCGGCGACAGCAGCGGCAGCGTCAGCCAGCGGGTGATCTGCCAGCGCGACGCCCCGTCGATGGAGGCGGCCTCCGCATAATCGCTGTTGATCGAGGCCAGGCCGGCGGCGACCACGACCACGGCGAACCCGAGGACGTGCCAGCCGGTGATGCCGGTGATGGCGATCAGGGCGGGCCACCGTTCGTGGAACCAGTTCACCGACGAGCCCGTAGCCCGGTTCACCGCCCCGGAGCGGGGGCTGAGCAGCCACTGCCAGACCGCGGCACTCGCCACCGGCGCGACCAGGAACGGCAGGAAGATCAGCGCCTGGTAGAAGCTGCGCGCCCGGCCGCGCACCTCGCGGGAGAGCAGCCCTACCAGGACCGGGATGACGATCGTGAACGGCAACAGGCCGATGATCATCAGCAGGGTCCGCCAGACCGATCCTCCCAGCTCGGGCAGGGTGAACAGCCGGTGGTAGTTGTGCCAGCCGACCGGGGTCGCGGGCTGTGTCGGCGACAGGTTCCACGAGTAGAACGAGTAGTTCGCCGTCTCCACCAGCGGGCGGTACGTCCAGACGACGAGCATGCCCAGCGCCGGGATGAGATACAGGTAGGGCACGACGCCGCGGCCGAGGCGGCGGGGCAGGCGCCGGGCGGTCCGGCCCAGGCCCCCGGCCGCTGCCGGCGCCACGATCGGCGCCGGCAGCGTGGGGGGAGCGACCTCGACGAGCATCCCGCTCATCCCGGGGTGGTCTGCGGCGTGACGCTGCGGATGAACTCCACCATCTCGGCCCTGTCGTTGTTGTAGACGTGGCCGGCGGGTGTCAGGGGGATCGCGGTGGCGACGAACTGGCCGTCGATCAGGTCGATCCGGCTGAAGCCGCCGCCGAGCAGGCCCCGCAGCCGGCCGTCGGGCGGCAGCGGGTCGGCGTCGTAGGCGAGCGCGGGGCTGATCCACACGGGGATGCCGGCGAGCGCGCCGGCGCCGGCGTGATGGGCGTGCCCGCTGAGGATCATGTGCACGTCGGTGCCGGCGACGACGTCGGCGAGCCGCTGGGCGGCGGCGAGCCGCAGCAGGTGCACGGTCGGCACCGGGGACGGCAACGGCGGATGGTGCACGATCAGCAGGGTGCCGCGGGGCGCCGGGGTGGCCAGCACACCGGCCAGCCAGGCGAGCTGGGCGTCGGTGAGCCAGCCGTCGTGGCGGCCCGGCGTGGTGGAGTCGAGGGCGACCAGGCGCAGGCCGTTGACCAGGTGGATGCTGTCGCAGGGATGGTCCGCGGGCACGTCGGCGCCGTTCAGGAGTTCGGCGCGGAACGCCAGGCGCTCGTCGTGGTTACCCATCGTGTAGACGACGGGCGCGCCGAGCTTCGCTGCCAGCGGGTCGATGATCTGGCGCAGCCGCCGGTAGGAGGCGGGGGAGCCGTCGTCGGCGAGGTCGCCGGTGAGCAGGATCCCAGCGACCGGACCGGTCGAGGACGCCACCGTCGCGGCGACCGTCTCCAGCAGGGCGAAGGTGTCCACGCGGTCGTGCATCAACTGGCCGGCTGGCAGCAGGTGGGTGTCGCTCACCTGGATCAGGGTCAGCTCGGCCGGTCCGGTCGTGGTCATCGGGGTTATGCCTTCGGGAGCAGTGCGGTGCCCTGCTTCTGGGCGGCGGTCAGGGTCGACTGCGCGTCCGCGCCCTGGTACACGATCTTTTCGACCGCGTCCATCATCCCGTCACGGACCTGGATGTAGTTGACGCCGGGAATCGAGATCCACGGCTCCATCCGGTCGAGCTGAGCGATGTTCGGCTTGATCAGCGGGTTTGTCTTGGCCCATGCGGCGAGCCCGTTCGGGTCGTCGACGAGGCCGGTCCGCAGCGGCAGGTAGCCGATCTTGGTGGAGATCGTCTTGTAGGCGTCCTCGCTGGTCAGGAATTTGATCAGCTCCCAGCCGGCGCGCTGCTTGGCCGCGTCGTTGGAGAGCACGAACAGCGACGCGCCGGAGTTCGTCGGGACGGTCGGCTTCGCGCCGAAGCTCGGCATCGGCGCGGCGCGCAGGTCCCACTTGCCCTTCGAGCCCTTCACGAACGTGCCCTGGACGGAGCTGGTCTCCAGGATCATGCCGATGTTGCCGGCGGCGAAGCTCGTGTAGGCCTCCTTCTGGCCGAGCACGGGGGTCAGGCCGTCCTTGACCAGGCCCTGGGCCATCTGGACGGCCTGGACGGCGGGGGGCTGCGAGTAGGCCAGGGCGGTGCGGTTCTCGGAGATCACCCGTCCGCCGTTGGAGCGCACCAGGCTCTGGAAGCACCAGTCCTTGGCGATCTTCGTGAGGCAGTCGAGGTACACGCCGTCGTGGTCGGTCTTGTCGACGATCGCCCTGGCGTCCTGGCGAGCCTCGTCCCACGTCGTCGGCGGCTTCGTCGGGTCGAGACCGGCCTCGGTGAAGATGGAGGCGTTGTAGTACAGCACCGGGGTGGAGAAGACGAACGGCACCCCGAAGGTCTTGCCGTCCCAGTCACCGAGGGTCCGCGCGGTCTTGGCGTAGGGGTACTTGGCGCCGTCGAAGTTCGCCTGGACGGCGTCCTTGCCGACCAGGTCGTCCAGCGGCTTCACCTTGAGGGAGTGCACGGCGAAGTCGAGGTCGCTGAAGCCGAGCTGCACCACGTCCGGCGGCGAACCGGCGGCGATCTGGCTCTGCAGGCTCGACACCGTGTCGGTGGCCGGGTTCGGGCTGGAACCCTGCGGCTTCTGCGCGGTGACGTGGATGTTCGGGTGCGCCTTCTCGAACTTGCCGATCAGCTCGTTGAAGGTGTCCGTCCAGGCGCCGGCCTGACCGAAGTTGTAGCTCTCGAAGACGATGGAGACCTTCTGGTCCTGGCCGAGCTCGGGGATCTTGCCGGTGGCCTTCGTCGTTGTGTCGTCGCCACCGCCGCCGGGCGAGCCGCAGGCGGCCAGGACGGACAGTGCGGTGGCGGCCGACAGGACCACCAGGGAGAACGATCTCCGGGCGAACGGTCTTTTCACGTGCTGCTCCTCGGCGAGGTGACGGTGCGAGCGGGTGAGCTGTGGTGGGCGTCAGGTGGCGACGGCGACGCGGGCGGCCGGGACCGAGGCGTCCCGGTCCGGCCGCCAGACGAGCCGGCGTCCCGACTCCCGGTCGAACAGATGGGTGTGCTCGGGGCGGACGGTCAGGACGACGCCCTCGCCGACGGTGAAGCCGGCCGGCCGCCGGGCACGCACGGCCACCTCGGCCGTGCCGACGCGGCAGTGGGCGATCTCCTCGCTGCCGAGGTTCTCGATGGTGCGCACGGTGCCGCGCAGCGTCGCCTCGGGGGCAGCGCCGTCGCTCGCGGCCGGCCGCAGGCTCAGGTGCTCGGGGCGGACGCCGAGGACGGCGGGTCGCCGCACCGGCTCGCCCTGGTTAGCCGGCTCGCCCTGGTTACCCGGCTCGCCGAGGTCCAAGGGCACGTCCACGCCCGCGGCGACCGCGTGCAGCCGGCCGTCGCGGGCGACGACCTCGGCGTCGAGCAGGTTCATCGGCGGCGAACCCAGGAAACCGGCGACGAACGCCGACGCCGGGGTGTCGTACACCTCGGTCGGCGTCCCCACCTGCTCCAGGCGGCCGCGGTTGAGCACGGCCACCGACGTCGCCATCGTCATCGCCTCGACCTGGTCGTGGGTGACGTAGACGAACGTCCGCCCGAGCCGGTGGTGCAGCTCGGTGATCTCGGTGCGGGTTGCGGTGCGCAGCTGGGCGTCCAGGTTCGACAGCGGCTCGTCCATCAGGAAGGCACCGGGGTCGCGGACCAGGGCGCGGCCGAGCGCGACGCGCTGGCGCTGGCCGCCGGAGAGTTCCCGCGGCCGGCGGTCGAGCAGCTTGCCGAGGTCGAGAACGTCGGCGACCTCGGCGACCCGCGCGGAGATCTCGACCTTGCGCTGGCGCCGGGTGCGCAGTGGGAACCCGATGTTGCGCGCCACGGTCAGATGCGGGTAGAGCGCGTAGCTCTGGAACACCATCGCGAGGTCGCGGTCGCGGGCCGGGGTCTCGGTGACGTCGCGCCCGTCCACGAGTACCCGGCCGTCGTTGGGCGGGACCAGGCCGGCGATCATGCGCAGCAGCGTCGACTTTCCGCAGCCGCTGGGGCCGAGGAGAACCAGGAAATCGCCGTGGGCGACGTCGAGGCTCACCCCGTCGACCGCCCGCACGTCACCATAGCGGCGCGTGACGTTTTCAACGGTAATGCGGCTCACTGGCTCCCCCTGTGATCCGGCGGCATCTGCCAAACAGCTTTTTATGTCCTGCGCGCGCAGAGGCCGGACCAGTGCCGAACCGGGCTGTCCCCTGGCCGATGAATTCCCGGCGCCCGGTCCGTGTACGTGTCGATTAATTCCGTGTCCACGAGCAGATGCAGTTCAGCACGGCATGGTGAATTGGTGGTGAACGGATCGCGACGAATATGTCGGTGACGGCGCTCGATTGGAGGTTCCTATGGCGCGAGAGGAATTGCTACTGGGGCGGGCCTGCGGCGGTCGCGGATCCAGGCGGCGACCGCCGGGCCGATGACGGCGGCATCCCTCGTCCAGGCGAAGTGGTCGCGGTGGGCGACGCCGGCGGAGGCGGTGATGTGCCACCGGTCGAGGCGGGCCCGGGGCATGCGGCGGCAGAGGAAGTCGACGTTCGACTTCGGCCCGAGCCGGTCGTCGTCGAGGGAGATGGCCAGCACCGGCAGGTCGAGGTCGGCGAGCAGCCGGTCGTAGTCGCGGGTCGTCCCGGCCGGCCGGTAGCGGCTGGTGCGCGAATGCCGGGCCCAGTCCGTCATCACCCGGCCGGGCATGGCGCCGCCGATGAGCATGCCGCCCGGCCAGTAGCCGCGTACCCGCGCGACCAGGCCGATCGTCTGGATCTTCACCAGCGCCTCGGCCCAGCGCCGGAAGCCGAACGCCTTCCAGTACACGGTCCCCGTCCCGATGACGCAGACGCCGGCGATCGGGCCGTCCTGCGCGGCGGCGGCGTGCAGCAGGGCGATCTGGCCGCCGAGGCTGTGCCCGAACAGGTACGGCCGCGACCCGGGGAACCGGGTCCGCACGGCGGCGAGGACGCGCGGCAGGTCGACCTCGATCAGCTCCCGGTAGCCGAAGGTCGGCTGCTCGTGCAGGCCGGGCGTCGACTCGCCCTGGGCGCGCAGGTCCGTCGTCACCACCGACAGACCTGACGCGTGCAGGGCCCGCGCGATCGGCAGGTAGAACTTCGCCTTCAGCGCCATCGCCGGCAGGATCAGCACGACCGGCGCGCCCGGGTCGTCCTGCGCGAGCACCCGCAGCACGAACGACACCCCGCCGACGCTGTCGACCCGCAGCGACTCCAACGAGGAGAACTCCGAGCGTCGCGGCGGGGCAGACCCGGTCACGGGGCAGCCGGGGCGGCCGGGGCGGCGAGTTCGGCGACGTAGGCGAAGCGGAAGGTGGCGACCAGGGCGCCGGCGGCGTCGCGCAGCACCGCCTTGCCGTCGAGGTCGACGCGTTCGCCGGGCCCGGCGGCGAGCACCTGGCGCACCGCCCGCTCGTCGACGGTTCCCACCGCGCGCACCAGCCCGCGGGCGGGCCGGCGGAACGACGACCAGCTGTCGCGTACGACGAGCCATTCCACGTCCGCGATCCGGCTGGCCGCCGCGCCGACGAACGCGCACGCCCCGGCGATGTCCGCGGCGAGGAACTGCGCGCCGGCGTGCACGGTGCCGAACTGGTTGGTCAGCTCGGGGCGGTCGGGGATCTCCACGACCGCGTGGTCGGCGTCGACGTCGGTGACCTCGACGCCGACGAACGCGCCGAAGGGCACCACCGTGTTGGCCATCCGCCGGATGTGTTCGAAGTCCGCGGCCGCCTTCCCCGGCTGGGCGAAAACCGAGAATCCGGGCGCTGCCGGGCTCAGGACTGCCGGGCTCAGGACTGACGGGTTGCTCATCTGGGTCTCCTACCGTGTGATGGACCTGAACCGACACCGGACGCGGTTCCGCGGAACACCAAGATCCTTGGAACTAGCCGAGGCGGCGGAACACCCGCCGCGCCACCGAGGCCCGCAGCACCTCGGAGGGACCCTCGTAGATGCGGAAAGCGCGCGCCTCGACGAGGAAACGGGCCACCAGGTGGTCCTCGCAGACGCCGAGCCCGCCGAAGAGCTGCACGGCCCGGTCGAGTACCCGCCACACCGCCTCGGACACGAACGTCTTCGCGATGGCGGCGTCGTGGCGGGCGATCGAACTGGTCGCCCCGTGGGCATCCAGCGCCGCGGCGGTGGCATGGACGAGCGCGCGGGCCGCGGCGATGTCGATCTCGTTGTCGGCGACGAGCGCCTGCGCCATGCCGTGCTCGGCGATGGGGGAGCCGAAGGAATGGCGCCCCAGCACCTGCTCGGCGGCCAGGCGGTGCGCGCGCACCGCCAGGCCCAGCCAGTTCATGCAGAACGTCAACCGGGACGGGGCGAGGCGCGCCTGGGCGTACTCGAGCGCCAGACCCACCTCGCCGAGCACGGCGTCGTCGTCGACCCGGCAGTCGTCGAAGGCGACCTCGCAGTGGCCGCCGGGGGCGCTGGTGAAGTCCAGCGTCGGCATCCGGCGCACCACCCGCATGCCCGGGTTGTCCCCGTCGACGAGGAACATCGTCGGGCCGGCGCCGGTGCGGGCGACGCAGATGGTGAAGGCGGCACCGTCCGCGCCGGTGATGAGGTGCTTGGCGCCCGTGATCGACCAGCCGCCGGGGACCCGGGTGGCCAGCGTGCGCAGCATGCTCGGGTCGGATCCGGTGCCCGGCGCGGGTTCGGTCATCGCGATCGCCGAGCGCACCTCGCCGGCGGCGAGTGGCGCCAGGTAGCGTTTGCGCTGGTCCGGGGTGGTGGCATCGACGAGCAGATGGATGTTGCCGTCGTCCGGCGCCCAGCAGTGCAGGGCCAGCGGCCCGATGAGGCTCGCGCCCGCCGCCTCCAGCACGTGTGCCTGCCCGCGGAAGTCGAGCCCGAAGCCGCCGTACTCGACGGGCGACAGCGGGCCGAACACGCCGGCGCCCTTCGCCGCCCCGACCAGTTCCAGGCGCAACGCGTCGTCCATCCGGCGGCCGTCGACGACGATCTCGCGTTCGACGGGGATGACGACGTCCCGGATGAACGTCGCGGTCCGTTCCGCCAGCAGCACGGGATCCGGCGGGCTCGATGCTTCGGACGGCCTGACGATTTTCTCGCTCACGGTTGCTCCCACCGGTGACAATATGCTGCGTGCGGGGTCATTGTTGCGGTGAACCGCGTGTTCGGTCGCCGGCCATCGACGTTTCCGATGGGGTGATTGCCGTTGTATTGGTCGCTGTTCTCCTGGTGGTCGACATGAGACGGTTCGTCAGTGAGTTCGGAATCTCGTTGGACGGTCCTTCGGGTGGACACCGCGACCCTGGCAGCAGAGAACGTGCTGGTAGTCGCACTGGTGGACCCGCGAGGAGAAGCTCTCGAGACCTGGGCGCCGGGCGCCCACGTAGATATTCGCATACCGGCTGGCCAGATCCGCCAGTACTCGTTGTGCGGTGATCCGTCCGATACCAGGTCATGGCGAATAGCGGTGCTCCTGGAGGAGAAAAGCAGGGGCGGATCGCGCTACTTCCATGAACAGGTCGTGAAGGGTTCGGAAATCGAGGTCGGCGCGCCACGAAACAATTTCCCGCTGGTGGCCGGCGGGTCCTATCGGCTGGTGGCCGGCGGCATCGGGATCACCCCCCTGCTGCCGATGCTGGGAGAGCTGGAGCGCCGCGGCGCCGACTGGCGGCTCTACTACGGCGGGCGGGCGCGGCGGCGGATGGCCTTCCTGCCCGAACTCGCCCGCCACCCCGACCGGGTGCGGGTGCTGCCCGAGGACACCGAGGGTCTGCTGCCCGTCGACGACGTCGTCGCCGAGCTCGACGCCGACTCGCGGCTGTACTGCTGCGGGCCGGAACCGCTGCTGGCCGCCACCGAGCGGGCGTTCGCCGCCCGCGGCGTCGGCACCCTGCACATCGAGCGGTTCCGCCCCCGCCAGCTGGACGGCCTCGACGGCGGTGAGGCCGAGCAGCGGGACTTCGACGTGCTGCTGGCGAGTTCCGGGCGGCGGGTGCGGGTGCGGGCCGGCCAGTCGGTGCTTGACGCGCTCGACCGCGCCGGGCTCGACGTCCCCTCCTCCTGCCGGGAGGGCACCTGCGCGAGCTGCGAGACGACCGTGCTCGACGGCGAGGTCGACCACCGGGACTCGGTGCTGTCGCAGGAAGAACGGGCGACCGGATCCACGATGATGATCTGCGTCTCCCGGGCGCACTCGGAGCGGCTGACCCTTGACATCTGACCGCCAGGCCCCGACCACCCCGACCACCCCGATCATCCCGATCACCCGCTCCGGGCACGCCGTCGTCCTCGGGGCGGGTGTCGGCGGACTGCTCGCCGCGCGGGTCCTGACCGAACACTTCGAGCGGGTCAGCGTCCTCGACCGCGACAACCTGGCCGACCTGGCCGACCTGGCCGACCTGGCCGAGCTGGCCGACGTGTCGCCCGCGGAGCTTGGTGCTCGGCGTGGGGTGCCGCAGGCCGGGCATCTGCACGCGTTGATGGACCGGGGCCGCCAGATCCTCGAGGACCTGCATCCGGGCCTGGTCGCCGAGCTCGTCGACGCCGGCGCGCCGACCAGCGAAGCGCTCGTCGGCGGCCGCTGGTACCTGCAGGGACGCCGCGTCGGACCGGTCCCGACCGGGCTGACCTCGGTGCTGGCCAGCCGGCCACTGCTGGAACGGGAGCTGCGCCGGCGCACGGCGGCGCTGCCCGGCGTCCGCGTGCTGGCGAGGACGGCGGTGGTCGGACTGGTCGGCGCCGCGCCGGGCGGGGCCGTCACCGGCGTGCGGATCCGTGCGGGTGACGGCGACGGCGCGCCGACGGTTCTCGCGGCCGAGCTCGTGGTCGACGCCAGCGGGCGCAACTCCCGCACCCTGGACTGGCTGGCCGCAGCCGGGCACCCGACGCCGCCGACGTCACGCGTCACGGTGGATCTCGGCTACGCCTCCCGGCTCTATCGGCGCCGCCCCGAGCACCTCGACGGCGACCTCAGCGTCATCATCGCCACCACCCCGGGCCTGCGCGGCGGGGGCGCGGCCGCCGTCGAGGGCGACCGTTGGATCGTCACCCTCGCCGGTTTGCTCGGCGAGCATCCCCCGACCGACCACGACGGATTCTGCGCGTTCGCCCGGCGGCTGGTGGCCCCGGACATCGCCGACCTCATCCACGCCGCCACCCCCCTCGGCGACGCCGTGCCGTACCGGTTCCGGGAGTCGGTGCGCCGGCACTTCGAGGCCCTGCGCCGCCCACCCGACGGCCTGGTGGTCATCGGCGACGCCCTGTGCAGCTTCAACCCGCTGTACGCGCAGGGGATGACGGTCGCCGCCCAGCAGGCGCTCGTCCTGCGCGACTGCCTGCGCTCGGGCCTCGGCGGCGGACTGCCGGGCCGCTTCTACCGCGCGGTCGGCCCCGTCAACGACGTCGCCTGGGACATGGCGGCCTCGTCGGACCTGCGTTACCCCGCGGTGACGGGCCGGCGCACCCTGCGGGGCCGGGTCACCGGAAGCTACGCGGCGCGGGCGCAGCGCAGCGCGCACCGTGACCCCGCCGTCGCCCGGACCCTCATGCGCGTCGTGCACCTGACCGAGCCGCCCGCCGCGCTGCTGCGCCCGGCGCTGGCCGCCCGCGTACTCGTCCCCGGGGCCGTCGGGGGGCGCGCCCGTCCAGCACCTCACGGTCCGTCGTAGAAGGAGCTCAGCATGGTCACCGTCCAACCCACGCCGTCCGAAGTTCAGGCCCCGCTGCTCACAAAGCTGTTCGATCCCGCGAACCGGGACGACCCCTACTCCGTCTACACCGAGCTGCGTGCCGCCGGCCCGCTGCACACCGCCGCGTTCGGCCTGCGGGTCGCCAACCGCTACGCGGACTGCGCGGCGGTACTGGGCAGCCAGGAGTGGGGCCACGACCGCGAGCCCCACCACCTGCACCCGACGATCCCCGCCGAGGCCTTCCCGGCGTCCTTCCTGTGGATGGAGCCGCCGGACCACACCCGGCTGCGCGGCCTGGTGACGAAGGCGTTCACCGCCCGGACCGTGGCGGCGCTGCGGCCCCGCATCTCCGCCCTCGTCGACGAGCTGCTCGACAACGCGCTGCGGGCGGGCGAGTTCGACCTCATCGAGACCATCGCCTACCCGCTGCCGCTGACGATCGTCTGCGAGATCCTCGGCGTGCCGGCGGAGGACCACCCGGCGGTGCAGGTCTGGTCGCAGGCGCTGGCCCGCGCCTTCGACCCCGACGTGCTGATGACGCCGGCGGCGCTTGCCGAGCGTAACCGCGCCATCCCCGAGTTCCTGGGGTACTTCCGCGAACTGGTCTCCCGCCGGCGCCGCGAGGCCCAGGGCGATGACCTGATCACCCAGCTCGCCGCCGTCGAGGAGGCCGGCGACCGGCTCACCGAGGAGGAGCTGCTCGGCACCTGCGTGACTCTGATCATCGCCGGGCACGAGACGACGGTGAACCTCGTCGGCAACGGGATGATGGCGCTGATCCGCAACCCAGACCAGGTCGCACTGCTGCGCGAACGCCCCGAGCTGATCGGCCCGGCGGTCGACGAGCTGCTGCGCTACGACTCGCCCATCCACATGAACACCCGGGCCGCCAAGCGCGAGCTGGTGGTGGCGGGCGAGGTCTTCGCCCCCGGCGAGGGAATCGTCGCGCTCATCGCCTGCGCGAACCGCGACCCGTTGGTATATGACGACCCGGATCGGCTCGACGTCACCCGCTTCCACACGTCGAAGCCGATCGCCCGGCATCTGTCGTTCAGCCTTGGCCACCATTACTGCCTCGGCGCGCCGCTGGCACTGCTCGAGATGGAGTTGCTGCTGGCCGGCGTGCTGCGGCGCGTCGCCGACATGGACCTGCTCACCGAGCGGCCGCCGTACAAGGCGAACATGCTCATCCGTGGCCTGGCCGAACTCCCCGTGCGTTTCCGCGGCGTCTGAACTACCCGGCGGCGGGGGAGAGGTCGACGGGCAGTGAGCGCAGCCCGCGGTGGATGAGGCTCGGCTGGTAGGACAGCTCGTCGGTGGCCAGCGACAGCGCCGGCGCCCGCTCGACCAGGGTGCGGATCGCGGTCGTCGCCTCCAGCCGGGCCAGCGGCGCGCCCAGGCAGTAGTGCAGACCGAGGCTGAAGCCGAGGTGGCGCGGGGAACGGCCGGGCTCGGCGTAGCGGGTGATGTCCAGGCGCTCGCCGCCGTCGAACACGCCGGTGTCGCGGCCCGCCGACCCCATGAGCACGATCGCCCCGTCGCCGCGGTGGAACCGGTGCTCGCCGACCGTGGTGTCGGTGAGCGCGACCCGCATCGTGAACTGGGTCGGCGTGTCGTAGCGCAGGATCTCCTCCACCGCCGACGGGGCCAGCTCGGGCCGTTCGCGCAGCAGGGCGAGCTGGTCGGGGTGGGCGAGCAGGGCGAGGATGCCGTTGCCGACCAGGTTGATCGACGTCTCCATCCCGGCGACGAGCAGCAGCACGCAGATGCCGAGCACCTCGGCGGCGGTGAGCACCTCGCCGGACTCCTCTACCGCGACGAGCCGGCTGAGCAGGTCGTCCTGCGGATCGGCCCGGCGGCGTGCGACGAGGTCGCGCAGGTAGGCGACGACGTTCGCGCCGGCGGAGTCGCGCCGCGCGGCGTCCTCGGCGGACAGCAGGGCGTCGGGGTCGGTGCCGCGGGCGATCGCCAACTCCCAGGAGCGCAGCATCTCGGCATCGGCCGCCGGCACCCCGAGCAGCCGCTGGCCCACCATCGCCTGGGCCAGCGGCGCGGACAGGTCCCCGATGACGTCGAGCCCGCCGGTGGCGAGCGCCCGGTCCACCAGCGTGTCGACCAGGCTGGTGATCATGGGGGTGAGGTCGGCGACCATCCGGGCACTGAACGCCTTGTTGACCAGGGTGCGCAGCCGCCGGTGGTCCGGCGGGTCCATCCGGATGAACGACCCGGGCAGGCTCGCCTGCTGATCCCAGAAGGGGCTGAGCCGGTCGACGTTGCCATGCCCCCACGCCTGGCTCTGCAGCACCGCGGCGCAGTCGGCGAACCGGGACATCAGTGTCACCTCGGCATCGCCCAGACGGACGGGGGTCGGCCCGGGGCCCTGACGCAGCTGACGGTAACGCGGGTAGGGGTTGATCTGGTGGGCGGCGTCGAAAACGTCATGGGCGTCGGCCCGGTTGCCGTCGGCCCGAATTCCGTCGATCTCCGCTGTGCTCATGAATCCCGCTCCTTCGTGGGCGCCACCCGGCCGGTGGACACGGGTGTGCGCGCGGAGAAATGCAGGTGGCGGGCGTTATCGTGGGTCGCCGGCGGCGAGGGGTCAAGAGCCCGTCGGCCCGGGCCCGGGATTCCGTATCGGTCGATAAGAGACGGATATCGAATGCGGTCGTTCTCCCGCCCCGGCCTAACATTCAATCGGTATGGGGAGAGCCTGGTATGACGGCTGAACACGTCGAGGTGGCCGTGGATGTGCGCGAGCTGTTCGACCCGCGGCGGCGCAGCGATCCGTACCCGCTGTACCGGGCACTGCGGGAGTCGGGGCGCTGCCACTGGTTGTCCCCGCAGGCACCCAGGATCGGCGTGATCATGCGGCACGGCGACTGCGTCGCCGCCCTGCAGGAGGGCGCCTGAGGCCACGTCCCGAACCGGCCGATGGCCCAGGCGCTGTCGGCCGAGCTGCTCGACCCGGCCGAGCGGGTCGCGCGCATCGCCCGCGACCCCGACCAGTTCGCGGCGCTGCGCGCGCGCCGCGATCCCGACGTCTTCGCGCGACCCGACGACTTCGACATCACCCGCTACGCCTCGGCCGCCCCGGCGGCGCGCCATCTCGGCTTCGGCCACGGCATCCACTACTGCCGCGGCGCCCCCCTCGCCCGCCTGGAAGCCGAGATCATGCTGGCCGCCCTGCTCGACCGGGTCACCCGGCTGGAGATCACCGCCGCGCCGACCTACCGGCCCCATCTCGCCGTCCGCGGTGTTGACGCGCTACAGGTCCGCCTCCACGCCCGCTGACCTGACCTCCACATGACCGTGTCAAGCCGTCGCGGTGGTGGGTGGCGGGCCTGCTGAGAATGCGGTCTTGCTTTTGACGTCTGTGTGACGCCATAATGACGTCATGGACCTTGCACCGTATGTCGAGAACCTTCGGCGGGAGCTCGCGGTCGCTGCGCAGGCGGGGGGTGCGGACGCGCTCGCGCTGGCCGAGCGGCTGGTCGGGCCGCTGGAATCGGCTGTCCGGCTTGCCCTTTTGGAAGCGTTGTCGGCGGCCGCGGACGAGATCACCCGCGAGCTGGCGCCGGGCTCGGTCGACGTGCGGCTGCGCGGCCGCGACCCCGACTTCGTCGTGACGCCACCGCCGCCGTTCCCGTCGGCCGAAAGTGACGTCATTTATGACGTCAACCGTTCCGTCGGGGTCGGGCCGGCGGGTGGTCTGTCCGCCGAGTCCTCGCCTGCCGTCGTGGCACCGCCGCCCGTCGTGCCGGAGGGCGACGAGGGGCGTACGTCGCGGCTCACGCTGCGCGTCCCCGAGCATCTCAGGCCACGCATCGACGAGGCGGCCGACCGCGAGGGGCTGTCCGTCAACGCCTGGCTCGTGCGCGCCGTCGGCGCCGCGCTCGACCCCGGCCCCGTGCCCGGGAGCCCCGGCGGGCGGGGAGCCCGGCAGCAGGGGCGCCGTTACAGCGGCTGGGTGCGCTAGAGCGGCGTGATCCGACTTTCCAGAACCCGGGCCCGGCCCTTCAAGGAGGAGATAGACCATGCCGAGTTTCGACACCCCCGAACCGATCCACGCCGTCATCGAACTGGGCGCCGGTGGCCTGCAGATCCGGGCGGGCGATCGCGCCGACACGGTCGTGGAGGTGCGCCCGGCCGAGCCGTCCAGCGACGCCGACGTGCAGGCCGCCCGGGAGACCACCGTCGAGTACGCAGACGGCCGGCTGACGATCCGGGCGCCGCGCAGGCGCCTGAGGTCCCTGTTCGGATCCGGCGAGGCGGTCGACGTGACGGTCGACCTGCCCACGGGCTCGCGGGTCGACGCGACCGCGCCGGGAATCCGGGCCGCGGGCCGCCTGGGCGACTGCGTGGTGCAGGCCGCGCGCGGCGGCGTCGACCTCGACGAGACCGGCGACCTGCGGTTGAGAACCGCCGGGGGGGACGTCCGCGTCGGCCGCTGCCGCGGTCACGCCGACGTCGGGACCGCCAGGAGCGCGATCCGGATCCGGCGGCTCGACGGCACGGCGGTGATCCAGGCCGCGCGCAGCGACATCACCATCGGCGAGACGGCGGCGCCGGTGCGGCTGGCCAGCGGCGCCGGGTCCATCGACGTCGACCGGGCGCAGGCGAGCGTCGACGCCGTGTCCGGCTCGGCCGACATCCGCATCGGCGAGGTGGCGCGGGGCACGGTCAGCCTCGTGACCGGATCCGGCCGGCTCGACATCGGCGTGCGCGAGGGCACCGCCGCCCTGCTGGACCTCCGTACGGGCGACGGCAGCGCGCGCAGCGACCTGGCCGCCGTCGACCGCCCCGCCCCGTCCGACGAGACCGTCGAGATCCGTGCCGTCTCCGGCCGCGGCGACATCCTGGTCCACCGCTGCCGGCCCGACCTGCCACCGGTGCTGGCCAAGTAGATCTCTCTCCCCACTGATGGACCGTCTACCTCGGCCCACCCGGCTCCGGAGTCAGGTTATGAATGGGTGAAGCGACGGTGTCGCACCGCATTCGTCTGTTTGTCTCCTCTTCCTCTGCGCAGCACTGACCGTGGGCGGTCGGACCTCCTAACCTGGCGTGAATCTTCAGCGAGGGCCCGTGCTGATTCCTTCGTCAATGCCGGAGGTTCCACCTTGTCCGTTCTCACCCGTGTCCGGCGTTCGCGCCTGGCGCTGGGCTCCCTCGGCGCGGCCAGCCTGGCGGCCGCCCTGTTCGGGGTGTGGGCCGCCGCGCCCGCCCAGGCCGCGAGCCTGCCGGCGCCCGACCACGTCGTCGTGGTGATGCTCGAGAACCATGCTTACTCGCAGGTCATCGGATCCTCCAGCGCGCCGTACATCAACTCGCTGAAGAGCGGCGGCGCGAACCTCACCGCCTCCTACGGCCTGACCCATCCCAGCCAGCCCAACTACGTCGCGCTGTTCTCCGGCGGCACCCAGGGCGTCACCGACGATGCCTGCTACACCCCGGGATTCAGCAGCGCCGCCAACCTCGGCTCCGAACTCATCGCCGCCGGCAGGACGTTCGGCAGCTACAACGAGGGCCTGCCGTCGGCCGGGTCGACGGTCTGCACGAACAGTTCCACCAAGTACGCCCGCAAGCACAACCCGTGGTTCGCCTTCAGCAATGTGCCGACGAGCACCGCACACACCTTCGCGCAGTTCCCGACGAACTACACGACGCTGCCGAAGGTCTCGTTCGTCGTCCCGAACCTGTGCAACGACATGCACGACTGCTCGGTCGCCACGGGCGACACCTGGCTGCAGAACAACCTGGGCGCCTACGCCACCTGGGCGAAGACCCACAACAGCGTGCTCGTGGTCACCTTCGACGAGGACAACAAGCAGAGCGGCAACCGGATCCCCACGGTGTTCTACGGCCAGCACGTCACCGCGGGCAGCAGCACGTCGACGACGTACAACCACTACAACCTGCTGCGCACGCTGGAGGATCTTGCCGGCCTGACGGCGCACGCCGGCAACGCCTCGAGCGCTGCGGACATCACCGGCATCTGGAGCTAACGGCCCGTGTACGTCGCGGACACCCGCACCAGACCGGCAGGCCCGGGGGCCACCCCGGGCCTGCCGGCCCCGCCGCCGGCGACCCGGGCGCCGGCGGGCCTCGCGTGGCGGGCCGTGCCCGCCACCGTGCTGGTCCTCGGCACGGTCAGCCTCATCACCGACGTCTCCGCCGAGATGGTCACCGCCGTGCTGCCGCTGTACCTGGTGACCGGGCTGGGCCTGTCCCCGCTCGGCTTCGGCCTGCTCGACGGCATCTACAACGGCGCCAGCGCGCTGGTCCGCCTCGTCGGCGGCCACCTCGCCGACCGCGGCCGGCGCTACAAGTCGATGGCGGCCCTCGGCTACGGGCTGTCCGCGCTGTGCAAGCCGGCGCTGCTGATCGTGCACAGCGTGGCGGGGATCAGCGCCGTCCTCGCGATGGACCGCACCGGCAAGGGGCTACGCACGGCCCCGAGGGACGCGATGATCTCGCTGGCCGCCTCGCCGGAGGCCCAGGGCCGCTCCTTCGGCGTGCACCGGGCGATGGACACCGCGGGTGCCCTGCTGGGGCCGGTCGTCGCGATCGTCGTGATGCACGCGGCCGCCGACGGGTTCGACGCGGTGTTCACCGTCAGCTTCTGCGTCGCGGCGACCGGGGTCGTCGTCCTGCTGCTGTTCGTGCCCGGCCGCGTGCCCCAACCCGGGCCGGCCGAGAGCGGGCCGGGTGAGCAGGCGGCCGTGTCGCTGCGCGCCGCCGTGAGCCTGCTGGGCGACCGCGCGCTGCGCCGTCTCACCCTGTGCGCGCTGCTGCTGGGCCTCGCCACCGTCAGCGACTCGTTCCTGTACCTGATCCTGCAACGCGACCTGGACCTGTCCGGCGAGTGGTTTCCCCTGCTGCCGCTGGGCACGTCCGCGGCGTTCCTGCTGCTGGCCGTCCCGCTGGGACGCACCGCCGACCGGTTCGGCCGCTGGCGGGTCTTTCTCGCCGGGCACGGCGGCCTGCTCGTGGCCTATGGTCTTCTGCTCGCCCCGGCGGGGGGCGCGGCGCTGCCCGCCGTCGTGCTCGTCCTGCACGGCGCCTTCTACGCGGCGACCGACGGGGTGCTCATGGCGGCCGCGGCCGGGTCGGTCCCGCAGCGACTGCGGTCCAGCGGGCTGGCCCTGGTCCAGACGGGGCAGGTAGGTGCGCGCTTCGCCTGCTCGCTGCTGTTCGGTGCCGCCTGGACGGCCTGGGGTGACCACGCCGCCCTGGCCGCCGCCACCGCGGCGCTCGCGGCCTGCACCGCCGCGGCCGTCGCCCTGCGTCCCGGGCGGGCGGGCCTGCGTCCCGGGCGGGTGGCGCGGTGAGCGTCCGTGCCCGCCTCGCCGTCCTCGCCGCGGTCGTCATGGTGCTCGCCGGGGTCGCCACCGCGGCCGTGGTGCACGCCTCCGGCCGGGCCGCGGGGCGCGACCACCAGCAGGCCAGCGGGCCCGTGATCCGGCCCGGCCGGGTCGTGCTCGCCGCGCCGGCGGGGGAACGGCTGGTGTTCCGCTCGACGGCGTGGGGTCCGCACCGCGACGAGCTGGTGTCCGTACCGGCGGCGGACCCGGCGGGGCCCCGCACCGCCTCCGGCGTGCGCTGCCTGCGCTTCCACGCCGCCGGCGGCACCGGGATCTGCCTGCGCCGGGTGCCGGGCGCGGTGGGGGAGAGCTACCGGGCGGTGGTGCTCGACGCCGACCTGCGCGAGCGGCACCACTACCCACTGGGCGGCATCCCCACCCGGGCCCGGGTCTCGCCGAGCGGACGCATGGTGGCCTGGACCGTGTTCGTCAGCGGCGACTCCTACGCGGGCACCGTGTTCTCCACCCGCACGTCCATCCTCGACACCCGCACCTGGCGGCTGGAGGGGAGCCTGGAGGACTACCGGATCGTCCGGGACGGTCGGGCCTACCGCAGCCCGGATGCGAACTTCTGGGGGGTGACGTTCGCCGACGACACCCACTTCTACGCCACGCTCGCCACCGGCGGCCAGACCTACCTCGTGCGCGGCGACGTCACCGCGCGCACGGTCACCACCCTGCGGTCGAACGTCGAATGCCCGTCGCTGTCCCCGGACGGCACCCGGCTGGCGTTCAAGAAGCGGGTGGCGGGCCTGCCCGCGGACGCGCCCTGGCGGCTGACCGTCCTCGACCTGCGGACCATGCGCGAGACCGCGCCGGCCGAGCGGCGCAACGTCGACGACCAGGCGCTCTGGCTCGACGGCCGCACCCTCGCCTACGCCCTGCCCGGCGACTACGGCAGCGACCTGTGGACCGTGCCCGCCGACGGCGGCGGCAGCCCGCGGCGGCTGACCACGGCGGCACTGGCTCCCGCCGTGGTCGGCTGACGTGGCTCGGCTGACCGGGGCCCCTCAGGCGGACTTGCGGGGCAGGCTCCAGTAGTCGCGGTTGACGGCGATCCGGCCCTCGCGCAGCGAGCCGAAGGAGGACCCGCGGATGCCCGCCGGCTGCATGACCCACTCGATGGCGTAGGTGGCCCCGTCGGACAGGGTGGTCACGACGTCGTAGGTGGTGCCCGCCGTCTGGCTCAGCGCGTTGTCGATGAAGGCGCGGGCCGCGTCGGTCCCCGTGGCGCCGTGGCCCGTCGGGACGTCCTCCAGCACGACGTCCGGGGTCAGGGTGGCCAGGATCGCGTCGGTGTCCTGCTTGTTCCAGCCCGCGAAGTAGTCGTCGATGACGGTGGTGTCGCTCATGTGCGTGACTCCTCTGTGAGGGCGGGCCGCGCCTGGCCCGCCGGGTCGATCCGGTCGGCGACGGGCGGCGGCGCCGCCGGCACCGTCGCCAGCACCCGGCGCAGGGCGCGTTCGAGTGTCGAGAGGTCGTCCAGGCCCGGCCCGGTCATGCCCGCGGCGGCCAGGCTGGGATGCGTGCCTCCCGCCGCCATCAGACCCCGGGCCGCGAGCCAGCCGGTGAACAGCAGATAGGTGGCGGTGAACAGCTCGACCGCCGCGGGTTCCGGTAGGCCGGCGGCGCGCAGGATCGACAGCGCCGTGCCGGTCAGCCGGCCCGCCGCGGCGGAGGGTCGCGAGGCCGTCAGCGCCCGCATCCCCGTGCCGGGGTAGCGCCGGAACGCCTCGTCCATCGCCGTGACGAGCCCGACGTACTGGTCCACCCAGGGCACGGCCGGATCGATCTCGATGCGGATGTCGGCGGCGACCGCCTCGACGACCCGGTCGGCCAGGTCCTCGCCGCCGCGCAGGTGGTAGTGCACCGCGGGCGGGGTGACGCCGAGCTCGTCGGCGACGGCGCGCACGGTCAGGCGGTCGAGCCCGCCACGCTCGGTGACCCGCAGCGCGGCGTCGAGCACGTCGCGCTGGGTCAGCGGCGCCGGCTGGGTCCCGCCGCGCCTGCGTGCCACCGGCCGCCTCCCGTATCCGTCCTCGTCCTCTGGACCATCTTGGACAAGTCGATCGCCTCGGGCTCATTATGCCATAGTTAATCAGCGTGGCCATGACCCGAGGGAGGCCGAAATGGGCAGCGACAGCGACGGTGACAGCGACGTCGTCGTCATCGGCGGCGGGGTGGGCGGCTGTGCGCTCGCCACCCGCCTCGCCGCGGCGGGCCTGGGCGTGACGGTGCTGGAGCGCGAGCGCGTCTACCGCGACCAGATTCGCGGTGAGGCGATCGCGCCCTGGGGCTTCGGTGAGGCCGTCGAGCTCGGCCTGGGTGAGACGGTGCTCGGCACCGAGGGCGCGTCGGTGATCAGCCGGATGGTGCCCTACGACGAGATGCTCCCCGTCGCCCGTGCCCGCGCCGCCGCGATGGATCTGTCCACGGCGGTGCCCGGCGTGCCCGGGATCATCGGCGTCGGCCATCCGGAGCTGCGCGAGGCGCTGGCCATCGCGGCGACCAAGGCGGGGGCGACCGTCGTGCGCGGCGTCGGGCGCTCGACGGTCGAACCGGGCCCGGCCCCGGCGGTCACCTACGAACTCGACGGGGCACACCGCACCCTGCGCGCCCGGCTCGTCGTCGTCGCCGACGGTAAAAACTCCGCCACCCGCACGGCGCTGGGCATCCCACTCGCGGTGACGACCCCGCGGGTGATGCTCACCGGGCTGCTGGTCGACGACGGCGGCGCGTGGGATCGCGCCGAGACGACGCTCGGCGTCGACGGGCGCAACCAGTACGTTGTCGTGCCCCGCAGCGCCGGCCTGATCCGGCTCTACATCGCCCGGCAGGCGGACGACCCCGAGCGGTTCAACGGGCCCGAGCGGGTGGCCCGTTTCCTCGCGGCGTACCGCTCGCCGGCGCTGCCGTGCGGCGACGCGCTCGCCGAGGCGACCCCGGCCGGGCCGTGCGCTACCTTCCCCATGACCGACGCGTGGACCGACAACCCGCTGCGGCCCGGAATCGCGCTGCTCGGCGACGCCGCCGGCTGGAGCAACCCGGTCACCGCCCAGGGGCTGAGCATCACCCTGCGCGACACCCGGGTGCTCGCCGAGGCACTGCTCGACACCCCCACCTGGACCCCGGAGACGCTGCGCGGCTACACCGAGGAACGCGGCGAGCGGATGGCGCGGCTGCGGTTCGCCACCGCGCTGACCGATCTGCTGTCCGCGTTCGGCATGCCCGAGCGGGCGGCGAAGCGCCGGCGGATGACGAGGCTGCTGCGCGAGCGCCCGGACCTCGGCGCCGCACTCGGCGCCGTCCACGCCGGCCCCTGGGCGCCCCCCGCCGAGGCGTTCTCCCCGGACATCCTCACCACCCTCGCCCTCGCCTGACCCGATCGGGGAGTCAGCCGGTCGGGCGGGCGCCCGTGGCCAGGCGGCGCAGGAACTCCTCGACGACGTCGATGAGCTCCCCGACCACCTCGCCGGGCACGTCCGGGCTAAGCACGGCCGGCAGCTCGGTTTCGGCCGCGCCGGCGAAGCTGCGGGTGCTCAACCGGACCATCGACTCGAACATCGGGACCCCGAGGCTGGCGGCCTGCTGGATGTGGGGCCGCAGGAAGCTGGTCGGCTGCCCGCGGTAGTACTGGACCATCATGAGCACGACGCCGAGCACGTGCGGCTCGAGGCGTTTCGCCGCGGGATGCACGCCGGACTGCAGGTCCGCAACCCGGTTGTACTCCCAGACGTAGCGACGCAGCTTGCCGAGCAGATGCTCGATGCCGAGCGCGGAGAAGTTGTCCGGGCGGGCCGGGATGAGCACGTGGTCGCAGGCGGCTATCGCGGCGCGCGTCATCACCCCGAAGTGCGGCGGGCAGTCAATGAGGACCAGGTCGTAGTCCTGCATCCCGGGGGAGGCGAGCCCGGTGGCGAGGCGCTGGTAGACGTCGAAGTAGTGGCGGGTGGACCGGTGCGCCTGCGCGCCGCCGAGGTGGGCGGCAAGGTTCATCTCGATGTCACCGAGGGACAGGTGCGAGGCGAGCAGGTCCAGCGTGCCGCCGCGCTCGGCGACGGCGGCGGCGGCGATCGGCGGGTTGGTCACGTAACTCGCCAGCGGCGGCGGCATGGTCTCCGGTCGCCACGACTCGAACCAGGCCTTGACGGTCCTGCGATGCTCGGCGAGCTCGGTGCGCCAGACCTCCGGCTGGTAGAAGGAGAAGGTGAGGTTCGCCTGCGGGTCCAGGTCGATCAGCAGGACGCGGCGGCCCAGCCGGGCGATGGCGGCGCCGATGTTCGCGGTGAGCGTCGTCTTGCCCACCCCGCCCTTGTAGCTGGCGATCGCCACCACCTTCACCGCATCCTCGCTCCCGGTCGTGCGCCCCGCCCGACCGCGCGGTGACGTCTGCTCGTGCGTCGTCGGACCCGGCAGTGCTCCGTGTTCGGCCTACACGCAGACTACGACTGCTGCGGAATTGCCCCTATGGCCCGGAAAAACAACGCCGTGACGGCACGGCGCCCGGCCCGTCCCGGCCGGCGGGGTGGCCGAATCGGGCAACGCGGCCGCCACCCACGGTGGCGGTGCCGAGGCGTCCGCGCGGCCATCCGGGGGTGCCGAGCGTCGCGCGTGACGGTTCGTCCCGGTGATGTGGAGCCGGCGCGGACAGGCTCCTTCCGGCCGGTGGGCCGGCCGGATCGGGCACCCCTACGCCGGTCGATCACGGCTCCCGATCGTCACCACGGCCATCCAGACAGCGGGAAAGCCAGTCGGCCGCCGCGCGGAACTCGTGGTCCGTCACCTGCGAGCGCACGGACCCGGCCACGCCGTCGGCCCGTGGATACGACCCGAGGAACCGCACCTTCGGGCAGATCCGGTACAGCCCCATCAGGGCCTCACCGACCCGGCGATCGCTGGCATGCCCCTCCGCGTCGATGGAGAAGCAGTACTGGCCGAGGCCCTCCCCGGTGGGCCGGGACTCGATCCGCATCAGGTTGACCCCGCGCACGGCCCACTCCTGCAGCAGCTCCAGCAGCGCGCCCGGGTGGTTCTCGGTCAGCCACGCCACCGCGGACGTCTTGTCCGCCCTGGTCGGCGCGGCGATGCGGCCCGGGCGGCGGAGCAGGACGAAGCGGGTCGTGGCGTCGGCGGCGTCGTTGATGTCGGTCACCAGCGCCTCCAGGCCGTAGAGGCGTCCGGCGAACTCCCCGGCGAAGGCACAGTCGAAGCGCCCGTCGCGTACCAGGCGGGCCCCCTCGGCGTTGGACGAGGCCGACTCCCACTCGGCGTGCGGCAGGTGCGTCGCGAGCCAGCGGCGCACCTGGGCCTGCGCAACCGGATGGCCGGTGACCGTCTTGACGTCCTCCAGGGTGGTGCCCGGCCGCACGAGCAGGGCGAAGCTGATCGGCAGCAGCACCTCCCGGTAGATCATCAGGGGGTGTCCGGTGGCGAGCTCGTCGAGGGTGGTGGTCACGGCGCCTTCGACGGAGTTCTCGATCGGTACCAGCGCGCCGGCCGCGTCGCCGCTGCGTACCGCGTCCAACGCCGCCGTCACGGAGGCGGAGGGCACCAGCTCGGCGCTTGCCGCCTCCGGCAGCGTCTGGAGCGCGACCTCGCTGAAGGTCCCCTCGGGGCCGAGGTAGGTGTAGCGGGCCTGGGCAGGCAAGTCAGACCTCCTAGGACCGGATCGGGTGGTGCGGGTGGGGGTGCTCAGAGGTGGCGCAGCAGCGCGGTGGGGTCCTCGACGGCGTCGGCGACGAAGCGCAGGAACGCGCCGGCGGTGGCGCCGTCGCAGACCCGGTGGTCGAAGGTGAACGACAGCTGCACGACGCTGCGCACGGCCAGCGCGCCGTCCGCCACCCAGGGCCGGGAGACGATCCGGCCGACGCCGAGCATCGCCACCTGCGGGTGGGCGATGATCGGGGTGGAGCCGTCGACGCCGAAGACGCCATAGTTGTTCAGCGTGAACGTGCCGCCGGTCAGCTCGCCCGGGGTGAGCCGGCCGCCGCGGGCAGCCGCGGTCAGCCGGGTGAGCTCGGCGGACAACCGGGCCGTGGTCATGTCCTCGGCGTGATGCACCACGGGCACGGCCAGGCCGCGCGGGGTCTGCGCGGCAAACCCCAGGTGGACGCCGCCGTGGCGGCGCACGCCGGTGGCGCGGCCGTCGGAGTCGGTGACGACGGAGGAGTTCAGCTCGGGGGCGCGCAGCAGGGCGGCGACGCAGACGCGGGCCAGGATCGCCAGCAGCCCGATCCTTGGCTCGGCGCCGCCGGCGTTGAGGGCGTCGCGGGCGGCGAGCAGGCCGGTGGCGTCGGCGTCGACCCAGCAGGTGGCGTCGGGAACCTCGCGCCGGCTGCGGGTGAACGTCTCCGCCGCCCGCCGCCCGATCGCGTCCAGGGGGACGACGGTCGCGTCGGACTCGGCGAGGTGCGGCGCGGGGGCCTGCGGGTCCCCGACGGCGGCCTCGACGTCGCGGCGCATGATCAATCCGCCTGGGCCGGTGCCGGTCAGCGCCTGCAGGTCGACGCCGTTGTCGCGGGCGAGACGGCGCACGAGGGGCGACACGACGGCGACCGCGGTCCGCGCGGCCGACCCCGACGGCACCGCCGGCTCGGACGTTCCTGCCGGCTCGGACGTTCCTGCCAGCCCGGACGTTCCCGCCAGCCCGGATGATCGGGACGGCCCGGAGGGCATCGCCGGGCGCGGGGTCGGGATGGTGGCGCCGACCCGTCGGCGGCGCGGCCGGGCAGGCTCGGTGCTGACGCCGTAGCCGACGAGGATGTTGCCCGACCCCGACCCCGACC
>NZ_JANEZT010000470.1 GCF_025403405.1 Frankia tisae
CCACAGCTTGCCCTCGGCTCGACGGACCCCCCGCCCCACCTGACGCGCAGCGCGGACGGCCTACCGGCCACAGTCGACCCGGGGCCGACGTGCGGGGGAACAGGCGTTCGAGTAAGGCGCGCTGGGCGGGACGCGGACTCAGACGGCGACGGAGACCGGTCGCCGCGGCGGCGGGCCGGCGGCCAGCCGAGCGGCGTAGCGCCCGGCGGCGACGCTGACATCGAGGGGAATCCCGAAACAGTCGGACAGGCGGGGCGCGGTGAGCACCTCTGCCGCCGGGCCCGCGGCCCGCACCTGGCCGCCGCGCATCAGCAGGGCGTGCGTGATCCCCACCGGGATCTCCTCGACGTGATGGCTGACGAGAACGCTGACGGGCGCCGCGGGGTCGGCGGCGAAGCGGGTCAGCCGTCGCAGCAGCGCCTCACGGGCCCCGAGATCAAGCCCGGAGGCGGGCTCGTCGAGCAGGAGCAGCTCCGGGTCGCTCATGAGCGAGCGCGCGATCAGCACCCGCTTACGCTCGCCCTCGGACAACGTCCCGAACCGCCGGTCCCGCAGCTCCCGGCAACCGAACTGGGCCAACAGGCCGGCGGCGCGGGCGAGGTCGACGTCGTCATACGGCTCGTCGCCGCGACCGAGCACCGACCAGCCGGCGGTGACCACCGCGTCGAGCACCCGCTCGTCCGGGGGCGGCGTCTCGACCAGCGCCGGGCTGACGACGCCGACCCGGTAGCGCAGCTCGAGGAGGTTCACCGTGCCCAGTCGGTGACCGAACAGGTCGACCGCGCCCGAGGTCGGGAACAGCCGGCCCGAGGCCACCTGCAGAAGGGTCGTCTTTCCGGCGCCGTTGGGGCCGAGGATGACCCATCGCTGACCGGGAAGCACCTCCCAGCCCACATTCCGCAGAAGGTACGACCCATCCCGCACGACATTGACATTGTCGAGCCGCAGCACCGCGTCCGGCATGACGCTCACGTTACGCGACATGTGCCCGACCGGTGCCGCCAGGATGGCCCGGCCCCGACACACTCGCCATGCGCCGCCCGGCCGGGCGGCCCGATCACGGCACGACCGGACCGGCGGGCGGCGAGGTCACCAGGTCGACCTCCGCCCAGACCACCTTGCCGTCGGGGATCGGGCGAAAACCATGCCGCACGGCCAACCGGGAGACCAGGTCGAGTCCGCGCCCGGCTTCGTCGTCCGGCGAGGCCTGCCGGCGCCGGGGCAGTCGGCCGCCGCCGTCGGCGACCTCGACGACGGCTCGGTCACCGAGCCGCCGCAGCCGCACGGACAACGGCGGCCGGCCGTGACGCACGGCGTTGCTGGTCAGCTCGGACAGGACCAGGACGACGGTGTCGATGATCTCGGCGGGCAGCTCGGCGTTCTCCAACGCGAGCCGGCACTGTGCCCGCACGGCGTGCAGCCCGGTCGGCCCGTCGACGGTGACGTCGAGCAGTGCCGGCCCGGTGGTCGGTTCGTCGGGCAGGCGGGCGATCAGCAGCGCCGCGGCGTCGTCGGCGGGCGCCGGCTGGCCGTCGCGGCCGAGCCCGGCGCAGGCCGCGGTGGCCAGCGGGTCGAGGTTGTCGGCGGGTGCGTCGCTGTAGCGAGCCAGCACGGCGGCGAGATCCGAGACGCCGGCGTCGACGTCGCGGCCACCCCCGCGGACCAGGCCCGCGGTGAACAGCGCGATGAGGTATCCCCGCCCCAGCCGGACGGTGTACTCGGTGGCGTCGGCATGCCCGGCCGGATCCCGGCGGACCTCCCCGAGCGGGGAGCCGACCGCCATGTACAGGCGCGAGACGAGACCGTCCGGGGCGACCACGAGGGGCGGCGGATGGCCGGCGCTCGCCAGCGTGAGCACACCCGTGTCGAGCTCGGCGATCGCGTAGATGCAGGTTGCGACCTCATGACCCGGCATGTCCGCAACGACGCCGTCGAGCAGCGCCAGCACCTCGCCGGGTGGCAGGTCGAGGCGGGCGCAGGCGCGCGCGGCGGCGCGAAGCTGGCCCATCGCGGCACTCGTGCGCAGTCCCCGTCCCCGGACCCCGCCGATCACCAGGGCGGCCCGGCCCGCGCCGAGGTCGATCACGTCGAACCACTCCCCGCCGGCGTCCCCCTCGGCCCCGGCGGGCAGGTAGCGCGACGCCACCTGCAGTCCCGCAGGCACCGTCGGTGCCGCGCCACGCAGGGTCTCGTGCAGCTCCGCCGCGCCGTCACGCGCGCTGCGCTCCCGTTCGATGCCTTCCAGGGCGACCCCGGCGCGCGCGGCGAGCTCGGTCAGGAAGGCCAGATCGGCCTCGACGAACGGGGCCCGGTCACCGGCGGCGGTCAGGCTGAACACGGCCGCGATCCGACCGACCCGCACCACGGGCAGCACGGCCGTCGTGTGCGCGCCGACCTGACGGATCCAGCGCGCGAGGTCGGACGGCGGCTCCCAGCCGAGCGCCGCGTGGCTGACGACCTCCCCGACCCCGCGGGCCGCGACCTGGCTGATCGGGTTCGACGGGGAGGCAAGCGCCGCGATCCAGGCATCCGTCGAGGGCGCGGCACCGGCCGCGGCGGAACCCGCGACGACCAGGGGCCGAAGCTCCGGGACGGCCACCTGCCCGCCCGTGCCGGCCTGCCCGCTCTCGGTGGCGGCGCCGGCCTCGCCCATCGGCTCGGGGTGGCCGGCCGGCTCGGTCTCGGCGGGCTGCTCACCGCCGTCAATGATCGGGCCCGCGGGAGGCACGAGCGCCGGGCGGGCTGTGACCAGATGGACCACGCACAGATCCGCGATCTCCGCCGCGATCAGCTCCGCGACGGCACGCAGGGACCTTTCGGGAGCATCGGCCGAGGTCACGATCTCGGTGGCCCGAGCCAGCAGGCGCAGCCGCCGGTCGGCGCGCTCTCGAGCCTCGCGTTCCTCGTTCGTCGTGGTGATCGCCGCCTGCGCCTGCGCCGCATCGGTCACGAGCCGCTCATGCGCCCGGGCCCGCTCCAGCGCACGGGCGGCGGCCGCGGCGAGGCCACTCAGGTAGGCCCGATCCGCGGCGGTGAAGGTCCGCGGGGCCGGGAAGGCGAAGGTCACCACGCCGAACGCGGAGCCGTCGAGGGCGACCAGCGGCAGCATGGCCCACGCCTGCTCACCCGTCGCCACCGCGGCGTCGGCAAGATCGGAGACGGGCCAGCGAGCGAGCAGTTCCCCCCGGTCGGCCAGGAACAGGGGCCGGGCTCCCCGCACCACCTCGGCCAGGGGATGAACCGCACCCAGTGCCACATCCGGCCAGGAGCCGGGCCGCTGCGGCGCGTCGCCACTCGCCTGGGCAAAACGCAGCTCGAGGCGCCGATCGTCGACCAGCGCGACCCCACGCCCGGCCGCCCGCGCCGCCTGGCCGCCAACGTCGAGGATGGCCGCGACGACCTCGTCGACCGTGCTGGCGCGGGCCAGCGCGACGGAGAACAGGCCGCCGGACTCGGCCCGCTGCGAGGCGGCCTCGGCCTGTTCGACGGCCGCCTCGGTCCGCCGATCGGCCTCGGCCCGGGCCGCCTCGGCGGCCCGTTCCCCGGTGAGGTCACGGATCACGCCGAGCCACTCGACCGGCCGTCCATCGCCCGCCGGGCCGGTGCCGCCCGCCGCCTGCCCACCGGCGGCATCCACCGCGGATCCCGGTCCGGACACCGGCAGCACCCGGGCGGTGACGACGCGCTCGGCACCGCCCACGCCGGTCGGCGCGGAGATCCGGAATTCGGCCTCGAAGGCCTCGCCGCGCTCGACCGCCCCGCGCCACAGCCGCGCGACCCGGTCCCGGTCGACCGGATGCACCCCGGACAGCCAGCCGCTGCCGGCCAACGTCCCCGGCTGCTGGCCGGTGGCGGAACGCCAGCCGGGCAGGTCGACGTCGAGGGCGCCGTCGGCCGCCGCGTGGAAGACGTCCACGCCGGCGGCATCGACGAGCCCGCGGTAACGCGCCTGCGCCCGCAGCCGCTCCCGATCGGCGATCTGCCGACCCGTGACGTCCAACGCGACGAAGGACACCCCCACCGGACCGAGCTGCGGATCGGTCACCGGGAACCAGCTCGCCAGCCAGGTCAGCGGCGTTCCGGCCGGGCCCGCGACGCCCACCTCCAGGTCCACCACCGCCTCGCCGGTGCGCAGTACCCGGGCCAGCAGGGCGTCGAGCTCGGAATCGCTGTCGCCGAGCACCTCGGACGCGGTGCGGCCCAGGTGGTCCCGGGCAGGATCCGGCGCGGCGCGGACCGCGTTCACGTAGAGCGGATCGTGGATGAGCTCGATCAGCTCGTCGGAGGCCAGGGTCGGGGTGGTGATCCGCAGCCCGGGGGCGTCGAGGACACCCAG
>NZ_JANEZT010000471.1 GCF_025403405.1 Frankia tisae
CTCCCCCACCAGAGCCCAGCCCAGCCGGCCCAGCCAGCTCGCCCACTCCCGAGGAACATTCATGCCGCTCAAGGACCTCACGACCGTCCTCTACGAGGTCGACGACCATGTCGCGACCATCACCCTCAACCGCCCCGAGCGGCTCAACTCCTTCACGGAGACGATGACGCTGGAGATGGAGGCGGTCTGGCACGAGGTCCGTGACGACGACGACGTGCGCGTCGCCGTCCTGCGCGCCGCCGGCGAGCGCGCGTTCTGCACCGGGCTGGACATCCAGGAGGGCCCCTGGTGGAACGACCAGAACCAGTGGAACCAGGAGGACCCCGGGGTCCGCCTCGGCCCGCGCAAGCAGTTCGTCTGGAAGCCGGTGATCACCGCGGTGCACGGCATCGCCGCCGGCGGCGCCATGTACTTCCTGAACGAGTCGGACATCATCATCTGCTCCGAGGACGCCACCTTCTTCGATCCGCACGCCAACGGCGGCCTCGTCTCCGCACTGGAGCCGATCGGGATGCTGGCCCGCAACATCCCCCTCGGCGACGTGCTGCGCTGGGCGCTGCTCGGCAACGACGAGCGGCTCACCGCCGAGACGGCCCTGCGGCTGGGTATCGTCACCGAGGTGGTGCCCCGCGAGCAGCTCTGGCCGCGGGCCGCGGAGCTCGCCGCCGAGATCGCCGCGCGCCGCCCGGAGGCCATCCAGGGCACCATCCGCGCGATCTGGGAGTCCCTGGACATGACCCCGTCGCTGGCCCAGCGGGCCGGGCTGTCGTACACCCAGCGCGGCAACCGCGGCGGCAGCCCCGTCCCGCCGAACGTGAAGCGCAAGCCCCGCTTCCGCTGACCGCACCCTCGACCAGACCCGGACGGCCGACCCCGAATCCCGGCCGACCCCGAATCCCAGCCGACGAGGACGACGAACGCATGCGTATCCACATGGAGCAGCCGGAATGCTCCGGTCACGGCCAGTGCTACCTGGTGAACCCGGGGCTGTACCCGCTCGACGACGACGGCTTCACCGCGCTCAGCGGTGACGTCACTGTGCCCGAGGGCGCCGAGGATGACGCCCGCCGCGGCGTCGCCGCCTGCCCCCAGCAGGCCATCTCCGTGCTGGCCGACTGACCGGCTGACCGGGGGGACCGGACCGGCGGACGAGGCTCGGAAAGCACGACAACGACAGGAAGCACGACAGCAGCAGAAAGCACGACAATGGCAGAACAGTAGCGACCCGGGCAGGACGCCGACGACGGGCAGGACCGCGACTACGGGCAGGACGGCGAGGCAGCCGCCACGGCACCACGATGGCGATCCGCTCCGGGCAGGAAGAGGAGACGGTAATGATCAGGGAATCGGCCGACGTGGCGATCGTCGGCGCGGGACCGTGCGGGGTGACGCTGTCCAACCTGCTGGGCACCTACGGGGTGAGCACCGTCGTGCTCGACCGGGAGTCCGGGGTCATCGACTATCCGCGGGCCGTCGCCGTGGACGACGAGTCGTTAAGGACGTTCCAGGCTGTCGGCCTGGTCCACGAGGTGCTCGCCGACTGCATCCAGAACGCCCCGATCCGCTACCACAACTCGCAGGGCAGGGTGCTGGCGCACGTGGGGCCGAGCGGGCAGCCGTTCGGCTGGCCGCGGCGCAACCTGTTCTTCCAGCCGTTGATGGAGGCGACGCTGCGCCGCGGGCTCGACCGCTTCGCGGGCGTGCGGCTGCTCGCCGACACGGAGGTGACCGGGCTGGAGCGCACCGCCGACGGCGTGGTGCTGACCGGCGCCCGCAACGGCGAGGATGTCACGGTCACCGCCCGCTACGTCGTCGGCGCCGACGGCGGGCGCAGTTTCGTGCGCCGCAGCGTCGGCGTCGAGCTCGCGGGCGAGACGAACCCGTCGAAGTGGCTGGTGGTCGACGTCTCCGACGACCAGCTCGACGCGCCCTACTCGGCGGTGCACTGCGACCCGGTCCGCCCGTCGATGACGATCCCGTTGCCCTACGGGCACCGCCGCTTCGAGTTCAAGCTGCTGCCCGACGAGACCGACGAGCGGATGGTGACCGACGAGGTCGTCATGGGTCTGCTCGCGCAGCACTACCGGGACACGCCGATGCCGCGGATCTCCCGGCGGCGGATCTACTGGCACCACTCCCGCATCGCCACCACCTTCCAGGTCGGCCCGGTGTTTCTCGCCGGCGACGCCGCCCACCTGCAGCCGCCGTTCTTCGGCCAGGGGATGAACTCCGGGATCCGGGACGCGACGAACCTCGGCTGGAAGCTCGCCGCGGTGCTCGCGGGCCGGGCCGACGAACGCCTCCTGGACACCTACGACGCCGAGCGGCGCGCCCACGCCGAGACCATGGTCTCCTTCGCCACCCGGGTCGGCGCGATGTACGAGCCGCGCAACCGGTTCACCGAACGGGTGCGTGACGCGTTCTTCGTCGGCGTCCAGCGCATCCCCGGGGCCCGGGACTACATCCTGCAGATGAAGTACAAGCCGCTGCCCCGCTACACCGAGGGCGCGGTCCTGGCCCCGGCGACCCCGGACAAGGGTTCGCCGGTGGGCCGGATGTTCGGCCAGCCGTCGGTGGAGACCGCTGACCGGCTGCGGATGAAGCTCGACGACGTCATCGGCCCGTCCTTCGCCGTCCTCGGCATCGGGCGTGACCCGGCGGCCGCGCTGTCCGCGGAGGGCCTGGCGTTCTGGCAGGCCCTGGGCGCGCTGACCATCCGGGTGGACCCGGCCCGCACCGCGCGGCGCGGCGCACCCGCGGAGGACAGCGCCGCCGCGGCGACCCCCGCGAACACCGCCGCCGAGGCCTCCGCGACCACCGCGGGCGCCCCCGCGGGCGAGGCCCCGACCAGGTCGACCGGCGGGATCGGCACCGGCGCCTCGCATGACCGGGCGCCGGGCACGCCCACGGACCCGCGGACCGGGTCGCTGCTGGTGCGCGACATCGACGGGGCGTTCCGGGATCTGCGCCTGGGCCGCCCCACCGACGAGATCATCATCCTGCGCCCGGACCGCTACGTGCTGGCGGTGTGCCCGGCCGCGGAGCTGGAGGCCACGACGCGGCGGCTGCGCGCCCTGCTGGGAGTGCCCCCCGCCGCCGCCCGGGACGACAGCACGGGCCCGGTCGCGCCGCCCACGGCCAGCCCACGTTTCTGATTCCGGTGTCACCGGCCGCGGTCGCCTGCGAAAAAGGCGACCGCGGTCGGTCCTGCGTGCTCAGGCGTCGGCGGTGACGGACTCCCGTAGCTGCTTCTTGAGCGCCTTGCCCATCGCGTTACGGGGGATGGCGTCGAGGAGCTCCAGCCGTTCGGGCGTCTTGTAGACGGCCAGGCCCTTCTCGCGGCAGAACGCGGCCAGGTCGGGCAGGGTGAGCGGGCCCGCGCCCTCGGCCTGCACCACGAAGGCGGCGCACCGCTCGCCGGTGCGCGGGTCGGGTAGCCCGACGACGGCCACCTCGGCGATGCCGGGATGGGTCAGCAGGACGTTCTCCACCTCCAGCGCGGAGATGTTCTCGGCGTTGCGGACGATGACGTCCTTGAGCCGCCCGGTGATGTATATCCAGCCCTCGGGATGGTGGATGCCCAGGTCACCGGTGTGGAAGTAGCCGTCGGGGGTGAAGGCCTCGGCGTCGAGGGAGGCGTCGACGTAGCCGGTGAACAGTTGCGGGCCGGCGATGCACAGCTCGCCCTCCTGGCCCCGCGCAACCTCCGTGCCGTCGGGGTCGCGGACGCTGATCCGCACGCCGGGGCCCGGGCGGCCCGCGGCGGTGCGCAGCCGCTCGGGCGGATCGCCCGGCGACGGGTAGCCGGCCATCGGGAACTCGGTCAGGCCCCAGCCGTTCATCAGGCCGTCGCCGCCGAGCTCCGCGATGGCGCGGTCGTGCATCCCGGGCTCGCTCGGCGCCCCGCCGGCCATGAAGAACCGCAGCCGGCCGAACAGCCGCTCCGGGCCGTGGGCGGCCTGCGCGTTGAAGGCGGCTTGAGCGTTGAAGTAGGCGTGGAAGTGCGGCGCGGCGCTGCCGAGCATCGTCGACCCGTGCCGCGCCAGTGCCAGCGGGGCGGTGCGGGGGTCGAAGATGTCGACGAGCACGACCTTGCAGGCCGTCCGCAGGCCCAGCGACAGCACGCTCGACCCGCCGATGTGAGCGATCGGGAACGCGATCGAGGCGACGTCGGTCTCGTCGAACCCGAGCTGGGACACCATCGAGTTCGACCCGGCGATGACGGAGGCGTCGGTGTGGCGCGCTCCCTTGGGGAAACCCGTGGTGCCCGACGAGTAGAACACCCAGCGCACGTCGGCGTCGGCGTCGCCGGTGGGCGGGGGCGGCGG
>NZ_JANEZT010000472.1 GCF_025403405.1 Frankia tisae
CCCCGGCCCCGCCGCTGCCTGCACCGGCGTCGGCAACGACCGAGACCAGTCCGGACACGGTCCTCGCCGACCTGTGGTTCGACCCGTTGTGCCCGTGGGCATGGCTGACGTCCCGCTGGCTGGTGGAGGTGGAGAAGGTCCGCCCGGTCCGGGTCCGCTGGCACGTGATGAGCCTCGCCGTGCTCAACGAGGGGCGCGACCTGCCCGAGCAGTACGCGGCCATGATGGCGAAGGCGTGGGGCCCGGTGCGGATCTGTATCGCCGCCGCCGAGCGGCACGGCGAGGGCATCCTCGCTGCGCTGTACACCGCGCTCGGCCGCCGCCGGCACGTGGAGAAGGCCGAGTTCGACGAGGCGGTCTTCGCCGCCGCGCTGACGGAGGCGGGCGCTGATCCCGCGCTCGCGGCCGCGGCGACCTCGACCGAGTGGGACGCGAAGCTGCGGGCCAGCCACGCCGACGGCATCGGCCGCGTCGGCATGGACGTCGGCACCCCGGTGATCGCGGTGGGCGACAACGCGTTCTTCGGCCCGGTCATCACCCCGGCACCCAAGGGTGCCGACGCCGGCCGGCTGTGGGACGGAGTGCTGCTGGTCGCCGGCACGCCCGGCTTCTATGAGCTCAAGCGCTCCCGGGAGACGGAACCGATCTTCACATGATCAGGCATGATGGCGCATCATGCGCGTCCATCTAGGTTCTGACCATGCCGGCTTCCATCTGAAGGCGGCGCTCACCGAGCGCCTGGTGGAACTGGGCCATGCGCCCGTCGACCATGGTCCCGGCGAGTACGACCCCGACGATGACTACCCGCCGTTCGTCCTGGCGGCGGCGCGGGCCACCGCGGTCGAGCCGGACAGCCTCGGCATCGTCATCGGCGGTTCTGGCAACGGCGAGGCGATCGCGGCGAACAAGGTTGTGGGTGTGCGCGCGGCGCTGGTCTGGAGCGAGCAGACCGCCACGCTGGCCCGCCAGCACAACGACGCCAACGTGCTGAGTCTCGGTGCCCGGATGCACACCGTCCCCGAGGCGTTGGCGTTCGCTGAGGTCTTCCTCACGACGCCGTTCAGCGGTGAGCAGCGGCACGTGCGCCGGCTGCGGATGCTCTTCGCCTACGAGCGGACCGGCGAGGTCCCCTCGGCGTCCGGCACTGCGTCCCCGGCGTCCTGACTCGCTGACCGTCGCGGCGGGGCGGGGGCCGGCCGGGGCGCAGGCGCGGGCCGGCGTGGTCCACCCGCACGCCCGTCGGGTCGGCGCGGCGGCCGCGACCGGCCCCCCTCACCCCGTCTCTGCTCTACTGGCTGTCCCTGCTCTACCGGCTGTCCCTGCTCTGGTGCCAGCCCGGGGTCGGCCGTCGGGGCAGCGGGGTCGGCTGCCGGGGCGGTTCGCTGGCCGCGGCGCAGCACCACCGCGCGTTCCGCCTCGACGAGGTCGTCCTCGCTGGGCCGGTCGACATCGCGCGCCCGCATCGCCGCCACCGGGGGCAGCCGCGAGTGGCCGGCGCCGATCAGTCCGCGTAGCTGGGCGTCGGGATCTCCGGGGTGTGGCGGTCGCGCCCGCGAGCGGTCGGCGCGTTCCGATCGTGGCATGAGCCCTCCTTCGGCAGCCATCCCCGCGGTGCGGCCAGGCGGGCGCGGCGGCGGCTCATGGACCCGTCACCCTGCTGCCCACCGGCCCCGTGATCGTAATCGGTGGGCGGGGGGCGGGGCGGATTCCGCAAGGCCCGTCCCCTGGCGATTCGGCACTGGAGGAATGCTCCTGTAGTGCTTCGGGTGGTCTTTCCTTGTCGCTCACGAGATCGGACGGATATCTGACCGTCCGGAGTTCGTCGCTTTCCGTGATGGATCATTTCCGCCTGCCCGACCTGTCGTCGCCGACCCCCTGCCCGATCTGTAACACGGTGTCCGTATGCTGGGCGCCGCTAGGGGAGCGCCCGATAACCACATGTATGGCCGATAAGTGCCTGATCGCGGAGTAAGGGGATGAGGTCGGGATGGCGGACTTTGGTGCACATACATTGACACTCTTGGTGAATCCCCTGAAACTGCATGCTGATCTCGTCCGGCCGTCACCAATCGCTGCGCCCTCGCTGGCGTCTGTCACCGGTCCCGCCGTCGCAGCCTAGGAGTTGAGTCTTGGACAGCGTGCCTGTGAGCGTCATCATCCCGGCCTACAACGAGGCGATGCGCCTGCCCGGTTCGCTGCCCCCGCTGGTGTCGGTGATGCGCAAGATTCCCGATGCAGAAGTGATCGTGGTCGACGACGGGAGTACCGACGGCACCGCCGCCGTCGCGGAGGAGCATCTCGCGGGGATACCGGGCGGCCGGGTGCTGCGGCTGCCGTGGAACTCGGGCAAGGGCGCGGCGGTGCGCGCCGGAGTCTCGGTTGCGCACGGCGCCTCGATCGTGTTCATGGACGCCGACGGCGCCTCGGATGTCAACGATCTGCCGTTGTTGCTGGCCGCCCTGGAACATGCTGAGGTGGCGCTCGGCTCCCGCCGCATCGGCGACGGCGCGGTGCGCAGCAGCGGCCGCCGGGTCGGTAGCTGGGCCTTCAATCAGATCACCCGGTCGTTGGCCAGCCTGGACGTCGCGGACACCCAGTGCGGTTTCAAGGCGTTTCGCGGGCAGGAGGCGAAGCTGCTGTTCAGCCTCGCCCGCTCGTCCGGATTCGGTTTCGACGTCGAGGTGCTCTCGATCGCCCGTTCAATCGGATATCGCATCGCCGAGGTCCCGATCCGCTGGGCGGAGATCCCCGGCGGCACGTTCCGGGTGACCCGGCACACGCCGGCGATGATCGTCGATGTGGTGCGGGCCCGTCGCTACCTGGGCCGCGCCGCACCCGGTCTCGTCGTGTCCACCCCGGCGCGCCCGCCGGCCGCCGGCGCGCCCACCGGGTCCGCGGCGGCCACCCCGCCGTCCGCCGCGGCGGACCAGCCCGGCGCCGCGGTTCGCCGGGAGCCGGGGTCGGCGGACACGGCGTCGCCGGTCGTCTCCGTCCAACCTGCGCTGGCTGTCCCGCCCGGTTCCGCCGGCTCGGCCGCGGCGCCGGGCTCGCCCGGCTCGGCCGCTCCGCCTGCGCGCGGAGGCCCGGCGGGTGGCCCCGACCGCGCCGTCGAGCCCGGTCGGCTGGTCGCCGGCTCAGCCCGGCGGGCGCCGCTGTCGCCGCCGCGCCGCCCTCGGCCCGAGACCGTCCAGCCGGCCGCGGCGCGCCGCGTGGACCCGGCGCCGGACGCCCGGGGCGCTGGCCCCTCCCGCACGGACCTGGTCGTGCTCGAGCCGGTCGCGGCGGCCGCCGCCGGCCGTGCCTCGGACGACGGGGGTGCGGGCCTGATCCTCCCGGGTACCACGATGGGTCTCCCGAACCCGGGTGTGAGCCGGCTCGCGAGCCCCGGGGGCGCCCGTGCGCTTTCCGGGGGGACCGTCGACGAACCCGTCGTGACCATCCCGTCGCCGAGTGGGGAACCCGGCACCACGGCCGCAGCCGCGCTCGCCGTGGCCCTCACAGGGCCGGTGGGCGGCGGCGAGGTGTCGGTGTTCCCGGCGCCGGAGCGGGACGGCGCAGCCCGCTCGTCATAGCGGACCCGCACCTGCCGGGGGGTGGAAGGGAACGGGATGCACCGGGCGCCGGCCAGCCAGGGTGGGGCGAGATAGTCCGGTTCCGACACCCTGGATAAGGTCGGGCATATCTGCTCTCGACCCTGGAGTCAGCGATCCCTTCCCCCGTCGGCGGTCCCGTCGCGACAGCGACTGGCCCGCGCGCATCCCGGTCATCGGCCGCATTCACCTCCGCGCCCGCCTCCCCGTTGCGCGCCCGCCGGACCTCGCGGTGGCCGCTGCTCGGGATGGCGGTCGGTTATGCGGTGCTCTACCTGCTCCAGGCGCCCGGCCGGCTGACCGCGGACACCAAGCTCGACGTCCCGCTCGACCCGTGGGGCTTCATGGGCCGGGCCACCCACCTGTGGAACTCCCTCGCCGAGTTCGGCTACCTGCCGAACCAGTACGTCGGATACCTGTTCCCGATGGGGCCCTTCTTCGGCCTGGGCAAGCTGGTCGGCCTGCCGCCCTGGGTGACGCAGCGGCTGTGGATGGCGTTGCTGCTCACCGTCTCGTCGTGGGGCGTCGTGCGCCTCGCCGACGCGCTGCGCCTCGGCGTACCCGCCACCCGGGTGCTGGCGGGGCTCGCCTACACCCTGTCGCCGATGTTCCTCGGCAAGATCGGGGCGACCTCCGTCGCTCTCGCCGGCGCGGCGATGCTGCCCTGGATCACGCTGCCGCTCATCCTCGCGCTGCGCCCCGACGGCGCCTTCGGCGCTGACACCGGCAC
>NZ_JANEZT010000473.1 GCF_025403405.1 Frankia tisae
CCGTCGCCCCGACCCCGGACTCCACCGTCCGACGCACACGCATCCTCAACGGACTGATCAACGAATACCGCAACGCCGCCTGACCACCCCCACGGACGATCATGTCAACCGCAAAAGGCCAGCCCACAGGCCGAAACCCGGATTCTGGAGCCCCACACCACACAGCGCAGACAAGGAAACTCACACCAAAGAAAAAACAACTACCCTCGATAGCTGTTTGATTACTTAGAGTGTCCGAGGGGGGACTCGACCACTACGCCCACGCCCTCAACCAGCGCACGCGCTTTCCCACCCTTCGGCCGGCAGGTGACCGGTGACCGCGGGTGAGGCGGATATTGAGATTCGAGAGGATCAAGACAGTTTCGGAATAGCTTCCTTGTCGCGGGCGGACCGCGCCGCCGCGGGAGCGACAGACAGCGGAGGTGGGGAAGAGGCGGTCATCAGTTCCTTCTCGACATGGGTCACGCACGGCGAGG
This sequence comes from Frankia tisae, assembly GCF_025403405.1. Lineage (GTDB taxonomy): Bacteria > Actinomycetota > Actinomycetes > Frankiales > Frankiaceae > Frankia > Frankia tisai. The sequence continues at coordinate 477 of NZ_JANEZT010000473.1, forward strand.
ACTCAGCTGACCGCCGCTATCGTGACGGCGAGCTGCCGCGCCGACGCTGAACGCCCCCAGCGTTCCAAGCAACCGGTCGCCAGACATTCCCCACAGTAGGAACATCCGATTCGGGCCGATACACCATCACTCACCTGCCTGAAAGCACTCCGGCGCGCCCACAACTCCGTCCCGACAGCAGCGAAACGTTCCGGTCCCTCCGGGGTCGGCCCGTACCGCGTCCCGGCTGGCAGGAGACCACCGGCGGCGACACCCGCAGCGCTCCACGTTCCGAGCAGCGGGGCGGAGCCTGCGATCATCGGTGTCGCAGCTCCGCCGCTGTCTTATGCCTGCCGCGGGGAGCGCGGATCTCGCTGACTGACCATCCGGCGATGGTGCTCACGGCCGGAGGGGTTACCGGTTAACTGGTTAACCGGCGGGAGCCGTGGCGGCCACGACCGCTTCGGAGTCCTTGCTCATCGGCTGGGGCGGGGTGACCCCGCTGTCCGGCGACGGCGACGGCTTCCGGCGCCGGGCGGCCGGGATGATCATCGGGGTGGCCGTCTCGGGATCAGGGATCACTCGGCAGGCGAGGCCGAAGGTCTCCTCGACCAGCTCCGCGGTGACGATCTCGGTAGGCGGGCCCTCGGCGACGATGCGGCCGGCAGCCATCACGACGAGGTGGGTGGCGTACCGGCAGGCCTGGTTGAGGTCGTGCAGGACGGCGACCAACGTGCGGCCGTGGTTCTCGTGCAGGTCCGAGCACAGGTCCAGCACGTCGAACTGGTGGGTGATGTCGAGGAAGGTGGTCGGCTCGTCGAGCAGGAGGATCGGCGTCTCCTGCGCCAGCGCCATCGCCAGCCAGACCCGCTGGCGTTGCCCGCCGGAGAGCTCGCCGACGAACCTGCTCGCGAGATCGGTGACGCCGGTGACCGCCAAGGCATCGCGCACGACCTGTTCGTCGCGGGCAGACCACTGGCGCCAGATCGTCTGGTGCGGATACCGGCCGCGGCTGACGAGGTCGAAGACGGTGATGCCGTCCGGCGCGATCGCGGTCTGCGGAAGCAGGCCGAGGCGGCGGGCGATCTCCTTCGACGGCAACGACGCGATCTGCGCGCCGTCGAGACGCACCGTGCCGGCAGTCGGCCGCATCACCCGGGCGAGCGCGCGCAGGAGAGTGGACTTCCCGCAGGCGTTGGGACCCACGATCACGGTGAAAGCACCGTCGGGGATGCGCACCGCGAGGCCCTCGGCAACGATCCGCCGGTCATAGGCGAGGGTCAGCTCCTCACCGAGCAGCCGGGCCAGCGGGCGACCGGCGCCGTCCGAGGCCGGCGAGCCCTCCGCCGCGGGCGCCTGCGGGGCCGGCCGGGGCTGGGCGAATCGGGCCGCCGGACCGTGGCGCCGCCAGGGTGCGAAAGCCACCCGTCCTCCCTGTTGTCTGCCTGCTGTCGTCGGGTGCGCGCCGCCGACGGTGGCACGCACGCCTCGCGGATACCCCTGCCTACCAGCCGAAACCCTTGAATATTTGGTTAGGTTACCTTAAACCGGCGTCGACGTCGACCTGATCGCCGAGGCGCACCGTCCCGGGCCGCACGACCCGGGCGACGACGCCCAGGATGATCCCGTTCGGACCGCGACGACAAGCTCGCCGATCCCGACGCGGCGGCCGACCCAGGAGTCCTCCTCGAACGGCGCGGTCCCGGCGACGGTGACGGTCATCCGGAAGCGGCGCAGGTCCCGGCCGGCCGAGGCGGTGTCCGCGACCCGGTCCACAGAGCCGGAGCCGAGCATGGTCACCGGTCCCTCGTCCCAGCCGACGCCGATCCGTTCGGCCAGCACCAGGGACACCGGCTGCCCCAGGTAGTCCGACAGCACCTCGGCCGGCGGCCCGGGCACCACCCGACCGGCCCGCCGCTTACCCAGGAACGTCCCGGCGACCCGCTGGTCGGACGGGGTCAGCGAGCCCTTGACGACCGAGCCATCGGGGAACTCCACCGCGATCCGGCCGGCCGCCAGATCCAGCTGCGGTCGAACGGAACCCAACGCCGGGAAGTCGCGCAGAGTCACGATTTTGCCAGCGGAAGTGATCAAGAACAGCCGCCGGTCCTCGGCGACTCCGTCCGGACCCACCCTCAGCTCGGTGCGGGAAACCACGGCCAGAGCCTTGACCGGGGCGATCGCCAGACCACTCACGGTAAGTGCCAATCCACCCTCCGCTCTTCTGGACACCTAAAATCCAAACAATGTGGCGTATATCACAAATAGAAGCCAACTCTTGAGTCGTTCGAGTCGGCTGCGTAATGTCCCGACCGACAAGCCATAAGGTACACCTAACTTTATCTGGAGGTTCCACTACCGGCAGGGCCGCTGATCAGGTGGTCACCCTCTCCCGGCCCGCCGGCTGGGGCTCCGCCACGCCGGCCCGACCGCGCGTGAGGGTACGGCGAAGTGGGCCGGACCCGGCCTGCCGGTCGCGAAGGGGCGGCCCGCACCCATCCAGGTCGCGGAGCTCGATCTCCGCGGGTGACCGCGGCGGCCGGCGCCGGATCGTCGCCGTGCCCGGCGCCGGGCCCGCACACACCGGCAGAGGCCCATCGGGCTCGACCGGCCCGGCCCGGGAAGAGTCGGCGCCCGTATTCCCCCCTTTCCACCGATCGTCCTCGGCTGTCTCGACTATGGGGTGAGCATGTCCGCGAGTATCACTGATTCGTACCGCGAGGAAGTTCTGGACCTGGCGATAGGGCCGGTCCCGGAATGGGGGGAAGCCTCCGTCCTGAACATGATGGCCACCCTTCAGTCGGATTCGGAACCCTTTCCGTGCGTTTTCGCGGTGGCAGCGTCCAGGCGCGGTGGGCTTCGTTTCGGCTTCGTCGATGATCTCCACGACGAGCGCACCTGGTCCCGGTTGCCGGAAATCCTCGCCAGCTATCTCGCCGTCTACCAGACACTGTCCCAGGACACCTCGCTCATCGTCTTCTTCGGCACCGGACCGGACCGGGAACCGGACGCATCCCCCGCCCACACCCACACCGGCACCGGCACCGTCGCCAAGGAGGAACAGGAGGAAGAACAGGACGCGGTCCTCCGGTACGAGCGGCGGTTCTGGTCGCTGCTGCAGTACCTGCACGACAACGACGGTGACCCGTGGCCCTCGGACATCCCCACCGACACCGACGACCCCGGCTGGGAGTTCAGCTTCCGCGGAACCCCGATCTTCGTCGTCTGCAACACGCCCGCGCACCGGCGGCTGCGCAGCCGGAGCAATCCGGTCTACACCCTGACCTTCCAGCCCCGCTGGGTGTTCGAGGGGCTCGGCGCACAGACCCCGCGGGGTGCGACGGCTCGCCGCATCATCCGCGAACGGCTGCGCCGGATGGACAGCGTCGACTCCATCCCGATGCTCGGCTCATACGGCGACCCGGACAACCGGGAGTGGAAGCAGTACTTCCTGCGCGACGACGCCTCGGTCGCCGACGGCTGCCCGTTCCATACCGGGACCGGGCGGCCGACCGGTCGCCGGCCGGTGGCGCAGGACCGGTTCAAGGTCGTCGTCAACGACGAGCTGCAGTTCTCGGTGTGGCCCGAGGGTCGCCGCAACGCCCTGGGCTGGTTCGACGCCGGCGTCGCCGGCAGCCGGCAGGAGTGCCTGGACCGCATCGAGCAGACCTGGACGGACCTGCGGCCCCGCAGCCTGCGCCGGACCATGGCCGGTTCCGCCGGCCGGCCGGACGGGCCCAGCCGCGGCACGGCCGGCCATGGCTGGGACAGGCAGCGGGCCGGGTCGGCCGACGCCGCCACCGCGGCGGCGGCGAGGGAACCGGTCGGCGTTCCCACCTGACCTGCGGACCGG
>NZ_JANEZT010000474.1 GCF_025403405.1 Frankia tisae
CCACAACCAGGTCGACTCGCCGGCCGTTGACCTCCACCTGGGGCGTGACGAGGTAGCCGCGGCCGGCGAGGTGGCGGAACACCCGCTGCTCGAACAGGGAGCCGAAGGCCGGGTGGGGGCGGTCCGTGGCGACCTCGGCGAGCGGCGGCGTCACTCCAGCCAGCGTCACTCCAGGCAGCGGCGCGGCCGGGCGCGCCGCGGACAGCACGTAGCTGAGGTAGCTGTGGCGCAGGTCCTGGTGGTCGAGGTCGGCCGGCGCCACCGAGTGGAACAACCAGACCTGGTCGCGGGCCCGGGAGGCCGCGACGTTGAACCGCCGCTGGTACTCCAGTCGGGTCAGCGGGACCGGTCGGTCGCCCGGCGCGACGACCAGCGACAGGAACACGACGTCACGCTCGTCGCCCTGGAAGTCGGCCGGCGTGCCCACCCGCAGCCGGCGACGCAGGTGCTCGGCTGCCGACATCCGTTCGGCGAGCCGGTCGCGGATCAACGTGGCCTGCGCGGTGCCCTGGGTGACCACCACCCCGAAGCTGAGCCCGGCATAGCGCGGGTCCTCGGCGCAGGCCAGGACCTGCGCGACGAGGGCCTCGGCCTCGGCCGGGTTGCGCGGCCCCGCCGGGGTGGCCGTGGTGAACCCGTGCGGGACGAACCGGGCGACCAGCGGTGTCAGCCGGTCCGCGCCGAACTGGCGCAGCGGCAGCAGCGGCGCATCCCGGTAGAACATCGCCGACGACCATTCGATGATCTCGGGCATGCAGCGGAAGTGCTCCCGCAGCCGGATCACCTCGCCGAAGCGGGTCCGCAGCAGGCTGAACAGGCTTGACCGCGGGGTGAAGCCGACGCGCAGCCAGGCCGGCACGTCGGGCAGCAGGGCGTCGAGCCGGTCGAGGACCGGGTCGAGCTCCTGCGCGGGGTCGACCGGCGGGGTGCACTGGCGGTCGTCGCCGACGACGATCACGCGGGGCGCCAGCCACAGCAGGAACAGACTGTCGAGCCCGGCCTGGCTGCCCTCGTCGACGATGACGACGTCGAAGCTGTCGCGGACCGCGGGGATCGTCGACAGCACCTCCCGGATCGGCATCACCCAGGCCGGCACCGCCGTCTGGGCGATCTCCATCGCCTCCCGGGCGGCCTGCCGGTAGCGCTCGGCGTGCCGACCGGCCAGGGTGCCGCCGGCGGCGACGGTGTCGGCGTAGGCGCGCAGCGCGGCGGACTGCTCGGCGCCCATCCGTTCCAGGCAGTGCTTCCAGGCCTTCGCCCCGGCCAGCTCCGCGGTGGCCGCCGCGAGGACGTCCTCGGCCGCGTCCAACCGGGCGTCCAGGTCGACGGGCGACGCGCCGTCGGTGTTCGCAGGGCCGTCCGGACGCCGGGCGCGGGCCAGCCAGCTTGCCGCGACGGCCCAGGCCCACGCGGCCGAGAACGCCGCCAGCCGGGTCGGCCAGGGATCCTCGACGCCGTCCTGGCGCGAGCGCGCGTCGCCTGGGCCGCGGTCGGGCCGGGCTGGTCCCGCGGTCGCGGCGGCGGCCAGGAGATCCGCCAGCGCAGGATGGGCCGTGCGCAGCCGGTGGAACAGCTCGGCGCGCCGGGCGGCGGCGTGCCTGCGGGCCACCGCGGCGTCGAGGGCGGCGCGGGCGGCGGCGTAGGCGTCGGCGTCGCGGGCTGCGGACGCGGTGGCCACGGCCCCGAGCTCGGCGGCCAGCCCTGCCGGTGTGCCGGGGTCGGTGGCGAGCCGGTCGTACTCGTCGGCGAGGTCGGCCAGCGCCTGGTCGGCGACGGCCGCGGCCGCCATCGGTTCGAGCGCGGCCATCGCCGCGGCCAGATCCTGCACGTTCGCGGCCGAGTCGATCGCGACCGGGCTCCCGGGCGCCACCTCGGCGGCGAGGGCGACAACCCGGTCCCGCGCGGCCACCACCGCGTCGATTCCCTCGATGGCCTGCTGCCCCTCGACCAGCCGGGACAGCCGGACCTCGAGCGGATCGCCGGGCTTCGGCGGGCGACCCACCAGGGCCCAGCCACGGCCAGCGGCCTCGACGGCGAGTTCCGCCCGAAGCCGGGTCAGGACGAGGTCGAGCAGCTCCGGGGTGGTCGGCGCGACCCCGTCGACGGTCACCTGCCGCAGCAGCGCGTCGGCCTCCCGTTGCACCTTCGGCCGGAAACGCCGGCGCAGTTCGGCGCCGCCGTCCAGGTGGGCGCGCAGAGCCTCGGCGCGGGGGAGCAGAGCGGCGGGATCGAGGCCGGCGGCCCGCTCGGCGTCGCCGGGTTCGTCCTCGCGGCGTCCCTCCTCGTGGTGTGCGTCTTCGTGGTGTCCGTCCGTGGCGCGGCCCGGATCCGTCGGGGTGGCGGCGGAGGGCAACGCCACGGAGTGCAGGCCGAGGTCGTCGACATGCCGGGCCGCCTCGGCGATGAGCGGCGCGGCGGCGCTCACTTTGGCCCACAGCAGGCGGTCCCGCCCGGCCAGGGCGTCGTCGAGCGCGGCGGGGATCCACTCCCGCGCCGGCCCACGGGCGCCATGCGCGGTCAGGTCATCGAGGGCGCGGACAAGAGCGGTCACCGCCGCCCGCAGCGGGGCGGTCGGAGACGATCCGGCCCCGGCCGCGGCTACCTCGGCCAGGAAGCCGCGGGCCGCGGCGGTGGCGACCCCGGCTCGGGCCGCCTCGGCCGTCTGCCGGGCCATGCGGTCCGCGGTCACCAGCGCGGCGAAGCGTTCCGCGGCCAGGAGCGGCGGCACCGCGCGCACCGGGACGCCCGCCCGGTCCGCTGGCAGCGCCGCATCCTTCGAAGCCACGCCCAGCAGGGAGTACAGCTCCACCGCCTCGGCGTCGGTCAGCGGCGCGGGCCGCTCGCCGCCGGACCCGGCGGGCGGCGCGAGCGGCGGGAACCAGCCGTGGGCCTCGCCACCGGCGCGCACCCGGGCGGCGATGCTCGCCCGACTCCCGCCCCAGCCCGCCGCGCCGACCTCGCTGTCCGGGTGCACGGCGCGTTCGGCGACCCGCGCGCCGCGGGCCCGATCGGCGAGCTCGGCGCGGGCGCGCAGCGCCTCGCCCCGCCGCCGCGCGGCCTGCTCGATCCGGCGGTCGAGTGCCTCGGGGTGGTAGACCGCCTTCTCCGCGGCCAGCGCGCTCACACTGGCGGCGAGCTCGGGCGAGCCCACCGGGCTGCTCAGCCCGCCGAGGCCTGTCCCGCCGGTGGGGACCGACGCATCCTCGGCGTCGGTGAACGACACGCACAGCCGCTGCAGCTCGGGCGGCAGCTTCTCCCGCAGCACCCGCAGGGCCTGCGCCTTCTGGCTGGTGACGAGGACGCGTTGACCCTCGGCGAGCAGCGCGGAGATCAGGTTCGCGATCGTGTGGGTCTTGCCGGTGCCGGGCGGGCCCTCGACGACGACGCCGTTGTCGTGGCGCAGCCGCTCGAGCACGCGGGCCTGCTCGGGGCTGGCCGGCAGCGGCAGCAGCGGGTCGGCGCCGAGCTCGGCACCGCTCGTCGCGCCCTCGGCCTCAAGCCAGGCGAGCCGTTCGGCGGCGTCCAGGGTCGCGACGAGCTGGACCAGGCCCAGCGGCGGTGGCCCGTCACCGCGCAGCGTCGCCAGCATCCGCTCGTAGTAGGTCAGCAGCGAGGCCTGGTCACGTACGCGCAGCACGAGAGCTGGGGCGTAGGTCACGCGGGGGCGGGTCGCGCCGTCCGGTGGCGGTGGTGGTTCGTCCTGCGGCTCGAAGCCGTCCACCGGCACGTCCAGGGCCAGGGTCAGCCAGTCCCGCAGCAGCCGCGCCTCGTCCGCGCCGAGCGGGGCCGGCGGCCGGTTGTGCAGGCGTTCGTGCAGGTGGTTGGTCCGTTCGCGGCGGAATCCGGCGAGGCCGTCGAGCAGCGGACCGTCGCCCAGCCGGGTGGTCCCGCCCGCCGGCACCCGCACCCGGATGTCCGAGCTGACCGGGTCGATCTCGCAGGCCACCCGGGTGGACAGCAGATGCTCGCGGATGAGCGGGCCGTCAGGCGGCCGCCAGGTGAGCAGGCCGGTGGCCAGCACCAGTTCCAGCGCGTCGCCCTCCTGAGCCACCCGGGCGGCGACGGCGTGCAGGGTGTTGTGCAGGGCGCGCCGCTCGGCGTCGGCGCGGGCGCGGGTCGCCCAGATCCGCCAGCCGGGCAGCCAGTCCCGGTAGGCGGCCTCGGCCCGCCCGTCCTGCGGGCCCGCAGGATCAGGACCGGCCGCAGCGTCGTTGCGCGGGGCGGCGCTCGGAGCGGCGTCCGGCCACACCGGCGGATGGTCGGGGTCGGCCTGGGCGGCGTCGGGCAGCAGGATCC
>NZ_JANEZT010000475.1 GCF_025403405.1 Frankia tisae
GCCGCGGGGTGCCGTCCCCCTGGCGGGGAGGCCGCTGCGCGCTGGTACGCGGACGAGTGTCGAGCCACTACAACTCCTTGCTGGCCGCCGGCGGACGTCTCACCATGATCGCACCGCGGTCGGCGTGCTGGCTCCAGGGCTCGCGGCGGCGGACGACAACGTCGCCGAGTCGCCGGGAGCTCACCTACAGATCCTCGGCGAAGTCCGCCTGCATGGTGCGGAACACATGGAACCCGACCCAGAGCAGGGCGACCGAGATCGCCCCTGCGACGGCGAGATGTTCCAGGTAGAACTGGTATCCCAGGTCCGCCTGGACGGGGGTCGAATGGGTGGAGCCACTCCCGGGATCGTAGATCGCGCGTTGGAAGGTGATGACCACCACCGCCATCGGGTTGAGCAGGTACACCCAGGTCCACTCGTGCAGCCGGCTCTGGATCAGGCCGAAGGCGTAGACCATCGGGTTCAGCCAGAACCAGGCGAGCAGGGCGACGTCGAGCAGGTGAGAGGTGTCGCGGTAGCGCACGTTCAGGGCGCTGACCAGCAGCGACAGTGCGACCGTGAACGTGATGGCGACGGCACCCGCCGGCACGATCAGCAGCAGCTCGGTGCCGATCAGGTTGTAGCCGAGAATCAGGATCACCAGGAAAAGCACGAGCAGCTGGAGCAGGAAGTGCACGGCGGCGAACCCGACGGCCGACAGCGGGAGCACGGCGAGCGGGAACCGCACCTTCTTGACCAGGTTCGCGTTGGCGACGACGGCGCCGCACGCCGAGGACACGCTGCCCGAGAAGGCGTTCCAGATCAGCAGCCCGGACATCAGGTAAATGCCGAACCGCGGAATTCCCGACTTGAGGACGATCTGGAAGACGAACGTGTACACCACGAGCAGGAGCATCGGGTTCGCCAACGACCAGGCGAAGCCCAGCGTGGAGCCCTTGTACTTGACCTTCAGGTCCTTGCGGATGAGATTGCGCAGCAGTTCCCAACGCACCCTCGTCTGCGCCCGGCTGCGGCGGGCCAGCCGGCTCGGGTCCATCGCGTGCTGTCCCGGGTGCGGGGACGGGGCCACCGGAGTACCGGCGGGCAGCGGTGCGTCAGCAAGATGTGACACGGCCGGCCCCTCCCGTCTCCCGGAGGCCAGGCCGCCGATCCTCGGCACGGCGTGGCTGGAGCTGCACCTGTCCGCTCCTCACTCGACACGACAGAGTTCCGACAGTACCGAGAACCGTCACCGGCCCGGCGCGCCCCCGGCCGGGGGCGCGCAGGGACACGCCCGTCGTACCCTCCGCCCACCGAGGGTGTTGTCCCGATCGCGGATGAATGGCCGATGGTGCTCGCTGGCGAACCGGCCCGCTTGTCGGCGGAATCGTGACGGTACCGTGCCCGGACCGAGCCAGCGTCGCCACCCGGTCCGGTGGCCGGTGTCCGGAACGGGGTTCATAGTATCGACCCGTCCATCTGGCTTCGGCCGGCCGATACCGCGTGGGGGATTCCCGACGTTTGGTGGCCGTCGGGGCCGACCCGGCGGAGGCGGCCGTACCGGTCGCATGGAGCGGCCGTTTCGGTCGCATGGAGAGGACGGCCGTGTTCACCGACGTCCGACTACGCGAAGTGTGGTCGCATCTGGAGTCGGGCGGGGCACAGGCCCTGACTCTCGATGTCTTCGACACCTTGTTGTGGCGCATGGTGCCCGAACCCACCCACGCCTTCGTGCTGCTGGGCCACCGGCTCGCCGATGCCGGCCACCTGCCACCGAGTGTCTCGCCGGGAGAGTTCGCCCGGCTGCGTGTCCACGCCGAGCACCTGGCGCGGATGCACGCCCACACCACCAGAGGCACCCACGAGGTGCGCCTGGACGAGATCTGGCAGGTGCTCGCCCCCGCGCTGCCGGGCACCGCCGGGGTGCAGGACCTGGTCGACGCCGAGGTCGCCGTCGAGCGGGAGCTCTGCCGGGCCGATCTTGCCGTGGTCGAACTCGCCGAGCTCGCCATGACCAAGCTCGGCCTGCCGGTGTACCTGCTGTCGGACACCTACTTCTCCGCCAGCCAGCTGGAACGGCTGCTGAACCGGCCGGAGCTCTCGGGGGTGCAGTTCACCCGGATCTTCACCTCCTCCGATGCCGGGACGTCCAAGAGCGACGGGCTGTTCCAGCACATGCTGGCCGCGTCGAATCTCCAGCCGTCCCGGGTGGTCCACCTCGGCGACCACCCGGTCGCCGACGTCGAGGGCGCCCGCGAGCACGGGCTCGTGGCCATCCACTACCCCAAGTACGCCGGATCGCTGCGTCACACCCTCGACCTGGAAGGACTTCGTAACCAGCCCAGCGACGACATCCCCATCGACCCGGTCGACGGGGACTTCGGCATGACCGCCCTGCGTGCCCGCACGCTGCACCGCGCGGACGCCCTCGCCGTGCCCGCCGGGTTGCGGCGCTACTGGGAGACCGGGGCCACCGTCTTCGGCCCGGTCTTCGCCGGCTTCGGTGAGTGGGCGGTCGAGCGGGCGCGCGACTTCGGCGCAGACCACATCTACTGCCTGATGCGGGAGGGGGACTTCCTGTCCCGCCTGCTCGTCGACCCGGGCGAGGACCTCGGCATCTCCGTGTCGACGATGTGGGCGTCCCGGCAGGTCTGCGCCCTGTCCAACGTGTTCGAGGGCAGCCCGGAGGAGCTGAAGAGCTTCCTGGTCCGCCGGCACGCGCCGAGCGTCGGCCAGCTGCTGCGCCAGCTCGGTGTCCGGCTGGAGAACGTCGCCGGCATCTCCGCGCTGGCCGACCGGCGCCTCGACGTGCCGGGCCTGCTCGACGACACCCTCGAGGAACTCTGCTCGGACGAGCGGATCCGCAGCGAGATCGTGCTCACCGCCACCCGGTTGCGCGAACGCTACGTGCGCTACCTCGACAGCCAGCTGCCGGAGACCGGCCGGGTGGTCTTCCTCGACCTGGGCTGGGGTGGCACCATCCAGGCGCTGCTCACCCGGCTGCTGGCCTCCACCGGCCGCAAGCTGGACATCCTCGGCCTGTACCTGGCGACGAACCAGGCGGCGATGAGCCACCGGCTCGCCGGGATGGAGCTGGAGGGCTACGTGGCCTCCAGCGGGCAGCCGGAGACGATGGCCAACCAGCTCATGCGCAGCCCCGAGGTGCTCGAACAGCTCTGCATGCCCGACGTCGGGTCGCTGGTCTCGTTCGACGAGATGAGCAACCCGGTGCTCAGCATCGACCGGACCTCGCGCACCCAGGTAGCCCAGCGCGCCGCCGTCCAGGACGGCATCCTCGCCTTCCAACGCGAGTGGCTGCGCTACCGGCGTTCGGAGACCCCCATGCCGTCGCTGGCCTCCGCCGGGGCGCGCCGCGCCGGCCTGCGTATGCTGACCCGTTTCGTCGCCCGCCCCACCGCCGCCGAGGCCGCGGCATTCGGCTCCTGGGCCCACGACGACAACTTCGGCTCCGACGCCACCGAGGGCCTGCTGCCGCCGGAGCTCGTGCGTCGGATGCCCTACCTCACCCCGGCCGACATCGACCGCATCTCCATGCGGGAGCTGTACTGGCCCGCGGGCGTCGCCGGCGTTGCGAACCGGCCGCTCGCCGTCATCAGCGGGCTGGCCGCGGCGGCCGGCGTCCCACCCGAGGAGGTCTCGCCGGAGGCTGCCGCCGGCCCCGTGGAGGTCTACGTCGACACCGGCGCCGACTTCGTCAACGGGGTGAAGGAGACGGCGCTGACCCGGTCGGCGCGCGACGGGCTGTCGCTCGTCCGGCTCAGCATGGAGGCGGTCGGTGCCCGCCGCATCCGCATCGACCCGGCCGGTCGGCGCGGGCTGCTGCGGCTGGACTGGTTGACGCTGTCGTTCCACATCAACAACGTCGCCGAGCCCTACAAGGTGACCATCACCTCGCTGGACGACCCCGCCCAGCAGCTGGCGCTCGTCGGCCTGCGGCTGCTCCAGCCGAACCTGGTGGAGATCCTCGGCGACGACCCCCAGCTCGTCTACACGATCGATCTGGCCTCCCAGCCGCACCTCGCCGGGGTCTACGCCCTCGACGTCGAGATGGCCTTCGGGTGGATGGGCATCCGGGGCGACTCGCTGATCCTGCCCACCGCCGGCCCGGCCCGTGACGGGCTCCCCGTCCGGGCGGCCCGCAAGATCCGGCGCGAGCTCGGAGGACTGCGGTGACCGACCAGCGGGACCCCGAACCCGCGGCCGTCGGGCCGGTAGGCGATCACAACGACCCGGGTTCCCGGGGCGAGGACGCGGAGCCGGACGAGCCCGTGGCGCGGGGCCCGTTCGAAG
>NZ_JANEZT010000476.1 GCF_025403405.1 Frankia tisae
GTCGGCGGTGCCGCTGCGCGGCGCGGGTGGGCGCGGCTGGGCCGGGGCCTCCTCGAGGATGATGTGGGCGTTGGTGCCGCTCACCCCGAACGCCGACACGCCGGCCCGGCGCGGGCGGCCCTCGCGGCGCGCCCAGGGGACGTTGTCGGTGAGCAGCTCGACGTCGCCGGCCGACCAGTCGACGTGCGGTGACGGCTCGCGGACGTGCAGGGTGCGCGGCAGCACCTCGTGGCGCAACGCCTGGACCATCTTGATGATTCCGCAGACCCCGGCGGCGGCCTGGGCGTGGCCGATGTTGGACTTCAGCGAGCCCAGGTACAGCGGCCGGCCGGCCGGCCGGTCCTGGCCGTAGGTCGCGAGGACGGCCTGGGCCTCGATCGGGTCGCCGAGCGTGGTGCCGGTGCCGTGCGCCTCGACCGCGTCGACGTCGGCGGTCCGCAGGCCGGCGTTGGCCAGTGCCTGGCGGATGAGCCGCTGCTGGGACAGGCCGTTGGGGGCCGTCAGCCCGTTGCTGGCGCCGTCCTGGTTGATCGCCGTGCCGCGCAGCACCGCGTGCACCCGGTGGCCGCGGCGGCGGGCGTCGGAGAGCCGTTCCAGCAGCAGCACGCCCGCGCCGTCCGCCCAGCCGGTGCCGTCGGCGTCGGCGGAGAACGCCTTGCACCGCCCGTCCGGCGCCAGCCCCCGCTTGCGGCTGAACTCGACCAGGATGCCCGGCGTCGACATGACCGTCACCCCGCCGACGAGCGCCAGGTCGCACTCCCCCGCGCGCAGCGACTGGCTGGCGAGATGGGTCGCGACCAGCGAGGCGGAGCACTGGGTGTCCACGCTCAGCGCCGGCCCCTCCAGGCCGAAGGTGTAGGCGACCCGGCCGGCGATCACCCCGGAGGCGTTGCCGGTGAGCAGCTGACCCTGCGCATCCTGCGGCGCGGTGTGCCAGGCCGGTCCGTAGTCCTGCAGCGAGACCCCGGTGAACACGCCGGTGCGGCTGCCGCGCAGGGAGCGGGGGTCGATGCCGGCCCGCTCCAGCGCCTCCCAGGAGACCTCCAGCATCAGCCGCTGCTGCGGGTCGAGGGCGCCTGCCTCCCGCGGGCCGATCCCGAAGAACGCCGGGTCGAACTGGTCGATGCCGGTCAGGAACCCGCCGTGGCGGGTGTAGGCGGTGCCGGGATGGTCGGGGTCCGGGTGGTAGAGCCTGGCCAGGTCCCAGCCCCGGTCCTCGGGCAGGCCGGCGACCGCGTCGCGCCCGGCGTGCACCAGCTCCCACAGCGCCTGCGGCGAGTCGATGCCGCCGGCCAGCCGGCAGCCCATGCCGACGATGACGATCGGGTCGTCGGCCGGCCGGAACCCGCCACCCGCCATGGCGCCGCCCACCGCCGGTCCCGCCGTCGGGCTCACGGCGATGATCTCGTCGCCGATCCCGAGCAGTTCGCGCCGCAGATGGTCCGCGAGGGCGTGCGGCGTCGGCCGGTCGAAGAACAGGGTGGCGGGCAGGCGCAACCCCGTCTGCTCGGCCAGCGCGGCCCGCAGCCGCTCGGCGATGTGGCGGTAGACCCCGAGCGCGCGCCACGGCGCCCCCCGGTCCACGATGCCGGCGCCCGTACCGGCCACGGCGGCGACCTGCCCCATGACGAGGTCGAGCATCAGCTCGTGCTGAGCGTCCGCCGGCCGGCCGGCCAGCCGGTCCCGCCACGCCCCGTCCGATCCGCCCGCCGCGCGCGGGGATCGTCCGAGGTTCTGGCGCAGATCGTGCATGCGAACTCCCACATTGCTCAGGAATAGGGCAACGATGTGTCGATGACGGTTGCCTGCGCCCGCGCGTGGCCAACGGACAACCGGCGCGCGGGCGCAACGGGCACGGAAGGGGTCCGAGTCCGCGCAGAGGCGACGCGCCAGCCGCCGGTGTGCAGCACAGAGGAAAGTCAGCGTCCCGGTGAATCCGGGCCAATCGGGTGCGTCTGCGCGGCCACGCAGACGCCGACTCGGGCGGCCGGCCCGATGCCGGACCGGGCCGCCGTCCGCCTCCACTCGGAAGGCGACGGCTCGTTGTTCCGGTCGGACGGCTCAGGTGCCGGCGCCCGATTGTTGATCACCTTGGACGCATGGTCGCATCGTGCCCGACCGCGCCGAACTACGACAAATGGCCCTGGCGCGATCGGGCCATGCTGCCCTGGCCCAGACCGTCATCCGTGCAGGTGACGGTGCACGGCCGGCCGGGGGGTGTCTGCATGGTCACGCCCGATTGCCGCTCGCGGGGGCGTCCACTCGCCCCGCTTCGGGCAGGACGACCGGGCTTGGCGCGATGGCCCCGCCAGGCCTGCTGCCGGCGGCGCCAGGCGCCCCGCCCGAGCCGCCGCGCCTCCCCCGCCGAGGCCGGCTTCCACCGAGGCCGGCTTCCACCGAGGCGCTTCCCGCCGACGCCGATCCCCGCCGGTGTCGCGAGGGACACACCCGATTAGGACCCCCGATGGCGGCGCCCCTTCGGCGACGGGGTCCTGCCGGCAGCGCTCGACCTGCGGGCGGCGATCGTCACCGGGGCGCGGCCCAAGCGTGCCTTCAGACCCGCCGCCGATCAGACGGGCACGCTGTTCCGTCATTTCCCGAGTCGGGATGCGCTGCTCGAGGCGCTGCTGCACGACCGGACCGAGGCCCTGTGCACCGAGGCCCTGTGCACCGAGGCCGAACGGCTGCTCGACGCCCCGGACGCGGCCACCGCGTTGTTCGACTGGCTGACGGACCTGGTCGACCATGTCGCCGGCTACCGCGGCGTCTCCTGGGGCAAGGAGCAGGCGCCCGCCGGGACGCACACGTGCGTTCGTGAGGAGGCACCCGAGGAGGTGCTTCGACTCGCGGGCACCCAGGACGGTCCCGCTCCGTTGAACGTGTCCGTGCCGGGGGACATGCCCCCTGAGCGGATCCAGGGCTCTCACGGGGACGCGGGGCCTTGCGAAGCTGATCTTTGGTCGGACCAGACTTCATACCGGGGACTCGCGTTTCCTCTTCCACCCCCTTGAACCCCAGAGCATTCGACTACATCCGGCGACAGTCACGCACAGCAGCCAACCGTTACTTCGAGTTCCATGCCAGGCCCAAGCGAGATGGCTCGCTGGGCCCGGGGGGCAGCATCCTGATCGTGTGGGCCGCAGCGGACGGCAGAACGGGCGGGAAGCGGCGCCCCGACGCCGTGGGTGGTTTATAGGTCGTTGCCGGCGTAGGAAAGGTTGAAACTCTTGTTGGCGAGGGGGAAGTCGGGGACGATCGTGCCGGCCAGGGCGACCGGCAGGGCGGGCCAGTTGAAGAAGGACGGGTCGACGACTTTCACCCGAGTTACCGTGTCGTCGTCGCCGAGTTCGACGCGGTGGGTGATGGTGCCGCGCCATCCCTCGACGATACCGACTCCCGAGACCGGCCCTGTATGTCTGGCCGAAGGTGGCCAGGCGCCGGTCTGCCCTGGCGCGAGGTTGCGGGCGAGGTGGGTAAGCAGGGCGAGGGAGGCATCGATTTCGTCGGCGCGGACAAGGAAGCGGGCCAGGACGTCGCCGCTGGTGTGGGTTGGGACGCGTAGGTGTCCGCTGAGGTCGTAGTGGGGGTGGGCGAGGCGCGCGTCGTACGGGAGGCCGCTGGCCCGTGCGACGTAGCCGAGGGCGCCGAGGTCTCGGGCCACGTCGGCGGGGAGAACCGCGGTGCCGGTGAAACGGTCCCGTACGACGCTGTGACCGAGCGCGAGGGCGACAATGTTCTGGGCGTCATCGGCGACCGCCTGGAGTTCTCCGATGTCCGGGATGCCGCGCAGCCGGGTGCCGCCGAGGTGGACGCCGCCGCGTAGGAGTCGGTGGCCGGTGACGCGGGCGTTGAGGCGTAGTAGGCGTTCGCGAAGCCGCCCTGCGTGGGCGTGCAGGACGCTGTGGCCGACGTCGTTACACAGCGCGCCGAGGTCGGCGACGTGGTTGTGCAGGCGTTCCAGTTCCAGCAGGAGCGCCCGCCCGCGCTGGGCGTCGGGGGGGACGTCGATGCCCTGGGCGTCTTCGACGGCGAGGCAGTAGGCCAGGGCGTGGCCTACTGCGGTGTCGCCGGAGATGCGCTCGGCCAGCGGCAGCCTGGAGGCTGCCGGGTGGCCTTCGAAGAGCTTCTCGACTCCTCGGTGGAGGAACCATAGGCGGGCTTTGAGTTTCAGGATGGTTTCGCCGACGACGGAGAATCGGAAGTGGCCGGGTTCGATCAGTCCGGCGTGGACGGGTCCGACCGGGATTTCGTACACGCCGGGCCCCTCGACGGTGAGGAAGGGGAAGGGAC
>NZ_JANEZT010000477.1 GCF_025403405.1 Frankia tisae
GGGCCGGGCGGTGGCGACGGCGGGCGTCGACGTCACCGCGCTGCACCCCGAGCCCGAGCAGGACGGGTCCCGGCTGCTGCTCGGGCTGCTCGCTGGTGGTCTCATCTACATCTCGCTGCTGATCTTCGGTCCGGCGGTGGCGCAGAGCGTGATCGAGGAGAAGACGAGCCGGGTGGTGGAGCTGCTGCTGGCCGTCATCCGCCCGTGGCAGTTGATGGCGGGCAAGGTGCTCGGGATCGGCGTGGTGGCCCTCGGTCAGCTGGTGCTGATCGGCGTGGTCGGGGTCGGGTTGGGGCTGGCCACCGGGGATCTGGGCATCCCGGCGGGGATCGCGGTGGTGGCGGTGGCGTCGGCGCTGCTGTGGTACCTGATCGGGTTCGCGATGTACGCGCTGATGTTCGCCGCCGCCGGGGCGCTGGTGTCGCGCCAGGAGGACGCCGGCGGGGTGACCGCCCCGATGATCTCGATGATCATCATTCCGTATGTGCTGGGCATCTCGGTGCTGCCGTCGACCCCGGACAGCGGCCTGATCCTCGCGCTGGCGATCGTTCCCTTGTTCGCGCCGATCCTGATGCCGATGGTGATCGGGATCGGCAGCGTGGCGGTCTGGCAGGTGCTGCTTGCGTTGGCGTTGAGCCTGGTGTGGATCGCGGTGCTGGTCTGGCTGGCCGGGCGGGTGTACGGCAACGCGGTGAAGCGTTCGGGGACGCGGGTGCCGCTGCGCGAAGCCCTGCGCGCGGCCTGAGCCCGCCGCCGGCGCGCTGCCAGCCCGTCGCCGGCGCGCCGGGATCGGTAGCATCCGGAGCGATCGACTAGGGCGCCGGCCATGCCGTCGTCTGCGCCAGCGACAATCGACGCCGGCCGGCCCAGGCGACGATGCCAGCCGGCTCGCGAAAAGAGAACAGGGAGCGGTTCGTGCGAGACATCGCCGTCTTCAGCGGCAGTGCCCATCCCACCCTCGCCGAGGAGATCTGCGCGCATCTGGACGTGCCGCTGCACCGGGTGCGGGTCCAGCGGTTCGCGAACGACTGCCTGGAGGTGCAGCTGCCGGCGAACTGCCGGGAGCGCGACGTCTTCCTCATCCAGCCGTTGGTCGCGCCGGTGCAGGAGAACCTGGTCGAGCTGCTGCTGATGCTGGACGCGGCGCGCGGGGCGTCGGCGGCGCGCACGACGGTGGTGCTGCCGCACTATGCCTACGCCCGCTCGGACAAGAAGGACGCGCCGCGGATCTCGATCGGCGGTCGGCTCGTCGCGGACCTGCTCGTGGCTGCCGGGGCGAGCCGGGTGCTGGCGATGACCCTGCACTCCCCGCAGGTCCACGGTTTCTTCAGCGTCCCCGTCGATCATCTGCACGCGCTGCGGGAGCTGGCCAAGCACTTCCGCCGCCACGACCTGTCGAACACGACGGTGGTGTCGCCGGATCTCGGTAACGCCAAGGAGGCGGCGGCGTTCGCGCGGATGCTCGGGGTGCGGGTCGCGGCCGGGGCCAAGCAGCGTTTCGCCGACGACCGGGTGAGCATCAGCGCCGTCATCGGGGATGTGGCCGGCCGCGACGTCATCGTTCTTGACGATGAGATTGCCAAGGGCAGCACGGTGTTGGAGCTGCTCGAGCGGCTACGGGAGCTGGGCGTGCGCTCGGTGCGGGTGGCGTGCACGCACGGGCTGTTCTCCGCCGGGGCGCTCAAGCGGATCTCCGACCAGCCGGAGGTGGTGGAGATCGTGTGCACGAACACGGTGCCGATCCCGCTGGGGGACCGGGTGCCGAAGCTGGAGGTGCTCACGGTCGCCCCGCCGTTGGCCGAGGCGATCCGCCGCATCCACAACGGCGAGTCCGTCAGCGCCCTGTTCGACGCCTGACCCTGCCCGGGGCAGCCCTGCCGCCTGCGCAAGGGGAGGACGGCGGGAAGGGACCCGGATCTGTGGCCCGCAGGGGCGGGCAACAGGTCAGGATTGGCTGATGTCAGCGTTCGCTGTACCGTTGAGGCATGGTCAAGGTCGCTTCGCAGGCTGAAGTGCTCGCCCGGTTCGGTCACGCGCTGTCCGATCCGACCCGGGCGCGGCTGCTGCTGGTGCTGCGGGCCGGCGGGGCCTACCCGTCGGAGCTGGCCGAGATCCTCGGCGTGGGCCGCACGAACCTGTCCAACCATCTCGCCTGCCTGCGCGGATGCGGACTGGTCGTCGCCACCCCGGAGGGCCGCCGCCAGCGCTACGAGCTCGCCGACGACAAGCTCCGCCACGCGTTGGACGACCTGCTCAACGTCGTCCTCGCCGTCGACACCGAACATGTGCATCCCGACGGTGGCACCGTCCCGGCGTCGGTGGGACCGGCCGGGGCCATGGTGGGCACACCCGCCGGGGAGTCCCTGGCGGGTGTGAGCAAGCCATGACGGCGTCCGACCACGACCACGACCATGTCGCCGGCCCTGCGCGCGATACCGACCCGGCC
The DNA here is from genome assembly GCF_025403405.1 of Frankia tisae. GTDB lineage: Bacteria > Actinomycetota > Actinomycetes > Frankiales > Frankiaceae > Frankia > Frankia tisai. Next base: position 2,447 of record NZ_JANEZT010000477.1, read on the forward strand.
CACGGTTCGGGGCACGGCCACGACGCGCACGAGCACCGCGGCCACGAGCACTCGCACCACGGGCACGGGATGGCGGCGGGGCGGGGCAGTGTGCGTCAGCGGCGGCGGTTGTGGCTGGCGGCGGGGTTGAATCTCGCGATCGTCGTCGGGCAGGCGGTGGCCGGCTTCGCCGCGGGGTCCGTCGGCCTGCTCGCCGACGCCGGGCACAACCTGACCGACACCGCCGGGGTGGTGCTCGCGCTGGTGGCGTTGGCGTTGTCGCAGCGTCCGCCGTCGGCGCGGCGCACGTTCGGCGGGGTGCGTTGGCCGGTGCTCGCCGCGCAGGCGAACGCCGCGGCGGTGCTGGTGGTAACGGCCCTGCTGGCGGTCGAGTCGTTGCGCCGCCTCGGCGAGCACGGTCCGGTCGACGGCCCGGTGGTCGTCGCCGTCGCGCTGGCGGCCGCGGTCGTCAACGCGGCGAGCGCTCTGGTCATCCACGAACGCGGCGCCGATCTGAACATCCGCGCGGCCGTGCTGCACCTGGCCGGGGACGCGGCGGTGTCGGTGGCGGTCGCCGCGTCGGGCCTGGTGATCTGGCTGGTCGGCGGCTGGTACTGGCTGGACCCGCTGGTGTCGCTGCTGATCGCCGTGCTGATTGCCGGGCAGGGGGTGAAGCTACTGGTCAGCGCGTCGCGGGTGCTGCTGGAGGCGACGCCGGAAAGCCTGGACGTCGCCGCGGTGCGCGCGGACATCCTGCGCGACACCCATGTCCTCGATGTGCATGACCTGCATGTGTGGAGCCTGTCCGACCAGGTGTTCGCCGCGTCGGTGCATCTGGAGCTGGGCCATCTCGACGGTGCGCGCGACGGTCATCCCAGCCTCGCGCAGGCACGGGCGGTGTCGGATGGGATCAAGGTGATGCTCGCCGAGCGGTACGCCATCACCCATGTGACGATCGAGTCCGAGTGCGAGCCGTGCACCCCCCCGCACGACGATCCGTGCGGCATCGCCCGCGGCCTGGGCGCGGACCGGACGGCCGGCGAGCCACGCCGCGGCGGTGGCGGTGGCGGCGCACCCGATGCTGCCGGTGCTCGCGGCGGTGGTGAAGCACCGGATGGTCGCCGTTCCCGGCGGTCCCGCGCCGCCTCGCTCCCCGAGCGGACGGTCTGAGCTAGCGGACGGTCCGAGTTTCCGATGCGGGCGGGTCAGGATGCGGGCGGGTCAGGTGGTCTGGCCGGTGGGCATGATGGTGATCTGCTGGAGGTTGACGCGGGGCGGCAGCGTCGCGAGGAAGCCGATGGTCCGCGCGATGTCCTGCCCGGTGAGCCATTCCATGCTCTGCCGGGTGCCCGCCAGCCAGTCCAGGGCGCCGTCGTCGGTGACGTGGTCCTGCAGTTCGGTGCCGACGATGCCGGGTTCGATCGCGGCGACCCGGACGTTGCGCGGGCCGAGTTCGACCCGCAGGTGGCGCGACAGGTGGCTGACGTAGGCCTTGGTCGCGGAATAGACGGCGAAGGTGGGGAAGATGTTCTGCGCCGCGACCGAGGAGGTGTTGACCAGGTCGGCCACCCCGCGGGCGCCGGCGGCGGTCACCAGCTGGGGGACGAAGGCGCCGATGACGTTCATCAGCCCGGTGATGTTGAGGTCGATCTGGTGGCGCCACTGGTCGGCGCGTAGCTGCTCGATCGGGGCGGGCAGCATGACGCCGGCGTTGTTGACCAGCAGGTCCGCGCCGCCGAGGTCGGTGGCTATCCGGTCGGCGGCTGTCTGGACGGCGGCGGGGTCGGTGACGTCGGCGGTGATCGCCACGGCCGTGCCCCCGTCCTTGCGGTGGTGGGGC
>NZ_JANEZT010000478.1 GCF_025403405.1 Frankia tisae
GTCACGGCCTGGACGATCTCCGGGGCGGCATCCTCGTGCCGGGCGTAGTTGCGCAGCACGGCGAGCGCATCGGTGACGAATGCCCTGCTGGCCAGGGGGTGTGTACCGCCCAGGCTCTTCCGAACGATGCTCAGTGCCGAGCGCGCGAGGATCTGCGGCAGCGATGTCCCCTGCCGGACGGCTGCGTACACCACGGCCTCGGCGAGGCCGATGAACGGGATGCGCGGTTCCGGCGGGGCGGGGCGGCGAATCGAGGTGACGATCGGTGGCGGGTTGTTGCGCATCGTGCCGATTCGCTTGCCGATTCGTACCTGGCCGACCGTCCACATCGCGGCGCGATGCAGGTCGTCCGGGTCGAGGCCGACGTGCCGGGCCGTCTGAGCGCGGGTGTAGACCGCATGGGTGAACCGGGCATCGAGGACAATGTTGGGGCTCATGGACGGACGTCTCCGAACCGGTGGCACGGGTGGCGGCGGGCGCAGCCGCCGAGCCTAGCCGCCGGCGGGTCCGCGCCCTACTGATCCTCACCGCGGTGCCGGGCCGGCCGCCGAACGCCGTTCGATCGCCGCCATCGTCTCGGACGGACCGGGCCCGTGCGGCGTCCACCACACGGGCCCGGTCGTCGTTCCGTCCATTACTCGGGCGAATTTCCAGCGGAGTATGGGGGCTGTTCCGCGTCGGGGAGGTCGGCGAGCGGGAGCTCCAGGTAGGAGGCGGCCCCGTTCGGGGAGGCGAACTCGACCTGGCTGCCGTCGACGGTGGCGTCGCCGAACAGCCGGTCCCTGGTGTCGATCACCAGGGCGAGCTGGTGGCCGGCGGCGATGCGGTAGTCCGCCGGCTGGAGCTGGATGTCGATCGCGCGGGCCTCGCCCTCGCGGTCGTTGAGCAGCGTGTACGGCGCGCCGGTGATGATCTTTCCCTTGGCGCGGCCGGGGTCGACGTCGAACAGGTGGGCCACGATCGTCGCCGTGTCGTAGATGGCGGGGGCGCCGAGCCGCTCCAGGACGCAGGTCTGGACGAGCTGCTCGGCGACGTGCGCGGGGGTGTCCACGCCCGCCTGGATGGTCGTCGTCCACCCGGTGGCCGGCCGGGACGCCAGCGCGCCGTCGGTGGAGCCGCCCCTCGGCTGGTCGAGGCAGAACCGCCGGGTCGGCTGGACGTAGGACTGCCAGCCGTTGGACTTACGCAGGTCGAACAGGTTGTGCATGTACTCGGTGTGGACGTTGCCGTCCTGGTCGATCCCGTTGTCCTTGCCCTGCAGGTGATGGTCCAGCCAGCGGAAGGTCGTCGCGGTCGGCCGGCTCCAGCCGCCGAGGAAACCCAGGATCTCGTCGCCGCCGTGGTCGCCGATCTGCACCAGCAGCCGGCGCGGCCCGGTGAGCTGGTTGAAGAACTCGACGACGGCCGGCACCGAGAAGATCGTCTCGTGCCAGTAGGTGCCGAGGAAGACCGGTACCCGGCGGGCGTTGAGCCGCTCGACGTAGCTGATCGGCGACCGGATCGCGCCGACATCAATCATGTGCTTGATGTTCTTGTTGGCGCGGAAATCCTCGAAGATCTGCCGCGTCTCGTCGGAGAGGCGGTCCTCGCCGAACAGCGCCGCGAGGGCCTCGAAGGCCGCGAGGTGCCGGGTCCCGTTCTCGTACAGCGAGCGGGTGAGATCCGCCCAGGCGCTCTGCGCGGCGACGGCCTTCACCCGGTCGTCGTGCGCGGCGATGATCAGGCTCTGACCGGCGCCGTAGGACGATCCGGCGAACGCGATCTGGCCCGGTTCACCCGGTCGGCGTGGTTCTCCAGGATCCAGTCGATGACGGCGGAGCCGTCCGCCCGGTCCCGCGGCCCGGCGACGTCGATCTTCCCGGTGGAGTCGGCGAGGCCCCGCTCGCTGTACGCGACGGCCAGATAGCCCCGGATCGCGAAGTTCACGAGCAGCCCGGGGTAGGAGCGCTACCCGGTGGGGGCCAGTGGCGCGGGCAGAATGACGACCGGATGCGGACCGGCACCGAGCGGGACGAACACGCCCGCGTCGAGCTGGACGTCCGGATCCGCGCCGGGAATCCGGACGGACGTGAACGTTCCGGCGCCCTGGAGTTGCTGGAACTTGCCGGCGGTCGCGGACGGAAGCTCCCGGAAGTCACCGCGGTCCAGGTTCTCCAACGCCCGGATCTCGGCGTCGAGCAGGGCCCGGTCCTGGAGGGCGAAATCGAGGACTGTCGTTCTCTGGGGGGCGTGGCCACTACGTCGTGTCTCCTTGCGCTGAAGTCGGAGCGGAGCTGGTCAGATCGCCAGGTGTCGTCAGGCCATTCCGTGACGCGGCGGGATCACATCGTCTGCCGCGGCCGGCGGTCCGTGGACCATCGGCCGGTTCGACGCCGGCTCGCGAGGCCGCGGTGACGAAGGTTCCCGGAACACAGGCCGGAAGTGCAGGGCCGGCCGCGACCGGCGCGGCTGAGGCGGACACTTGATGCGTGGCGTTCGGCGACGCCGCGTTGGTCCGGCTTCGGTCCGGCTTGACACTGAATATTATTTCTCGGGTGCTGATCTGGCTCAACGGACCCAATGGCATCGGTAAGACGCAGGTTGCCTACGAACTGCACCGCGGTCTGGCCGGCTCCTTTGTCTGCGACCCTGAGCACCTCGGTTTCGCGCTGCGCCGAATGCTGCCCGCGTCACTGCGCGGCGATTTTCGCGACATGCCCCTGTGGCGGGACGGCATCGCCAACATGCTCTGTACTGTGCTCGATGCCGGCGACGGCCCGGTCATCGTGCCGATGACGGCGCTGGATCCCGGGTTGCTGGCCGCGCTGGTCGAGGCCGTCGCCGCGGACATCGCCGCCGACGCCGGCCTGGCGTTCGCCCCCGATCCCGCCGGCCCGGCCCGCCGCCGGGTCCGCCGGCTCGGCGTGCAGCTCCGCCACATCCGCTTCGACGAGCTCGTCGGCCTACCTCGCTGACGGTTCCGCGGAACCCTCACCCCGCGGCGCCGGGCCGGCTCCGGGAGTCAAGGAACGCCGCACAGTCGTCCAGCAACTCCTCGAACTCCGCGATCGTGAAGTACACCGACTCCCACTGCTCGTACAACGACTCCAACAACACCCGATCCCCCACGATCTCCTGCACGGTCCCGTTCCCTGACAGCGACTCGATCTCGCCGACCTTCAACTTTTCCCAGTTCTCTCGATAGAACTGTAGAATCTGGGTATTTTGACCTATGTCGGACTCCAGAAAGTCGAGGACCGCCGCTGTCGTGGTCGAATCTCCCGATATGCGCTAATCAGCGCCGCTCTCGGAGCGAAGCACATCGCCCCGAGAGCGCGCGCCAGTTGCTGGAGGTTGAATGCGTCTCCGCACGTATCAACCGCGACTAACCTCCAGCAGTTGTCCGGGGCGGCCGCTGGCCATCGAGACTTTCGGGCGGTGGGCCGGCGGGGAGGGCGCGGGGCGCGGCCGGTTCCTTGACCGAGACGCCGCCGGTGCCTGCGGTGCGCATTGCCTGGGCCAGGCCGGTGATGCGGGCGACGGCCTGGGCGGGGGCGAGGCCGCGGCGGTGGATGTTGGAGAGCAGGTTGCGGTCGGCGTCGGTCTGGCCCGAGCGGGGGCGGTGGGCCAGGTAGGCGGAGAGGCTCTCGGCGGTGGCGAGGCCGGGGCGTTCGCCGATCAGCAGGACGATCACCGTGGGGTGCAGGAGGTCGCCGATTTCGTTCATGATGCCGACGCGGCACTGGCGCACGGCGAACGGCTGGCCGATCGACCAGCCGGCCTCGGCCGCCGCGGTGAGCAACGCGGGCAGCAGCGCCGGGACCTGGGCGTCGACCGCCGCCGCGGACAGGCCGTCGCCGAGCACGACCTGCAGGTCCGCGCCGGGCGGGCAGCGGGCGGCGACCTGGGCGCGGCCCTCGTCGGACAGCCGCCGGCCCAGGTCCGGCCGGCGCAGGTACTCGGCCCGGTCGGCGGCGGCCGAGTGGACGGCGAACAGGTCGAATCGCTCGGTCGTCGCGGCCAGCGCGGGGCCGGTGAGGTTCAGTTCGGCGTCGACGGCGTCGCGGGCGGCGGCGTGGTCGGCCCGCAGCGCCAGCAGGTTCGCCGTCCGGTAGGAGGTTCCGGTCCGGCCGACGAACACCCGCGCCGGCGTCACCGCCCGGACCCGCTCGGCCAGCGCCGCGAGATCCACCGGTACCGCCGCCGGCTCCCGAGCCGGACTCGTCCCCTCAGGGGGTGCAGGGGGGTGGTCGGAATC
>NZ_JANEZT010000479.1 GCF_025403405.1 Frankia tisae
GTGGACGTCATCGTCGTCCCCCGGGAGCATCGCAAGGGCTCAGGTGGTGACGAGCTCCCGGGGGACGACGATGACGTCCACCATGGCGCCGCGCCGCCAGACCGTCAGCTCCACCGCGCGGCCGATCGTGGCCTCCGTCAGCAGCCGCTGGAGATCACTGGGGGTGACGATGGGAACCCTGTCCAACGACAGCACGAGGTCGCCGGTGAACAGGCCCGCGCCGCCCGCCGGGCTGTCGACGGCCACCTCGGCGAGGCGGACACCGTGGCTCTGGCCGGTGCGCTCCGCGACGGCCGGCGGCAGCGGGACCCGGACCCCGGCCACGCCAAGGTAGGCCCGGCGCACCCGCCCGTAACGCATGAGCGCGGCGAGGATCTTCCGGGTCGCCGCGTTGACGGGGACGGCAAGCCCCAGCCCCACCCCGGCGACGGCGGTGTTGATCCCGACCACCCGGGCGTCGGCCGTGCCGAGCGCGCCGCCCGAGTTGCCCGGGTTCAGCGCCGCGTCGGTCTGGATGACCTCGTCGACCACCCGCACCGCGGAGCCGGCCCGGGTCGGCAGCGACCGGCCGAGTGCGCTCACGACGCCGGCCGTCACGCTGCCGGTCAGCCCGAGCGGGTTGCCGACGGCGACGACGAGCTGGCCGACCTGAAGCCCGGCGGCGTCGCCGAGCAGGGCGGCCCGCGGCGTCGCCCCGCGGGCGCGCAGCACGGCGAGGTCGGAGAGCGGGTCGGCGCCGATGACGTCGAACTCGCGCTCCGTCCCGTCCGCGAACTGGGCGAGCCCGACCGGGGCGCCACCGCCGCCGAGATGCCCCTCGACGACGTGGGCCGAGGTGAGCAGGAAACCGTCGTCGGTGAACACCACGGCCGATCCCGCCCCGGCCCCGCGCTGCGTCCGTACCCGCAGGCTGGCCACCGACGGGGTCAGCGCGGCGGCGACCCGGGTGACGATCGCCGAGTAGGCGTCCAGCGGCTCATCTGGCCGGCTGGGAAATCCCTCGTTGCTGGCGTGCATCCGACCTCCCGGACCTGCACCCGTGCGTGCACTGATTACAGCGTTACACCGCTGCACATGTGCACCAACGGCGGGCAGGCCGGCGCGATTCCCGCGATGGTCAGAAGGTGACACCGGCGAACAGGTCCCGCTCGCGGCCGTCCGGCCCGTCGCCGGGGCCGCGGGTGCCCGCCGCCAGCACGAAGTGCTCCACGCCCCACGCCCGCTGGCCGATGCCGTCCGCGAGGGCGAAGAAGAAACCGTCGACGGCCATCTGGGTCCGGTGCGCCCGCATCGCGGCGATCTTGGCGTCGAAGAACTCGGGCGCGGCGATCTCGGCGGTGATGTCGGCGTCGTCGACGAGCGTCATCGCCAGGTCGTCGACGGACTTCAGGCCGGCGAACGGGTTGCCCTGGTCGTCGGAGTCGCGAAAGTGCTCGAAGCCCGCGACCGCGCTCGAGCGGGGCAGCGCCGTCTCGTAACGCTTCCCGACCTGCCATGGCTCACCGGTGCCCGGGGCGAACGCCGGGTCGGCGGCGTCGGTGAAGGCCCGCGCGGTCACCTGATGGGCCCGAATGTGGTCGGGATGCCCGTAGCCGCCGTTCGAGTCGTAGCTGACCAGCACGTGCGGCCGGACGTCACGGACGATCCGGACCAGCTCGGCCGTGGCCTCGGCCAGATCGGCCCGCCACAGGCAGCGGGGGTGGTCGTTGGCCGGGGTGCCGATCATGCCGCTGTCCCGCCAACGGCCCGGACCGCCGAGGAAACGCTGGTCGGTGATGCCGAGCGCGGCGCAGGACCCGGCGAGCTCGCCGATCCGGTAGCCGCCGAGCTGGTCGCCGCGGTCCGCCCGCAGGTTGGTCAGCTCAGGCACCAGCACCTCGCCCTCCTCCCCCAACGTGCAGGTCACGAGGGTGACGGAGGTGTCCGCGGCCGCAGCGTAGGAGGCGATGGCGATCCCCGTGGAGATCACCTCGTCGTCGGGATGGGCGTGGACGAACATCAGCCGGCGAGCGGCCGGCGGGGTGGACGGGGCCGACGGCGTGGTAGCAGATGTCACCATCCCGACCCTACGGCCCGTCCCGGCCACAGGCCCGTCCCGGCGGGGCCGCCGACGTCCACCCGAGGCGGACACGGCGACCCCGCGCGGGAGGTCAGCGGCGGCGGGAGCGCAGCTTCTCCCGCTCCCCGGCGGTGAGCGCCACCTTGCGGAGTCGGACGAAGCCCGGCGTCACCTCGACGCACTCGTCCTCGCGGCAGAACTCCAGCGCCTGCTCGAGGGTGAGCACCCGGTGCGGAGTGAGCCGGACCAGCTCGTCGCCTGTGGACGAGCGCATGTTCGTGAGCTTCTTCTCCTTGGTCGGGTTGACGTCCATGTCGTCCGCCCGGGAGTTCTCGCCGCAGATCATGCCCTCGTAGACCTCCGTCGTCGGCCCGATGAACATCGTGCCGCGCTCCTGGAGGTTGAACAGCGCGTAGCCGGTGGCCACCCCGCTGCGGTCGGCAACCATCGAGCCGGTGGCCCGGGTCCGCAGCTCGCCGAACCAGGGCTCGTACCGGTCGAAGACGTGGTGCAGCAGGCCGGTGCCGCGGGTCTCGGTGAGGAACTCGGTCCGGAAACCGATCAGCCCGCGGGCGGGGACCAGGTACTCCAGCCGGATCCAGCCGGTGCCGTGGTTGACCATCTGCTCGACCCGGCCCTTGCGCAGCGCGAGGAGCTGGGTGAGCGTGCCGAGGAACTCCTCGGGGGCGTCGATGGTGAGGCGCTCCACCGGCTCGTGCACCTTGCCGTCGACGACCCGGGTGACCACCTGTGGCTTGCCGACGGTCAGCTCGAACTCCTCGCGGCGCATCAGCTCGACGAGGACGGCGAGCTGGAGCTCACCGCGGCCCTGCACCTCCCAGGTGTCCGGGCGCTCCGTCGGCAGCACGCGGATGGACACGTTGCCGACGAGCTCGGCGTCGAGCCGGTTCTTCACCAGCCGGGCGGTGAGCTTCTTGCCGGACCTGCCCGCCAGCGGCGAGGTGTTGATGCCGATCGTCATGCTGATCGACGGCTCGTCAACGGTGATCACCGGCAGCGGGCGGGGGTCGTCGAGGTCGGCGAGGGTCTCGCCGATGGTGATGTCGGGGATGCCGGCGATGGCGATGATGTCGCCCGGCCCGGCCTCCTCGGCGGGCACCCGGTCCAGCGCCTGGGTCATCAGCATCTCGCTGATCTTGACGCGCTGCTGGGTGCCGTCCGCGCGGCACAGGGTGGCCTGCTGGCCGCGCTTGATCGTGCCGTTGTGCACCCGGCACAGCGCGAGGCGGCCGAGGTACGGGGACGCGTCGAGGTTGGTGACCAGCGCCTGCAGCGGCGCGTCCGGGTCGAACGACGGCGCCGGGACGGTCTCCAGCAGCAGGTCGAACAGCGGCTTGAGATCCGGCGAGTCGGGGCTCGCGCCGTCGGCCGGGCGGGTCGTCGAGGCGCGGCCCGCCTTGGCGTTGCAGTAGATGATCGGGAAGTCGATCTGCTCCTCGTCGGCGTCGAGGTCGAGGAAGAGCTCGTAGGCCTCGTCGACGACCTCGGCGATCCGGGCGTCGGAACGGTCCACCTTGTTGATGACCAGCACCACCGGCAGCCGGGCCGCGAGTGCCTTGCGCAGCACGAAGCGGGTCTGCGGCAGCGGACCCTCGCTCGCGTCGACCAGCAGCAGCACGCCGTCGACCATCGACAGGCCGCGCTCGACCTCGCCGCCGAAGTCGGCGTGGCCGGGGGTGTCGATGATGTTGATCGTCATGTCGCCGTGACGGACCGCGGTGTTCTTCGCGAGAATCGTGATGCCCTTCTCGCGCTCGAGGTCCATCGAGTCCATCACTCGGTCGGTGAGCTCAGCGTGCTCGCCGAAGGCGCCGGACTGGCGCAGCATGGCATCGACGAGCGTGGTCTTGCCATGGTCGACGTGGGCGATGATGGCCACGTTACGAAGATCGGCACGAAGGGACACGGTGGGGCGCTCCGGGGCGGACGTGGGGCTCTCAACCCCGTAACAACGACGACGGCACCGTGCGAAGGACGGTGCCGGCTGGAACCGGTGACGCGAACGCCGCAGCGGAACTCCGCCACGCCGATCTGCGCCGAGGCACGCCGACGCGCCCGCCAGACGGGCACTGGCGACGTTCGTGCCACCGCCCATGGTACGGACACCTCGCCCCGGCGTGTCCGCCCCGCCACGGCC